>CACYHL010000084.1 GCA_902774205.1 uncultured Bacteroidota bacterium | reverse complement strand
TAATGTCAAAAAACGATTAATAAATTCTGTTATTTGTGCATTTTTTCGAACTCCTGCATGCAGGCTACAAGAGCCTCAACGCTCTCTTTCGGGCAGGCGTTGTAGAGGGAGGCGCGGAAGCCGCCGACTGAACGGTGTCCCTTGATACCAACCATACCTTTCGATTTCGCGAATTCCATGAACTCGTCCTGCAAATCCTCATGACCCGGAGCCATAACCCAGCAGTGGTTCATTCTTGAGCGGTCTTCCTTGTTCGCAACTGTGCCTACAAACATTGAGTTACGGTCGATTTCGTTGTAAAGAAGTTCTGACTTCTCTTTGTTAATCTGTTCCATAACTTTCAGGCCACCAAGTTTTTTCAGCCATTTCAATGTGTAGTTCATAACGAGAATTGAGAAAACAGGAGGAGTATTGAACATTGAGCTGCCTTCAACGTGTGTCTGATAATTGAGCATTGTCGGGATATAGTGTTCAACCTTGCCAAGAGCGGACTCTTTCACGATAGCGAAAGTGACGCCGGCGGGGCCGACATTCTTCTGTGCGCCACCGTAAATGAGCGTATATTTGCTCACGTCAACGGGACGGCTCATAATGTCTGATGACATATCGGCAATCAACGGAACGGGGCAGTCGATGTCCTCGCGGATTTCAGTACCGTAAATGGTATTGTTTGTAGTGATATGGAAATAGTCAGCATCGGTTGGGATAGTGTAACCTTTCGGTATATAGTTGAAAGTCTTATCCTCTGAAGACGCCACACAAGCAGCCTCCACGCCCCAAGCCTTAGCAAGCCCTTCAGCTTCTTTGTGAGCTTTCTTTGCCCATACGCCGGTTTTGAGGTAAGCGGCTTTCTTGTTGAGGAAGTTCATTGGAACCATCAGGAATTGTGTTGACGCGCCGCCGCCAAGGAACAGAACCTTGTAGCCGTCAGGAATGTTAAGAATCTCTTTCCAGAGAGCCTCAGTCTCGTCCATAATCGCCTGCCACTCTTTTGAACGGTGCGACACTTCGATAACAGACATACCTGTACCTGAAAAATCTTTCAATGCCTCAATAGCAGCATTGATTGCTTCTTTCGGGAGGACACATGGTCCAGCGTTGAAATTGTGAACTTGTTTCATGATTTTATTTTTGGTTTTAAAGTTAATTGTTGATTTTCAATTAATTATTTGACAGGCATCGGATACTGGTATTTGATTTCCGCGCCAATGATTCCGTTGTTTACGGCTGATTTAGTCCATGAAGTGACATAAATGCGGCAATAGTAGGTCTGACCATAATATGGCGAAGCCTCCGAAATGCATTTAACTCTCACCACATATCCGTTTCCGGGCTGCACCGCGACAGACTGCGACCAACCTGATGTCGGTATCGTGGTAATGTCACCAAGGCAATTCGCGTCAACTTGCGCAAATCTGACCTCGCTTGAATAATAGACATAATAACCTGTATAGTTAGCGAAATTATTGCCATTGTTGATGTGAACATGGCAAAATGTTTTGTCATCCTCATTAGGAGCACACAAATCCAGCAACGTGTTCCCGTAATCGGAGTTGCGCATATTCAGCGTGATTGTCCCTGCCGGATCCGGCACAGTTTTCTTCTTGCACCCGAACATTGCGAGCGCGACAAATAACATAATAATGATTTTAGTTGCTTTCATAATTTCCAATTTATTGATTTTCAATCTATTAAATTAATCTTATCTTTATTTAACCAATATGCAAAGGTAGTAATTTTTTCAATAGTGCAAGCAACTTTTTAGTTTTAATATTCTTTCATAATATAAAAAACGATTCATCAATTTTTTTTATTCAAACATTGCTTTTTTTATTCAGGCATTAATCTTTTTCTTTATATTTGCAGCTCGTAAAAAAAAGAAAAAGAAAAATTATTATTAACAGTTAAAGTATTGAAAATTATGAAATTGACTTTTAAAATTTTTGGAGTGGCTTTGCTCGGGCTGATGGTTTTGACAACATCATGCAAAAAAGAAGAGAATATCACCAGCGTGAAAGACGCGCAAGGCAACACTTACAAGGTTGTGCGCATTGACAAAATGTTCTGGATGGCTCAGAACCTGAAAAACTCACAAGGGATGAGCCCGCTCACATCAACCCAGCTTCCTGGCGCTTGGAGCTCTTCAGCGGCATGCTGCTGCTACTACGGAGGCAACTCTTCATATCCAGCATACAAAGCTATGGGATTACTTTACAATTCAGTTGCCATGAAGAAAAGTTTATGTCCGGAAGGATGGCACGTTCCATCATCAAGCGAATGGAAAGAGATGGTTGATTACCTCGGCGGCGCCAATGTTGCGGGCGGCAAGCTCAAAGACAAGGACAACACAACATACTGGCAAAACAACATAGGAGCCACAAACGAAACAGGGTTCACAGCCCAAGGAAGCGGCTATATGAACAATGGTGTTCCGAGTTTCTTCGGAATTATGGGCATGTACTGGACAAGCGACATGAAGGTTTACGAAGTTGAAGCCGCTTCAACAAAGGTGAAAACCGAGAACGGCAATGACAAAAACGGTTACAGCATCCGCTGCGTGAAAGCTGTTGAGAAGAAATAATGATTCCTTCACATCATACATTCAATGAAATGGGGCAATTCATTACGGATTGCCCCATTTTATTTTGACAGATTCCGATGGAAATATTTTTGTGTGGAGACAGTGCGTGTAACACCACACGGGTCTCATAATTCGCTCTTAATCGCTGCGAGGGATTGTTCCGCTGCAATCTTGTCGATGACCTTTTCCACAATTCGGCTAAGAGGCTGCCCGTCCCTGTAGTCGGCGGGGGCCATGTAGTCGGCGCGATTCTCCGCAATAAGCTCAACACAAAGCTCGCGCGGGGTGTGGCTGCCATCTTTCGACACCGGCACACTGGGGTTGTAAACGGTGATTGCCGTCCCCCCCTGCAACTTCACCATCTTCATGGCTGGCACATCAGTCTCGCCGTCTCCAATATAAATCAGGTTTTGGAAGGGGACCGCGCGTTGGTCTTTCGGTATTCTCTTGTTAATCAAAGAATTATCGTACGAGTTTTTTATTCCCTTATTTATTCTGAAAAGAAACTGTGTTTTATTTGTATAGTTGATTGCCAACGCCGGCCAACAAGCGACACCGTTCTTGTCATATACAAAACCAGAGGCGAAAATATTGGTGAAATATTTTGCTATTGAGGTTCCCGCGACAAACTCGCGCAATCCCGATGAGATGATGCTGTGCTCCACTTTCAGACCGCGGCTTTCGCCATACTTGTTTATCCTCTCAAAATAATCCTCCACCCCTTCAAAGAAATGTATGCTTTGTCCGTAACGGATAAAATCGTCCTTCTTCACAGAGATCCCTTTCTCCTTGGCTTTTGTAAGCATAAGAAGCATATACGAGAGCACGCCGTCCATGTCGTTGGCGCGCGCCTGCCTGTTCGACTCCTCCCAAAACTCCTCATTCGCGATTTTCAGGTTCGGAATGAAATCATACTCCTGCATGTACCCCGGCGCAAGCGTGCCGTCGAAGTCATAAGCTATTGCCACAACGGGCTTTGAATTTTCCATATTCATTATCTTTTAACGTCTTTAACGATGTGAGGGTGGTTTTATTGTGAATTACTGATACAAAATCAAATTCTCAACAAATACAAATCTAATACGGGTCATCACGAAAATTTCGAAACCCATTATGTGTAATATTCAGCTGCTCAGTGCCATCGTACAACACACATGCTCCAATCACTTTTACCCCATACAATTTACGAAAATAGTCCAATCCCTTGTGAAAAGACGGATGGCAAGTGTGCGCAGACTTGATCTCGTAGGTTTGAAGCTGGTCAATACAAAAGTTTTAAATACAATTAAAACTTTGCCAGAAATGAATCTTTTTCACAAAAAAGAGGATGAATAAAAAACGCCCGAATGAACATCGGGCGTTTCAAAAATATGCTTCAGAAAATCACTTCTATTTCTGAACCGTAAATTTCTTCACAATGGTTCCGTTAGCAGTCAGAATCTTCGCGATGTACATACCAGCGGCGAGATTGCCCACACTGATTTGTGCTTCGGCGGCATCAACTTGGTAATTTGCGACGTTCTTGCCGAACATGTCATAAATCGCAACTTCTGACATAACTTCATTCGCTCTCAGATTAATCTCGTTATGTGCAGGATTCGGATAGAGATTAACTTTTGAAGCGGTAATTTCCTCAACCCCGATATTGTTGCGGAGTGCGAAATTATCAAGGAACATCGAATACTGGTCGTTATAGCCATAGAAAGCGAAGTAATAAGTTCCTGCCTCTTGAACATCAATTATTGCAGCATAATTAACCCACTCGGTGTTGGTGAACATTGAGAGCTCATCAATGATTGTATAATCTGAAGGGTTGTCACTGACTTTCTTTCCATAGTAAATTTTCATGCTTGAGCTGTATTCGCGGACGCAGTAGTCAAAAGAGAGTTCGTATTGTCTCTTCTCAAGGTCAATGCAAGACGACACGAGCCAGTCTTCTCCACCTGTATATTCAGGATATTGCGATGAGTAGATTCCCAATCCGCGGTGATACCAATAGCCCTGTTCCGCGTTGATATCCCAATAGCAGACATTGTTGAGTCCGTTGAAGCGTGTCCAGTTCAAGCGGTCGAGCTCCGTAGTGAACTCATTCTTGTAAGGATACGTGTTGACTGCAGCCACATTACCGGAAAGTATCATCGGGACATTGGCTGTATCGTTAGCCACATTGGCGTCACCCTCGAGCACAACCCACAAAAGCACTGTATCAGGTGCTGGAATTGTGAGATCAGCGGGAGTGGTATAAGTGTAAGTGTAGGTTGCGCCCACAGCGATGGTCTCCGTAACGGTCTCCTCAACAGGAGCGGCATTGCCTATCTGATAATAAGCCTTGAACTCTGTGATTTCGGTTGTGCCGGCATTCTTCACAGTAATCTTAAGTGTCTCGTTTGCAGTGTTTTCGCATGAGATTCCGGGCACTTCGGCTGAAACAGCGGCAATATCATTGGCGGGAGTTGCAATCAAAGAGAGATTATCGATGAAAATATCGCCTTGCTCTTTTTCACTGAAAGCCTTGAAACCGATGTAATAAACGCCATCTGTCGGGACTGTAAATAACTCATTTGCTTTACTATAGGCATCTGATGAGAATGTGAAATTCTTGATGAGAGTCATATTTGCCGGATCCGGAAGGTCGCCGTAATAGACGCCGAATTTTTCAGTATAGATATTCATATAACCTTTGTAAAGGAACTCAAGTGTGTATGAGCCAGCCTTAAGGTCAAAGCAAGAGGTGAACATCCAGTCGTTACTGGTTTGTTCTCCAAATGTCTGGCAGAACCACAACATATTGTTGTTGTCATCTTCATCTTCGAAAGCGTGCCAGCCATAATCATCCTCATTCACGTCAAGTACGCTATAACCTTTGAATTTCTCCTCGGTGCTGAAGTCGTTGAAATAAGGGACGGTGTCGGAAGCAGGAACGCCGGTGAAATACCAGACCGTTGTGTCGTTAAGGCTGTAGCCGTCATTGGCAAGCCCAATCCAGCCACGGAGCGAATCGGCGTCCATTGCGAATGTGAGGTCTGCAGGAGTTGCGAAAGTGTAAATGTAGCTCGAGTCAGGAAGAATGGTGATGCCTGAGACGTGCTCCATAACAGGGGTTGTCCCCTCTCCTATCTGATAAAACGCGTCAAATTCCGTAATAGTCGAATCGCCTTTGTTTTCAACCAACATCTGTATTTCCTCCTGATTAGTGAGTTCGCACGAATAATCCGGATAGCCCATAGCAACGACGTTCAAATCCCATGGATAGATCTCCTCGACAGTAATGTCGTCAACGCAAAACAGATAACCGGCGTCTGAAACACAGTTGATGGCGACATATTTTGTACCTACGTCAAAGGTGTATGTGAAAAAATTCCAGTCAGCATCAGCCGATTGGTCAAGGAGTTTGTACGGTGTGGTTGCCGGATGCAGCACACCCGTTGCGGCATTCTTGAAATCGGCGACAGAGTTACCTGCAGTCGAGCCCCATACTTTAAATTTGTCTTTAATGCCAAGATTGTTATAAGCGCACTGGAATGATTTCGCATAGAACGAGATTCTGACAGGATTGAGACCTGAACATGCAGGGCTTATAATCCAGTCGTCAGAAGCGATTTGATGACCCGCATTATAATCCATCGCATTAGCCGAACAAAAATATTTTTTTCCTGAATAGGAATCAAAAAAAGTGTTCGAGGTGCCTACCAAAGTGTATGTGGAATCAGCCTGATTATAAGAGACAAGGCTGTCGGGACACATAATAAAGAAAGACCTGTCATGGCTTGCGTGCGGCCACATGCCCGCATAGCCGAACCATACTGTATTGGCGCTGTCCCCATTATAAAAAGTCCACCCACTTTGGGCAGCGATAACGGTATCAACAGAGAAAGCCTTATAGCCCTCTGCATCGTCAAATATCACTTGCGGTCTCGCGGCGATAAGTGCAACTATAAGAAGCACAAATGTCAGTAATGATTTTTTCATTGTATGATGTTTTTAAATTAATATTTTCAGATTAATTGCCTTTGTAAAACGGCATTTTCACGACCGCTGCCTTGAGCAGTTTCTCGCGTATCTTAATATATATTTCGGTTCCTGTCTTCGAGAAGTCGATTTTAACCCACGCCGTTCCGACCGATTTGTTGATAGACGGGCCGAAGGTTCCTGAGCGCACCACGCCGATAGTATTGCCTTCAGCATCGCAAACCTCATAACCCTGACGCGGAATGCCGCGGTCGATCATCTCAAAGCCGACAAGCTTGCGTTTCAGGCCTTCAGCTTTCAGTTTAAGCATATAGTCTTTATCTATAAAATCCTTATGGTCAACAAATTTCGTAATCCAACCAAGACCGGCTTCAACTGGAGAGATTGTGTCATCAATTTCGTGCCCATAGAGGCAGAAGCCCATCTCAAGGCGCAAAGTGTCGCGCGCGCCAAGACCTATCGGCTTGATGTCAAACTCTTTACCGGCTTCAAAGACCGCGTTCCATATATGTTCCGCATCCTTGTTCTTGAAATAAATCTCGCAGCCGCCCGAACCTGTGTAACCTGTTGTTGAGAACAGAATGTCAGGAATACCGGCGAAAGTGAGAGTTTTGCATGTATAATACTCCATATCAGTAACCGGTGTGTCTGTCAGTTTCTGCATTGCCTTAAGCGCGAGCGGTCCCTGAACAGCGAGCTGTGAAATCTCATCGGAGATGTTGGCGATTTCAGCGCCGAACTTCTTGTTCTGCTCCGAAACCCACGCCCAGTCCTTGTCAATATTTGCGGCATTCACCACCAACAGATAATCCTTGTCAGCAAGCTGATAGACCAGCAGGTCGTCAACGATACCGCCCTTACCGTTCGGGAAGCCCTTGACTGTGAACTCGCCCATGTGCGACACGTCAAACACGCCGACTTTGCTTCTCACATGAAGATGCTCAGCAGAAAGCCCCTCGTATTGCACAGGCATATAAAAGCCTGCAAATTCCACCATCTTTGCCCCTAATTTTTCGTGAATGCTTCTAAAAACGGTTTCTTTCATTGTAGTTTGTTTAATTGTCTGACAATAACATTATATAATTTGCGGCAAAAATACAATATTTTCTCAATTTCAGTGCTTAAATTCAAGAGAAAAAGAAAAAATATTTTTATTAAAGGAAAGTCATTAATTTTTAGTATTTTTGCAGCCGTTTTTTACAGAATAACGTTTAATCTATTAACAAATTACAAATAGAATGGATATTCAGAACAACAAAACAAGCGAGCCCGTACAGGAAATCATAATCACAATCACTAAAGATGATTATGCGGAAAATGTGGACAAGGCATTGAAAAGGGAACGCCGCACAGCTGTCGTGCCAGGTTTCAGAGTCGGCAACGCCCCGATGGCAATCATCAAAAAGCACTATGAGAAGCACTACACGGCTGAAGAGGTCAACCGTCTCCTCTCCGACAAGCTTTACGGCTATCTCCGTGACAACAACCTGAAGATTTTGGGCGAGCCGCTGCCAATAGAAGAGAAGACCTCTGTGGATTTCGACAAAGACGAGCCTTTCGTATTCGCTTTCGAGTACGCGCTTGAACCGGAAGTGAAGATTGATTTTGACAAACTTCCGGCTGTGAAATCTTTCAAAGTTACAGCTTCCGACAAAGAGAAAGAACAATTTATAGAGAACCTCCGCAACCGCTTCGGCGAATACACAACTCCTGAAGCGATAGAGGAAAATGATTCCGTATCAGTAAAATACAATGAAGACAAAGACGGATTCATCTTCATTAAGGATTTGACCGCGAAAGGCAAAAAGGCGTTCATTGGCAAGAAAAAAGACGATGAGGTGAAAGTGAAACTGAAAGACATTTTCGCTGACAACACATATCTTGCACGTTTCATGAAAGTCAAGGAGGAGGAGATTGAAGAGGGCAATGCATACGAGACAACAATAAAAATCGGTCACATCGGCCGTATGGTTCCAGCCGAACTCAACGATGACTTCTTCAAGAAAGCATATCCTGACGGCTCAGTCACAAACACGAAACAGCTCAACGAATTGGCTGCAAAAGAGATAGAGGCGCAGTGGGCACAGGAGACCGACCGTTATTTCATGAACAACGCCATCTCAACGCTCATCGACAATGTTAAGATTGACCTTCCTGACGATTTCCTGAAACGTTTCATTGTCGGCTCAGGTCAGAAGGACGTCACCGCAGAAAACATTGAAGAGAAATACGAGTCGTACCGCAACTCATTCAGATGGCAACTTCTTGAGAACAAACTCGTTGCGGACAACAACATTACAGTCAACCAAGACGAGGTCAAGGCATACATCCGCGATTTCTTCGTAAGAAGCTATTTCGCAAACTTCGACTCAGAGGCTGTAAAAGAGCAGCTTGACAAGCTCGTCGCCGATGCGATGAAGAACCATGAAGATGTCAAGAAAATCTACGACCAGCTCTATGACAAGAAAATCATGGAAGTTCTTCACTCGAAGATGAAAGTTGACGAGGCGACCGGTGATTTTGAGGCTTTTGTAGCATCAGTTTCCGGCAAGGCAGAGGAGAA
>CACYHL010000083.1 GCA_902774205.1 uncultured Bacteroidota bacterium | reverse complement strand
CCTGAAAGAGAAGCCGTCGTAATAGTTGATGAAGTTGTGGTCATGCATTACGGTATTGGATTCCGTCAGCTGCGGGAGGACATTGTCATCAAGGATCCCGTCCATGTCTTTCTTCATGTGAGCGCAGTATAGGGCGACGCGATCATTACCGTAGAACCTGAAGCAGGCTCTCGAAGTATTGACAAAGATGACGGTATCGTCCCAGTAGAGGATGGGTGCGGTAACACATGCCAGCCGGACTTCTTCGACAAATCCCCGGAGCTTTAAAGCGTAGCGCTTCTGGAGCTTTGACAGGTAACCGTCGCTGATGGAAAGGGAACCCGGGTCCATGCCGCTCAGGATCTTCCGTGTCCGGTTGATACTGACGAAGCCCAGGTCCAGAAGGGACAAGGCCATGGTCTGGATAACGGGTCCGTATTGGTTTTCTGACCTGAGCGAGTCGTCTCTGGAGCGGACAGTGTGTCCGCATCCGGCACAGACATATTCCTTGAAATAGTGTCTTTTTTTGACAGTACGGATCTCGTAATCCAGTTCGTCCTTTGTGATGTCGCGGACATGCTCAAGTGCGCCGCCGCAGCACGGACAGCTGCAGTCGAGGGGATGATCCTGTGTATCGGTGATCTCGTCATCAGAAAACGGTGCCATGGAACTCTTATTGTGTCCGGGCTGTCCGCCCTTCTTTCTGTCGGAGACTGTCCGGGAATTAGGGATGATCTTTTTCTGGCTGATCGGAGTCTTTGAGGTGGGGATCCCTGCTTCCGAACCGTTCCGGCCGAGGATGGAACGGAGCCTTGCGACCTCGTCTTTAAGGGACCGGATCTCCTCCTGGGCCTCCTCATAAGCCGTTTCGGAGCGGTCACTGTGTACATTTTTGTAGCAGTCATTCTGCCACTGCAGTTTTGATGTATCGATGTCGCCGCTGCCGGCGATGTCTTTGTCTGCGTGAATTGTCCGGTAATTTTAGAACGGTTTTTTCCGGCGGCCTCAATCTTGTCAATTATCGGGTCGGCGTAAATGGCGTTCGCAGCTAATGCCAATATTATCAGAGATAGCAGGGAGATTAACTTTTTCATTTTTCGTGCAATATTCTTTTTCTTATAAAATTATTTTTGATGATAAAACGGAAAATCAGAGGTTGTATTGCGTAGGTGATAAGTATTGTGGCAATCATTCCTATCAATGTGCTGACTCCCACAGAGTGTATTGCCGGATGTACGGCGAAGATGAGTGATGCGGTCACGACAAGCAGCGCGAATATCGAGAAAAGAATTGCCGCCTTGTGGTGCCCGAGCAGTTCATCGCTCCCGCTTTTTGCTTGGTGTATGAGCCCATCGACCATAAAAATGCTGTAGTCAACACCGATTCCGAATATGAATGACGAAATCATTATGCTTATGAGATTAAATTCTATTCCAAAAAGATACATGACAGACTCGAGCACAAACCAGCTGAAAAACATTGGGATGAAGGCGAGAACGGCAGTGAAGAAACTTCTGAAAGATACTAAAAGCACGATAAACACAAAGATTGAAGAGATGAGAAGCACGGTGTTGAAATCAGAATGGATAACCTCAATCATGTCGCTGGTGTAGAAAAACGGGTCTATCACGATTGCGTTTTCAATTTCGGAGACGGCGGTGCCGGTCTTTTCAATGTTCCCTTCAGGCATAAGCGCGGGAGTGAAGACAAGATATCCGTCTTCAGTCTTCTCGAAGAAATTTGAGAGAAGCGCGTCTGGCAGCACGTCCGCCTCGGTAATGCTTTGCGGCTCGCACTCTGCCTGAACCACGGTGTGGAAAGTCTCAGGTATGGCGTACTCCTCATTCCAGCTGTACCTTTCCGCTGCCTGTTCAAGCAACGTGCCAACTTCATTTTCGCGTTTTTCAGTCCAGTATTCTTTCCATCGGATGATATTTTTTTGCTGCTCTTCCAAAGTTGATATGAAGTTCGATGTCGGAGTGTAGCGGTTTATCACGCCCTGCTGTTTCAGCACCTCAAGGCGCGCGTTAATTTTTCGGCTTGTCAGAATCGCCTCGTCAAAATCGTTTGCGACCGCCGCATAGTATTTTGACCTGAATCCGTGGTTTATTTTGTTGTTATACAATTCTTTAGCGTGCAGTTCCTGCGGGCTGTTATAGCCAATGTTACGAAAGTCGCTGTCGAAGCCAACCTTATGGGCAATGAATAAAGAGGCTATACATATTACTGATACAATGATAGTTACAATTCTGTTTTTGTGTAACGGATAATTATTTATTTTGTTTACGATGGAAAATGCGGTTTCATTTTTTGTGACTTCTCCTTTTTTAAGAAAATGTGGAAGGAAAATCAAGGCGAAGAGAGTAGTGCCCAAGAGTGCGAAAGTGGCGAAAAGACCGAAATCCTGAAGCAGTTCGCTTTTAGTGAAAAGCAGTCCCATGAATGCGCCGATTGTGGTGAGGCAGCCGAGACAGACGGGAGTCGCTTGGTCGGTGATGACACGCTCAGGGTCACCGACATATTTGTAATGTGTGAGCACGTGGAGACAGTAGCTGAGCGCTGCCCCCAGAATCATCGCCCCGATACCAACGGCGATAATCGACATGCTGCCTTTGATGAGCGAGACCGCTGCCAATGCGCAGAGTGTGCCGTAAAGCACCGGTGCGGTCAGTTGCAGCAGAGAGCCTTTCGTCTTGAAACAGATTCCCACAAGCAGCAAAATTGCTATTAATGAAATAGTTACTGTCTTAATGATGTCCTTCTTCGTCTGTCTTGCGTTGAACGCTCCCGTGACGAGTGAGCCGTGGTAGGAGATCTCAATTTCGGGATGCGCTGCCGTGAAAGCGGCGATTTCACTCTCAATGAGTCTCACGAATCTTCCGCCTTGCTTGGAGTCGGCAGAGTTGTATTTCGGGTTGATGAAAGTCAGCGCCATAGTCGAGTCTGGGGAGAAGAAATAACCGTCAATCATGGTGAAGCCGCCAGAACCTTTCGTGGCTCGCGAGATACGGAGCACGAAATTTTCAACGGTTTCCATATTTGTCATCGAGTCGAAAATGGGGTATATTTTTTCACCGGTGTACGCTTGAACGTGTTCCATGGCGTAATACATGGCGTTCATAATATCATCATTATCAAGTTTATAGAGATACGCGTCTATGTAATGTGTAGTGCTGTCTTTTGCTATGAGGTTTTCAAGAAACTGCTCTTCCAATTCGCTTATCTCGCTTGCTGGGAGCGGGTGCCCTTCGGAAGCCGAAAATTGAATAAAAAGTTTGTCCTTGACCTTAATGTCGCTGAATGCGATGCCGCTTTCTGTCGCTTTTTCCGTTTTCGGCAGCAGCTTGAAAATATTCTCCTCAAACTTTATTTGCGTCGCGAAAAACGCGAATATCACTGTCGTGCCGATGAGAGTTGTGTACATCAGCCATTTTTTCCTTTGGAAGAATTGGTATATTTTGAGGAAAATTCTGCTCATTTTCTTGTTCTTAAAAATAAAGTTGCAAAAATAGTAAAATTTTGAGAGGGTGGGGGCTTTACTTTGAAAACTGTTGCGCTTGAAACCACGCTCCGCCGATTGAGTCGCACGCCGCCCCGGTTACGCTTTTCAGGCAGTTGGCCACGCCGGCACGTCTCAATACACCCAAAAATGCGAAAATCAACGCTTCTTTGTAGTCTGTTGTGAGAGTATCGGGCACGACAATCTTTTTGTCAGTGAAGTTTTGTAATGATTCGATGAGAAATTTGTTCTTCGCACCGCCGCCGGTAATAAGCACGTTGTTCGCTTCAATTTTGTTCAGATTATTTGCTAACTGCCTCACAATGTGAGAGGTAACTGTGGCTATTTTCACTCCAATTGGCAAAACGCTTTCGTCAAGAATTGGCTTGAAAACCTGCTCAAACCACTCTTTCCCCAAAGACTTCGGCGGTTTCAACTTGTAATATTCCAAAGCATTGAGTTGTGAAAGCAGAGTTTCGTCTATTTTGTTTTCTCTCGCAATATTTCCATCTTTATCGTATTCAACTCCAATTTTATTGGTTAAATAATTGATAGCCATATTATTAGGGGCGATGTCGTAAGCTATGCGCCGTTCCTCACGCCGAAACGAAAGATTTGAAAATCCGCCAAGGTTGAGGCAGATGCCGTATTGTGGGAAAAGCAGCTCGTCCCCAATCGGCACTAACGGTGCCCCTTGGCCGCCGAGCGCGACATCTACAGTGCGGAAATCGCAGATTGTGTCAATTCCCGTTTTTGCAGCGATGACCGCGCCGCTGCCTATCTGTTTTGTTATGCCCTGCGCCGGAATATGGAACACTGTGTGCCCATGCGAGGCAATTATCTCCGGCTGTTCTTTAACATCACTTAGGAACTCGTTGACACTCAGTGCAAAGAACTCACCAAGTTCCACATCTAAAGCCGTAAGTTCGAGCCCGGAAAGTGTCATCGAATTTGCCAGTTTGTCACGGAGCGTGTGGGGATATTGAACAGTAACTGCCTTGTAAATAACGTGTTTCCACTTCCCGTCTCTGCGACTGAATCCGCATAAAGCAATGTCCAATCCGTCTAATGATGTTCCTGACATCAACCCTATAGCTTTGTATTCCATTGTTTTATAAAGATTTATATTTTTATCCTCAATCATTCTATCTTGATTTTATTTCTGAAAATATTTTCCCTGCCAGCTGTCCCGCTCTTCCAAAAGTTGTTCTATTTTATTCAATACCACATCATAACGCTGTGTGCCCCAATTATTTACGCTTAAAAACCGCGGAGGCACCTCTCCTGCGAACCGCTCAATTACAAATTCAGGATTCAGCTTTTCTGTAAAATCTGTTATGAAAGAGATATATGAATCCATTGTAAAATGGTGAAAATCAGCTTGTTTGGATTGATATTCCTGTTCCATGGCAGTCCCTTTGATAATTTGAAGCTGATGGAATTTTATGCTGTTTATTGGCAACATATTAATAATATGTATAGCGTTCATCCAATCTTCAACTGATTCGCCGGGCAGGCCGAAGATGAAGTGCGTGCCTGTGTGGATTCCACGCTTTTGGGTTTCGGAGACCGCCGTCACCGCCTGTGCGAAGGTGTGCCCTCTGTTTATGCGTTTCAGCGTCAGGTCGGAGCAGGACTCAATGCCGTACTCAATGGAGACGAACATCTTGCGTGATAACTCCGCGAAATAGTCAAGTTTCTCATTATCAACGCAATCCGGTCTTGTGCCGATGACAATGCCTTTAATGTCGGGGCGGTTTATGGCTGGCGCGTAAATCTGTTTCAAATCTGACAGTGGCGCGTGGGTATTCGAAAACGCCTGAAAATAAGCGAGATACGCGCCAGCTCTCCTGTACCTGTTTTGGTGGAACTCAATGCCTTCGTCCAACTGTTGCGAAACGCTTTTCAGCGGCGAGCAGTACGAAGGGTTGAACGCATCGTTGAGGCAGTATGTGCAGCCGCCACGCCCGACCGTGCCGTCTCGGTTGGGACAGCTGAAGCCCGCATCTATTGTCAGTTTTTGTATCCGCGTGCCGAAGCGGGCACCAAGAAAGCGTTTGTATGAGTTGAACCGCCTGTTGTCGCCCCACGGGAAGCGGGTTGTGGAATCGCACATCTGCTATTTTATTTAATGCGGCAAAAATAGTGGAAATTGCAGTGAAAATCAAGAGGTGATGACATTAGGCGCGCATTTCCGAAAAGTTAAATCTTTTTGGCTTTCGATTTTTTCCAATTTTTTTTCATAAAACAATGAATATTAAACAAATAAAGAATTTCAAAAAGAAAATTGAGCAAAAAATGAAAAAAATATTGATTACATTTTGAAATTTTTGTAATTTTGCCCCCTGCAAATTGTATGCATTGGAGAGATGGCCGAGTGGTCGAAGGCGCACGCCTGGAAAGTGTGTAAACGCCGAAAGCGTTTCAAGGGTTCGAATCCCTTTCTCTCCGCTTGATTAGATAAAAAAAACAGGAACAAAAAACAAAACAAATTAAAAACAATAAAGATTTATGAAAAAACTAATTGCTTTATTTGCCATTGGCGGTCTTTTGACCTTTGGTATCACAAACGCTACGTTTGCGCAGAAAAATGACAAGAATGCTCCCGCAGCAACTGAGGAGACTGTTGAAGCTCCAGAGGCGGCACCCGCGGAAACAGCACAACTCGTTGAAGATGACGAGGAAGTCGCAGAACATAGTCTCCACTATGTTTTGAAAGAGAAATTCATACAGGGCGGCGCGTTCTGGATGACACCGGTGCTCATCGTCCTCGTGCTCGGTCTTGCGTTCGTCATCGAGAGAATTTTTTATCTGAATATGGCGACCGTCAATTCAAAGAAACTTTTAAGCAAAGTCGAAGAGGCAATACAGACCGGCGGCATTGAGAAAGCTAAAGAGCTGTGCCGCAACACTAAAGGCCCCTTGGCAAGTGTCTTCTATCAGGGTCTCGACCGTTACGCTGAAGGTATGGACTCAGTTGAGAAAGCAGTCGTTTCTTACGGTGGCGTGCAAATGAGCAAGCTCGAATCAAACCTCAGCTGGATCGCTCTTTTCATGGCTTTGGGACCGTCTCTCGGATTTATGGGCACAGTTGTCGGTATGGTTCAGGCATTCGATGATATCGAGACAGCAGGTGATATTTCCCCAACCATCGTTGCTGGCGGTATGAAAGTCGCTCTTTTGACAACCGTCTTCGGTTTGATCACCGCTATCATTCTTCAGGTGTTTTACAACTATCTTCTTTCCAAGATTGACGCTATCGTCAACGATATGGAAGACGCCACAATCTCTTTCATGGACATCCTTCTTAAAAATAAACAGTAAGCGATTGTGAATCAAGATTTTCACAAAATGATTATTCACTTACCTAAAAATTTAAGATAGAAATGAGAAGAATTGTAAATATAATAATTTTTGCGGCGGCCTTAGTTGTTGCGTTGTTGTCTGTCCTTTTTGTGGGCGTTTACAACGAGGACTACACGCTGTACAACCAAGTGGGGCTTATAAAGGAGAAATCGCCAGAGATGCTTGACGAGTTCCTTGCCGTAACACCGGAAACTCTTCCTCAGTATGTCGCTACCTATCAGGAGAAAGCGGCAACGCTGACAGCAGAACTGAAGGAACAGCAACTGCCAAAAGACATCCATTACACATACATTTCAAACCTGAAAGATGTGGAAGCTGATGATTTTGAGGCGTTCAAAGCTGATTTCCCGCACTATTCATCTGTGCTTTTCGCCAAGAGCGATAAGAAACAGGAATATGTTGATGGCTTCAACAAAGTGGCTGATTATGAGTCACTCCAACAGTATATCAATAAGCTTGAAGACGAATATGCTCCAATGCGTCAGGATTATCTGATGCAGAAGGATTATGTTAAGGCAGTCAACAATCTCACTGGCCGCGCTGCTATGGTTCTTGAAAATGTGAGCGCGTCAAAACAGGAGGCTCAACTTGCTGAACTTCAAGATGCTGTGAAAAGCTCTGAAAAATCAGCCAAGCTGATTAACTGCGCTGTAAGTATTCTGTACGCATTGTTCTTTGTGGCAATAGGCATGATGATTTGCTTTGCCGTCTATCAGTTGGCGAAGAACTTCAAGACCTCATACAAAGTGCTGATTGTTATTGTCGTTGCATGTGTTTACATATTCATATTATATTCTGTGGCCACACCTGAGATGACACCTTCCGCAATCAAGATGCAGCACACTGTTTCAGAACTGAAATGGATTAATGCGGGTATCGTCTCCTGCTACACCGTTTTTGTCGGAGCATTGTTGGCTATCTTAGCGACTGGAATTATTAACCTGCTTAAAAAAAAAATGGGAAAGAAAAAAGTACCGGGAATTAACTCGAGTTCCATGGCAGACATATCGTTCCTGCTGTTGACCTTTTTCTTGCTTACCTCGTCTATTAACACGGAGCAAGGTATTCCGAGACGTCTTCCGCCGCCAAAGGAGGAGAACGCGAAGGACGAGATAGTTGATATTAACCAGCGTAACGTGCTCAATGTCATCGTCAACTACAATGATGCCGTTATGGTTAACGGTGAGTCGCTTCCGCTGTCGGAGCTGAAGGAGAAGGCGAAAGAGTTCCTTGCAAATCCAACCAATTCTCCCAAACTTCCTGAAAAGAATGTCATACATATTGATAACCTTGGCGAATATGCTGTGTCAAAGGGAGTTATTTCTCTCACAAATGACCAGAGCACAAGTTATAATGTGTATGTCCAGGTTCAGAATGAGTTGGAGAAGGCTGTCAATGAGCTGAGAGACCAAGTGTCCACGCAATATTTCGGAAAGAAGTATAGTGTTTTGGACACCGCCGCCCGCAAGGCCATCCAGAAAGCGGTTCCGATGAATATTTCAGAAGCCCCGCCAATCGACTACAGCAAGGCAGAGTAAGAAATTGTGCCACTAAATTAAAAAATTGTTTATGGGACGTTTTAAAAAAGAAGGAAAAAAATCGGTTCCGGAACTGAACACCGGTTCGATGTCTGATATTATCTTCATGCTCCTCTTCTTCTTCATGGTCATCACCAACATGCGAGAGGCTGCGCTTAAAGTGCAATTCACCCCGCCGCAAGCGACCGAGATTCAGAAGTTGGAGAAAAAGTCACTCGTGGCTACCATCTATATCGGCGCACCGTTAGGCAAAAACGAGAACACACTTCCTCCAGGAAAAGTCTCCGTGCAGCTTAACGACCAGACCGTGAAGGCCGAAGACCTCGTGAAGGACGTTAGAGACTTTATCGGTACGGAAAGGGAGTCGCGCAGCGAAGCGGACAAAAACAAGCTGACTTTCTCTCTTAAAGTCGATAAGAATGTCCAAATGCGCTATGTGAACACTATCAAGGCAGAACTTCGTAAGAATAATGCTTTGAAAATCAACTATGCTACAGGAAAAAAATCCGAAATACAAAACAGATAGATTGTTATGAATCTTGAATAATATGATATTAAGGGTGGCAGATGTCGCCCTTTTTTGTCATTTAAATTTGAAAAAAGTGATATTAATGAAAAAAAAAGTAAATTTACTCACGGTATTTTTTTTGATGTTTGCGGTTATGACTTCATTTGCGCAAAATGTCAATCTCAAATCAAGTGATTACAATAAAATAAGTCTGTCTGTCTCTATAGGCGGGCTGACTGTGGAGCAGAACGGAGGGTATTCGGTCGTGACAGCTGACGGTTTCTTTTCCTCACGCGAGGTTGGGAAGCCCGCGCTGCCGCTTTGGGTGAAGATGCTTGAAATCCCGCTTTGCGACAATGTCATCGTCAATTACGACCTTGGAGAGCCGACTGTATACGATGGCGCGGATTTCGGGGCTCTGCAGCCTGTTATGCCGGCGCAGCCATCATACTCGAAAAGCGACAAGGAGAAACATCAGTTCAGAAAAGATGACGAGTTGTATGCGACAGACGGCTTCTACTCAATGCCGGCTGTCACTGTTGAGAAAAATGGTGTCCTGCGTAGCGTGAACCTTGCCACGCTGTACGTTTCTCCGGTGCAGTACAATCCTGTTACAAACCAATTCAGAATCTATCACAACATTCAGGTGGAGATTACTTTTGAAAATGCTGACATCGCTGCCACGAAGCAGATGAAGAAGCTGCATTCAAACAGGTTCTTCCCAACAGATGCTTTCGTTCTCAATCCTTCTGTTGACAATTCAAAAGACAGCTATTCGGCGCCAGTGAAATATCTCATCGTTGCAAATTCAATCTTCAAAGGGCAGTTGGATAATTTCATCAAATGGAAAAAACGCAAGGGATTTTTGGTTGAGGCGGTTTACACTGACAATCCGAATGTGGGGACAACATATAACTCTATAAAGTCTTATATCAAAACACATTATACGAACGCAACGCTTACAAATCCCGCGCCTACATACGTTTTGTTGGTCGGTGATGTGGCGCAGATTCCGACACAGTCAGTTTCAAGTTCGTATGGTTCGCATCCATCGGACATGAGATATTTTGACTGGACTGGCGATGACATTCCTGACTGCTTCTTCGGGCGTTTTTCAGCGACAAGCGAGTCGGAGTTGACGCCACAGATAGAGAAAACCCTTATGTACGAGCAGGTTGCAATGCCGGATCCAAGCTATCTTGATGAGGCTGTCTTAATTGCCGGAGTGGAAAATGGTAGTTTGTTCCAGCCAGCATTTGGTTATACTCACGCGAATACAGCTATAAAATACACAAATGATTATTATGTGAACACCGCTTACGGTTATTCAACAGTTAGCGTGTTTACAAATCCTCATGCGAGCACTGCCACCAATACAATAAAAAATCTCATAAAAAAAGGTGCTGGTATCATTAATTACACCGCCCACGGAGATGTTACGATGTGGTATAAGCCGCAATTCAACGCCTCTGATGTCTCTTCCATGACAAATGAGGGACGTTATCCTCTTATGATTGGCAACTGCTGCCTTTCCAACAAATTCGATGAGACTTCATTTGGTGAGACGCTGCTCCGTGCAAGCAAAAAAGGAGCGGTCGGTTACATTGGAGGCACAAACTCAACTTACTGGGACGAGGACGTATATTGGGCGGTCGGCAGCCGTACAACAATCTCAACATCAAGCAATTCTCCAACAACTTTCAGCTATGATGCTTCACATCTTGGCGCGTACGACAGACTCTTCCACACTCATGGCGAAAGCTTTGACAAATGGTACACCACATTCGGTAGCATGATAATGGCAGGGAATATGGCGGTGCAGTCCTCATCAAGTGATGCTGACATGAAAACCTACTATTGGGAAATCTACAGTTTGGACGGCGACCCCTCTGTGATGACGTGGCTGACACAACCTGACACGATGATTGTAACCACTGAAAACGCTTACAACGGAATGACTTCAATGCAGGTTCATGCGGTGCCATACGCATACGTTGCGCTCACCGACAGTCTGAATCTGCTCACCGCCGCCTTCGCTGATGCAAATGGCGATGTGACACTTACTTTCCCTGCAATCAACGATTTTACAAATGTTGAACTCGCGGTTTCGGCGCAGAATTATGAGACAAAATTCCTCTCTTTCCCGATAAATCCTGTCCCGCCTGTCATTTATACGAATCTGAATTACAATTCGTGCGAGGGAACACCATATCCGTTTTTTGGGCAGATGATAACTGCGGCTGGCACATATCAGCACTTGGACACGCTTACCGCTTCGGCAGGTCAGGACTCAATCATCAACAGCACACTGACAGTATATCCGAAATATTCATTATCAGCATCGCACAGCATGTGCCAAGGCGATGTTTATACTTTCAATGGAAAACCGCTCAGCACATCAGGCACTTATACAGAAAAATTCTCTACAGCAAAAGGATGCGACTCCGTGGTTACACTTACATTGACAGTTTCGTCAAAAATAGAGATTTCAATTGATGACACAATCTGCTTAGGCGATAGCTACGATTTTGACGGAACGATGGTAACAGATGCCGGAGAATATACAAAAAGCTATACATCAGAATTTGGCTGCGACTCTGTGGTGACACTTCGCATGGCGGTTGAAACTGCCCCGACTGTGACAGTCAGTGGGAACACAAGTTTCTGTTACGGCGAGACTACGGAGATAACCGCTGCGGGCGGCAGCACGTATGCATGGTCAAACGGGTCGGATTCGCAATCGTTAATCACAGGAGTACAAGGCACATATTATGTTGTTGGAATGACATCAGCTGGCTGTTCCTCAACCGCTTCTGTTACTCTCACCGCTGAATATCCCACGTACTCGCACTTCTTTATCACAACTGATGGCGATTATAATTGGAATGATGTTTCTTACACCCAATCCGGTGCATACACACAGACATTTACCGGTGCCAACGGTTGCGACAGTATCGTAACACTCTATCTTACAGTTGTCTCTAATGGGGATCTCGATTTCATAACAGAACAGCAATTAGAAATGCTTACTGTTTATCCTAATCCGGGAAATGGAGTCTATCATATCTCTTTTGACAAAAAAGAGTATAATGTCTTTATTTATGACATGTATGGGAAGTTGGTCTTTTCGCGCACACTTTTTAGAGATGACAGCGAGATCGATTTGCGGGATTGTGGCAAGGGTGTCTATTTGATGAAAGTTGTGGCGGATGGCATTTTTGCGGGTAGTTGCAAACTTATAAAACTGTAAGAGATGAACGGCTCTCCTGAACTATACGAACTTCTTGATACTCTGGGTGTTAAATACGAATATATAGAGCATCCCGCGGCCCCGACCATTGAAATTGCCAAGCAGTATTGGGCAGGGCACGAGGCGCAGCATTGCAAAAACCTTTTTTTCAGGAACCACAAGGGAAACAAGCATTATTTGGTGATACTCAACTGCGACATGCAGATGGATATTCATTCCATAGAGAAGCAGTTGCACCAAGGCAAACTCAGTTTCGCCTCTGAGGAGCGGCTGATGCGCAATCTCGGCGTGCGCCCCGGCTCCGTAACCCCCTTTGGACTTATTAATGATGCCGACCATTCTGTTATTGTATTTATTGATAATACATTGCAGAAAGCTGACAAGTTAAGTTTCCATCCGTGTGAAAATACAGCCTCTCTAATTGTTTCAAGACAGGATTTTATCCGTTTTTTAGACATTTGTGGCAATAAATACGAGTGGATAGAATTGTATTGATGTATGTGTTAACTTGAATTTAATTGATATTACTATATGAGTGAAAAGAAGAACAAAGAAGTTGAAGACTTACAGCGGGAACTCAAAAAACTGCAACTTTTTGTCAGCAGCCAATGGATTTTTTGGACGAATGCGCTGCACAATCTTAAAAACCAGTTTACAACGGTAAACTCATACGCGGAGCTGTTGAATACAGAAGGAATCTCTGAGACCAAAAGAAAAATGTTGGTGGAAAAGATAAGCGAAGGCTGTTATACGCTAACAAACTATTTGTGGGAAATGCTGTGCATAAGTAGGGTGAACAGCAACTTGAGCAGTCCGGATCCAAAAGTGTTCAATATATCGCGCCTTGTTTCAGAAACGCTCGGTATGAACGAAGGACACAGCTTTGACAAGGACATAAAATTGAAGAATCTTATTTCTGAACAGCAGGAAGTGTATGCTGATTACGACATGATATACAATGT
>CACYHL010000082.1 GCA_902774205.1 uncultured Bacteroidota bacterium | reverse complement strand
CGCGCCCGAGGTCCTGCCGCCGCTTGGGCTTGCGCGGGCGGACTATGTGCCGGAGCCAAAGCCCGTCAAGACCGGCGTTTACCACGTCGGGGCGACGTCCTTCCCGGGCTGGACGCTTCACGACTGGCATGCCATACGTTCGCGCGCGCCGGAACGCAAGCCTGTGCTCGGATGGTACGATGAGGCGAATGTGGAGACGGTGGACTGGCAGATAAAGCAGCTTGTCGAAAACGGCATATCCTGGCTTTTCGGAGTGTTTAGCGCAAGCAGCCGCTCAGTGGAGACATCAATTTTCATCTTCATATCCTTGAACATCTTATGATGTATGTAGCCGTTTATGTTAGCCACATTGTCATATTTGTCTTTTGCTTGGATATTATTCAACTCTATTCCTTTAGAATTAAAATGAACAGTCTGATTATCAAGAGAATAAACAGTATTAAGGGCTTTAATTCCGAGTTCGCCATGACGGACAGTGGCGGTGCCGTCAAAATATGCGCTGTCGGAAGTGAAGATGAATGACAGCTCTCCCGAAGCGTCACCAGAAATGCGGTGGCTGAATGAAGCGAGGAACGGCTTAAGGAAATCCAAGTCAAGTGTCTCTATCATTGCTTTCACAGAGAACTCCTTTCTGTCAGGGATATAGCCGCCCATGAGCGTGGCGCGCTGAATTTTGCGGTCGAGGTCGCTGCGGAATTTCTCCACCGTATATTCTGCGAAGTTCTCTTTCGTCGCACCATCTCCCTCATCAAAAATACCGCCTATGAAACCGAACCTGTTACCAGACGGCACGAGCGCGAACATGCTGACATTGCCGAACGGTGTGTCGTTAAACTCGAAATTGTCGGCGAGCGCCTTGCCCGAAATGAGCAGTTTGCCCGACTTGCGCACCATTGAAAGCTCAGCCGTCAGCGCACCGTCAAATTTCATGCTCTCCGCATTTATGAACGAATTGAGTATCGAAATATCCACATTATCAACCTCCGCGACCAACGGCTCACCATCTTTCTTCGTGTATTTTCCGTCAACCTTAATACTACTCGCCGCAGACTTCAACAGCAAATTATCAACCTCAATATCCCCTGAATGGTAACTTATATTGTTATCCCTGTTAAATCTCCACAGATAATTTTTCACATAAATCTTGGAGCCTGTAAATACATTTGAAAAATAATCTTTCGACCGTGTCTCAAAAGTCCCTGCCAGCCAAGACTGTTTGTCTGAAATTATCGGAGGATTCCTCCATTTCAAATCATAATCCACAGCATTACAGCGAAGATTTGTAAGGAAATTTATGTCAGAAAACGAGAAATTCTTTTTTTCTCCCGGTATTGTTATTGTGTCCGCATAAATGGCTATACCCAAATTATTCTTTCCCTTCTCTTTTGAAGAAGCACTTAAATTCTTTACTCTCAACACATTCCTCAATTCAAAGAAAGCGCAATCCACATAAAGGCTGTCTTTCAAAGTATCGCTGCTAAGGTGAAAATAGAGCTGGGTTCTCGGCGCAACAATTATTTCAGGATATATAAAAGATAGCAGACGATGTATCGCAAAAGTCTCAACCTCGGCAGTGACAAATTTCTCCTCCGGCTCACCGTCCTCTGCCGCCTGCGGCGTTCCCTGCTCCGTAGCACGCGGCTCAAACAGATTCGAGAAATAGCTGTACGCCGCATCATAAAGTGGCGCCACTACTGATTTCATCTCATAATTTGTTGAGAAATAAGCATTTAAAATATCAGATGTAAAGCGATACTTACTAATATCATCAACATTTGCGGCAATCAAACGGGCAGTGTTGGTTTTCAGATTTTTACCGTCCTGCGTATAGACAACCGTATCGAGCATAACCACACCCGAAAGATTATCCAACGTGTTTCCTGTGATATTCGCCTTCAGCACGCCAAGCGACAGGTTCATATCCTGATGACGCTGTGCGAACGAGACAAATTTGTCGAAGCCCGTGGAATTGACCGAGTCAACGGCAGGCGACTGTGCAAAGACCGCACCCGCAGCGAGCTTGTCAACCTTGAGTTCACCGATGTATTGCGGCAGCTCTCCAGAAAAGTCAGCCGTGCCTTCGAACGCGAACTGCACATTCTCGTCCATTGCGAGCACCGTTGCCTCGCCGTTTTTCTTCCTATAAGAAGCGTCAACATTAACATTTTGAAGAGGATAGCTTTTCAGATAACACTGGAGGACAAAAGCGTGCAGCTTCACATCAGCGGTCTCGAGGAAATCGTCTCGGCGGAGCGGCGAAGCGAACTTACCGTCAAGTTTTGCTTTGAGTGACACCGGTCCGACAATATCCGACTTGATGAAACGCCCAACATTCACACGGTCAACACTCACATTTGCGGAGCACGCCATCATATTGTCCGCATCGGAGTCGGCGTCAACCTCAAGCTGAACATTTCCAGCAGATGAGGCGAGCGCGAGATTAGCCGTGAATTCGTCAAGTGTGCCCTTAAACTTTCCAGTAAGCTGGTTCGAGTGTAACGAAACCAACGAAGCAGGCAGGCTGATTCTCTTTCCGCCCGGAAGCGCAAAGTCAGCAATATCAGCCATATCTATATTGCTTCTCTTAAAATCCAAATCCAGGCCGACATTTGCAATATCAGTAATATCTTTCAGACCAAAATTCCCCTCAAGGAATGTATGCTTGCCGACTTTAGCATATAACTGTCTCGTTCTCAAATCATTAATAGTACCAATAATATCCCCGCTAACAAGATGTGAGCCATTCATTCCCTCTGTTTGCGGTGCAAAACACGCCACATCAGCCAACCCGAATTTTGACGGATAGAGTCGGGCATTGAAAACAACCGTATTGGTGAAATCAGCGAAATTCCACTGATCGTAAAGCATTGCCAAATCAAGGAAAATGCGGCTGTTAGGCGTTACGATGAAGGCGTTGTCATAGATTATATGTTGTGAGTTAATACGGAAGCGGCCACCTGAGTTGAGAAGACGGAAGCCCGAATATTGCGAGCAGGCGAGCCGTGAAATCTCAGCCGAAATGTCGTCAGAGCGCACAAGAAAATCGATACAGTCGAGCTCAATGCCTTGCAGCTGGAAGAATCCGTAGTCGATAATGCCGCTTTGCGGAGAATCGGCGCGCCGTTTATTGTCATCGACAAAGCGGAACTCTGAATTTGTGAGGTGCAGACGGTCGCAATGCATCACAAAAAGTTTTTTCGGTCTGTCCTTCTTTTTGAAATTGAGAGCCCACAAAGCGATATTCACCTTTTCGTCACCCTCATATTTCCGCACAACAACTTCAGCGTCATCTACTGAAAAAGTCCCGAACCAGAGTTCTGTCGGCTTCAGATTAAGTCCCAAAAGACTTGTCTTGCAGGAGCCTATCCTTATCATGTCATTATTGCGATAATCGCGCAAAACGCAGTCACAAAGTTTCACATCCAATGTCGGCGTGAGGTACATTTCGCCGATTATAAGGTCGCAGCCCCAAATTTCGGAGACCTTTTTTGTGGCGTAGTCAGCAACGAAATTCTGCACTGGCTTGACAAACAGCAGCCCTACAACCAACAGGTCGAGAGCGAGGAAAATCCCCACTATCCACAACAGCACCTTGCCGATTATCTTCCCTGTTTTCAATATTTTATTTGCCACAGCCAGCAGTTATAATTTCATTACATTAATATAAAAATATAAAAGTGCAAAGATAAATAAAAATTGTATTTTTGCAACCGCGAAAAGCAGCCGTTTATGAAAGAACTTTTGATGATTCTTCGCAAGGAATTCATTCATCTCATAAGAGACAAGATAACATTGTTTCTTGTGCTCGCGCTGCCTGTGATGCTGGTACTTCTGTTCGGCTTCACAATAAGCACAGAGATTCGGAATGCGAAGATTGCCGTCCTCGACCAGTCGAAAGACTCGCAGTCGAAGCTTCTGATTGAGAAAATAACGGCATCGGGCTACTTCCAGTTAGCTTCAATCGTGGCAACAGAAGCGGAAATAGACCATGAGTTCAAAACAAACGGAATAAAATTGGCGATAATCATACCGACCGGCTTCGAGGAGCAGCTCACACACGACCACACCGCAACACTTCAGATAATCAACGATGTGTCGGACCTGAACGTTGCCTCAATCCTCAACAACTACATGCTCACCGTGCTGAACGAGTTTGCGGAAGAGTACAACGCCGCGAACCCCACGCCGGTGCCGTTCACCATCTCCACAAAAATGGAATACAACCCAGAATTGGACAGCGTTTACATGTTTGTGCCGGGCATTATCACACTCATCATGATTATCGTCACCGCGCTGATGTCCTCAATCACCATAGCACGCGAAAAAGAGACAGGGACAATGCGTATGCTGCTCATCACGCCAGTGAAGAAAATTTATGTAATCATTGGTAAGATAATACCTTACATGCTGCTCTCCTTCATCTGCACCATACTCATATTAGTCATCAGCGTTGTTGTCTTCAACATGCCGATAAAGGGGAGTTTGGCGTTCCTGCTCTTCCTCTGCTTCATATTCATGCTCACCGCCGCCTCGTTTGGGCTGATGATCTCCTCGTTGGTCGCCACACAGATAGACGCGATGATGGTCACAATGATGGGGCTTTTCCTGCCGACAGTACTTCTGTCAGGATTCCTCTTCCCACTTGACAACATGCCCTATTTCTTCCAGATAATGGCTGACATTTTCCCTGCAAAATGGTTTATTATAGCCATAAAAGACGTAATGATAAAAGGATCGGGCTTCGAAGATATATGGCAGTATATGCTGATTCTTTTCGGCATGGCTGTAGCTCTGATAACAATAAGTTTAGCAAAATTGGACAAAAGGTCATAGAAGATGAGGATTATTCTTATACTGATAAAGAAAGAATTTTTACAGGTTTTCCGCAACTCGCTGCTGTGGAAGATACTTCTCATCGCGCCTATGGCGGAGTTCCTGCTATTCCCCTACACCGCCGATTACGAAATCAAGACGTTGCAGATTGCCTTCATCGACAATGACCGGAGCACGACCACCCGCGAGATGACACAACAGTTCCTCGCATCAGGGTACTTCAAAAGCCACGGCATAGTCGAATCACGCAGTATTGCCGAGCACATGATGCAGAAAGATGAAATCGACATCATAGTTGAGTTTGCCGACAATTTCGAATATCACATGCTAAACCGTGAAAATGCTGAAATCGCCGTCACAGCGAACGCAATCAACAGCGTGAAAGCGGGCATTGGCTGCGGGTACGTGCAAAACATACTCTACGGCTACATTCAGGAGATGTCCGCCGCCTCTGGCAACGACCTCACCGAGCAGATTCACATATCAACGACAAATGTTTATTGGTTCAACGAGAACATGAACTACAAAACGCTCATTGTGCCAGGGCTTTTGGTGATACTTGTGACGCTGATAGGCGCGTATGTGACCGCCCTCAACATTGTACGCGAAAAGGAGATCGGAACTATAGAACAGATTAACGTCACGCCAATCAAAAAATGGCAGTTCCTGCTTGGAAAGATGATACCGTTCTGGATTTTGGGAATGAGCGAATTCATACTCGGGCTTGGGCTCATGTACATTATGTTTGGAATCAGCGTGCAGGGCAGCGTGCCCCTCCTGCTCGGCGCCACAGCAATTTACCTGCTCGTGATGTTGGGGCTCGGATTCTTCATCTCAAACGTCTCAGGCACGCAGTTGCAGGCGATGTTCATCGTCTTCTTCCTCTTCATCGTGTTCGTGCTCCTCAGCGGCCTCTTCACACCGATTGAGGGAATGCCGGAATGGGCTGTCTATCTCAACTATCTCAATCCGATGTCATTCTTCATGGATATAATAAAACTCATAGTTTTGAAAGGCGGAACTGTCCACGACATAGAGACACAGCTCATAGTCCTCTCAGGCATGGCTGTCATCATCGACACAGCGGCGATACTATCCTACAGGGACAAGGTCAAGTAAAAGGGAGGGGCTGCCAATAACAATGAATATTTATGGCTAACATAATAGAAATCAACAGTTTGGACAACGAAGAGACCGCTGTTTACACTGCATTGACAAATTGCGGTTTTCGTCACAAATTGGAAACCGATGAGGGTGTGTTCATAGCTGAAAGCCCCAAAGTAATCGCTGTCGCATTAAAAGCTGGATTAACCCCATTGTCAATACTGACCACACAAAAGCAGATAAACGGTCCGGCGCAGAAAATAATTGAAGCCTGCGGCAATATTCCGATATACACAGGCAGCGATGAAATCCTGTCGGGAATCGCCGGTTACAAGCTGACACGCGGGGTTCTGTGTGCTATGAGACGACCACGACTGCCAGATGTGACAGCCATCTGCACCACCGCAAGACGTGTTGTGATTTTGGACACCATCGCCGACTCCACAAATGTTGGCGCGATATTCCGTTCGGCTGCGGCACTCGGCATAGATGCGGTGCTGCTAACCCCAACATGCTGCGACCCACTGAACAGACGCTCGGTGCGTGTGAGCATGGGAACAGTATTCCAAATCCCGTGGACATATATCTGCACCGACCACAAAAGCTGGCCACACCCTGAATTGGAAAAGCTGAAAAACATGGGGTTCCGCACCGTTGCCATGGCACTCAGCGACAACGCCACACCACTTGACTCCCCCACCCTCGCCAACGAGGAAAAACTTGCAATAATAATGGGCACAGAAGGAGACGGGCTGGCAGACAAAACCATTGCCGGCTGTGATTACACCGTGACAATTCCGATGTCGCACAATGTTGACTCTCTTAATGTCGGTGCCGCCGCTGCCGTGGCGTTTTGGCAGTTACGTGGCAAATCCTAAAAAATCAGTACGGAAAACGCGTTGCCGTTGTTTGCGAAAATGCACATAGGCACATGATACCATTATTAAAAATGACAGGATTTTCGGTTTAATTGTCATTTTTATCATTTTTTGTGAAATAGCAAGGGGATTTGTCTGTCCCCCTTAAATCGGTTCCAACTTTTGAGCGAACAATATAAAAAAAGGCATCCATAATGAATGCCTGTCTTTCCGTGTGATTCCGTCGCGACTCGAACGCGAAACCTGCTGCTTAGAAGGCAGCTGCTCTATCCAGTTGAGCTACGGAACCGCCTTAATTTTGTCGGGATGACTCGACTCGAACGAGCGACCTCTTGGTCCCAAACCAAGCATTCTACCAACTGAACTACATCCCGCGGTTTTGAGGCTGCAAAGATACTATTTTTTCTTTTATAATCACCACTATATTATTTTTTTTGGCAAAAAACAAATCTTGCTTTGCCATTAATATCTTTAACGACCTCTATATCACGAAAATCGCCGTTATCAAAAGCGGCTGCGCTCTCCGCCGGATACGACTCATGAATTTCAGCATAAACCCTGCCACCGGAAGCGAGGAGCGTGCGGCTCAAAGAGGCTATACGCTTATAAAAACAGACGGGATCGTCATCGGGAACGAACAGCGCAGTTTCCGGCTCGTATGCCGTAACTATCGGCGACATGATACTTTTTTCATTTTCAGGAATATACGGCGGATTACTGACAATAATGTCAAATTGCGGCAACTGTGGCGGCACAGCATCAAAAATATCCCACAAACGGAAATTGACACGCGCACCCAACAGTTCAGCGTTGTGCTTCGCAATCCGCAAAGCTGCTTCGGAGCAATCCATTGCCGTAATTTTAGCGGTAGGAAGATTAAGGGCAAGCGATATGGCAATGGCTCCGCTTCCGGTTCCGATGTCCAAAATCCTAAGTCCCTGCCGGTTACGGTTCCCGCCAATCACAAGGTCAACGAGTTCCTCTGTTTCGGGGCGGGGAATGAGCACCGCAGGCGAAACGTTGAAACGGCGTCCGTAGAAATCGGC
>CACYHL010000081.1 GCA_902774205.1 uncultured Bacteroidota bacterium | reverse complement strand
AAAATATAAAAAAGGAGATCCAATATGGTTTCATGGTGGATCTGTCCACAGCCTTAATGCTTGAATAGAGAGGCAAGGTCACCTGCCTTCCATCCGCATTCATCAGACCATACCACCCCTCTTCCGCCTCATACCGGTAGCAGCCGGCCACCGCCTGCCGCGACGAGGGGTTCATTACCGTTTTGTAGAATCCATCCCCATATTCGTCATAATCGCTTTCCTGACTGGAATAATAGTAAACCTCCTTTGTGTCATAATACATCTGCTCCACACTGCGCACCAGTGATGCCTCCAGCAACTCGCCGTTATGCGAATAGGTGCTCACCGTGTGGTTCGGGAAAACAACCTTTATAACACTATCCATCAATGTCATATCAGCCGTTTTAAAAGGCAGCACAGTATCCAGCCCAAGGGTCAGAACCATGTGTTCCCCAATCCCTTTTGCAAAAAGCAACATTGTGTCATTCGGGCTGAAAATGGTGCAGATGTCCGAATATTCGGGGGCGACTATCCACGCGCCATTCCGGTCAATAATTCCGTATTTCCCGTTATCGTTCATCACACAACGCCCTTTGAAGAAATAATAATCTTCTTCCTCCTGATACGGGAACTTTCCGTCAATCACAACCTTGCCTGTGGTGTCAATGAACTTGATATATCCTTTGTCATTGACGGCCGCAAGCCCTTCGGAAAACTCCCAGGCTTTTTCCCAGACAGGCTTGACAATCACCCTGCCGGTCTGCGGATGGAAATATCCGTAAAACTTTCCGTTGTAATAGCAAAGCGGAGCGGTTTTCGCCTCATCCCCTTCCGCCTTTTTTATCCACATGATGTGCCGGATGAGCTTTCTCCCATTGTTGTCGCACACATATCCCTTGTTATCATATCCATAATGGTCATAATAAACAAGATTGTCGGAAATCCTTTCCGCATCAAAATCACTTTGGTCCGCTATGTCAAAAAGGTCGCAGAATGATTCGCGGATATCAACCGCAAAGCGCATCAGCCACATGACTGCAAACGCAATCATTACCAACAGTGCCGCCACACCGATAATTTTGCAGTAATGGCGGCAGAAGAACTTCACCGTCTTACTGCAGGCCCGCCCCCATTTTGAACAGGCGGTTTGTTTTTTCGCATCCGTCTGCGAATTCACCGACTCATCTGTTTCCGTCACATTTTCCATGACATTGTTTTCCTCCTGGCGAACCTCACCTTCGGTCGCACCCATTGTTTTTTTCTCTTCCATAGCACATGTTTTTTAAAATTAAAGATTCTGTTTCCGTCCGCACCGTCCCCGATGCGAATCGGCTGCAAAAGTAGAACAAAAAACAATGTCCTGGAGTGCTTTACACGCCCCATTGTATGAAATGTACGTTTGGGTGTATGAAATGTCAGATGGGCAAAATTGCCGCTTCGACTTTATCCTAACTTTGCCAGGGAAACAGTCATACGACAGAGGTTAGTGGCGGTGAGGCGGACGGAGGAGATTGGGAGATTCACCACTTCCCGGTCACGTTGCCATTGGTGCAAAAGACCTTCTTCCCTTTCCATTCCTTTTCTATGGCAAAGCCGCCGTATGTTTCATTCAGCTGTTCCGCCTCCTCCGGCGAATCCACAGAGAAATAATCGGTGTAATAGTCATCGTAATCAAAAATATGACACTCGCTTTTCTGCACCAGCACCAACCCGCCACATGCTAAGCATTGGCACAACAAGCGTTTCCCGTCATCCCAGGTATGGAGGCAGTGCCCGTTGCACATATCGCTATAGTCTTTCAACACCGTAAGTTGTCCTCTAAAATGCTCGAAAGCCTCTTGAGCGGTTGGTAAATCAAAACCTACACAATGATACATTTTCTCTTCTTCCATTCTCTGATTATAAGTTAGTACTGTTTTATTGCTTTGTTCTGAAAACACCTTTTCAATATACCAATCAAGTTCTTTTTTCATTTCGGAATCCCCAATCAGAGCCAACGCCTTGGAAACCTCCTGATAATACCATTTTATTTGGCCGACAGACGCATTAAAACGATCAAAAACCTTCTCTCCAACAGCAAGTTTGTCTGCATAAATGCTTTTAATATTCGACAACTTATCAGCACAACATATCAGCTGCATCTCTTCCGAAGCATTCGCAAGATGGTCTATAGTGGCTTGTTTGCGTTCTTGCCACGTCTTTGACTTATCCTCCGATTCGCTTTTCACCAACTCATAGATAGCCTGCCCGAAATTAGTGACAATATCTTCTGCTGTGGTGGATGTGTCTTCCAAAGTATCGTGCAAAAGTCCAGCAACTATGACTGATTCCGAGCACCTGTTTTCAGTCAATATCTGCATGACTTCCATGGGATGAACCACATAAGGAATATCCATCCCTTTCCTAACTTGGCCTTCGTGCGCCTTCGTGGCGAAAATAATTGCTTTATGGATGTTCATATAAGGATTTATTCTACCTGATGGCCGTTTTCCCACATCTGATCCTCTTTATTACCACTTTTAAAATAATGTGTTCCCTTTCCATCTTTCTTATCGTTCTTGAACTGACCAATATATTTGCTTCCGTCCGAATAATAAACCGTACCCATACCATTGCGCTTGTTATCCACAAAATCACCTTCATATCTGTTACCATTCGTATAATAAAGGACACCTTTACCCTCTCTCTTATTCTCTTTGAACTGTCCAACATATTTGTTTCCGCCGGCCCAATAAAAAGTGCCTTGACCTTCACATTTGTTGCTCACAAAACCGCCCTCATACCTATTGCCATTGGCATAATAAAAAACGCCTTTTCCATCCCTTATACCATCCTTGAACTGACCTACATATTTGTTACCATTGGCCCAAACATACGTGCCTTGACCCGTGCGTTTGTCATTTTTAAAATCACCTTCATATCGGTCGCCGTTCTTCCAATAGAACACACCTTTTCCAGAAGATTCATCATTAATAAATTCACCCACATACACATCCCCATTCGCATAATAGAAAGTACCCCATCCGTCTTTTTTCCCATCCTTATATTGCCCCTCGAAACGACATTTCTCCACACCAAAATAGGAAACAATATCACCTTTTTCAATATAGGATGTGTTCAAATCGTATTTCTTTCCATTCGCATCATAGAATATGCCTGACCCATACCTGATATCATCCTTATATGCACCCTGATACCAGCTGCCATCAGCCCAGTAATAATCACCCTGACCATCCCTTTTCCCATCCTTATATTGGCCTACAAACTTGTTGCCGTTGGCAAAAAAGAACGTGCCTTGACCTTCAAAATTGCTATTGACAAAAGAGCCTTCGTATCTGTCGCCATTTTTATAATGGAGAACACCCTTTCCTTCCATGTTGTTGTCTTTGAACGACCCTTCATACCTATTCCCATTATTCCAGTAAAAAGCGCCATGTCCGTTCCGTTTGCCATTTTTGTACGGACCAACATATTTGTCGCCATTGCTCCAAGTAAATATAAGCTGTCCTTTGGCATCGGACTGCATCACTGTAAAGGATTGGCTTAGACCCTTTCCTGAAACAGTAACTTCTGCACTCCTTTGCTGTTTTTGGCCATTGGGCAGACACTTCACCAACAAGAGGCTGTCGCTTTTTTCAAATTGCATCCACGATGCGTCTGTGCGGCAATCCCATCTGAAATTGGCATCAACACTTACAGACAATTGTTCTCCACCTCCATCAAAAACAAGGACTGTGTCATGATTGACATGCATATAAGGCTCACCTTCCTGCTGCGTTACAGTGTATTTTGCTGTTTCCCCGTTGGCAGATAGCACAATTTTACCGATTCTTTCCTCCGCACGTGGATTGGCAATCACCTGAAAAGTGACTTTTTTTTCCACCTCGTTCACTTCCAGCACTTGCAACCAGTCCGGTGTTCCGCTTACACTCCATGATTCTGGAGCCCTGCCCAGCTCCATTACAAATGTTCCGTTACTTCCCGTACAAGTCAAACCTGGACTCTTGAGCGAAAAAGCAGACATGCTTTCCGTTAGTTTGCGTCTGCATTCCTCTAATTCATTGGAAACATTTCCATCATAATCGCCACAATCCTTAAATACATTTTCATACCATTTTACCGCAGTCTGATAATCTCCCTGCGACTTGTATTCCCTGGCTGTCTGCAAACGAAGATTGCAATCCTGTGCATACAGACAAAAACTGCACAACAACAACAAGCAAACAGAAATAATCTTTTTCATATATTAATCTGATATTCCATATTATTCTTCATTACTTCAGATAATCATTCCACTTTTTCCGGTGTTATTATCTGAACATTGGTAACACTCTCACCTTGTATTTGTTCCAGTATGCTTTCCATCAGATATAATCGCTTACGAATCTCATCATAATACAGATTATGAACACCATTATCCAAATCCTTCTTATTCTTCTGATATATATTGTCTCTTGCTTGTTTGATTCTTGAAATAAAAAGATCGTACCTGTTATCAAATGTAGTGTCAGCTACCTGTCCATTGCACAATGGATCATTTTTTATTTTTTCCATATGCTGCAACGCCTTTAAAGCCCCTATCACCCAATTCGGTGCACCTTCCCTTCCCTCCTTATCCACAAGAATATAATTCACGTTAAAATCAAATCGCTGCATTGCATGCACATATTTATCTTTCAACTCAGCCCTCTTTTTTTCTTTCTGACCATGTACTAACAAACCGACCACAGTCAAACCTGTCAACAAAACCACCAAAGCAATCAGCATCCATCTCACTTTAGGCTTTGGATTATTTTCATCCGCCATCACTTTCCCACCACAATTCTCGCAAAAAAGGCTGTCGTTGGCTATTTCCTCACCGCAATACTTACATTTCATGGTATTTCCTTTCGATTTCTTTTTTAATGACATTAATTATACACGCTTGATTTCTGCACCCAATTGAGACAACCGCTCATCTATGTTTTGGAAACCTCTGTCAATTTGATCAATATTGTCAATGCAGCTTTTGCCATCAGCAGCAAGAGCCGCAATGAGCAGTGCCATACCAACCCGGATGTCAGGCGAAGCAATCCGCACCCCGCGCAACCTGCACCTGTGATCAAGACCTATAACGGTTGCCCTGTGCGGATCACAAAGAATAATTTGTGCCCCCATTTCAATGAGCTTGTCAACAAAAAATAGGCGGCTTTCAAACATTTTCTGGTGTATCAGGACACTGCCCTGTGCTTGAATGGCCACCACAAGCGCAACACTGATGAGGTCTGGCGAGAAACCGGGCCACGGCGCATCAGCAATAGTCAGAATCGACCCATCCATAAAAGGCTCTATCCGGTAATGATCCATAGCAGGAACATAGAGGTCGTTTCCCTCCTGGAACAACACAATGCCGAGTCGGCGGAAAACATGTGGAATCAGCCCCAAATGCTGCATCTGGACATTTTTGATAGTAATTTCCCCTTGGGTCATGGCTGCCATCCCTATAAACGAACCCACTTCAATCATGTCTGGCAGCAGACAGTGACGGCAACCATGAAGTTCATTGACTCCTTGGATAACCAACAGGTTGCTCCCGATACCGCTGATTTTGGCTCCCATGCTATTGAGCATGTGACAGAGTTGTAACACATACGGCTCGCAGGCAGCATTCATGATGGTGGTGGTACCTTGCGCCAAAACTGCAGCCATAATGATGTTAGCTGTTCCGGTGACAGAAGCTTCATCAAGCAGTATATCGCATCCTTTCAGCTGCTTGGCACTGACCAGATAAGCTTCCTGCCTGTATTCCACCGAAGCACCAAGACATTTCAAACCCATGAAATGCGTGTCGAAGCGACGGACAATCCGGTCACCGCCAGGTTGCAGCACAACCGCTTGGCCAAACCGCGAAAGCAGAGGTCCCAACAACATGATGCTACCACGCAAGGAACCTGCCTCACTGAGAAAAAAAGGATCATGCAACACCTCAAGATTCACATAATCAGCATGGAACACGAATGTGCGCCCACTTTCGCACAGCGATGACAGTTCTTCTCGAACACACACCCCCAAAAGCTTTATCAGATTTATCAGCCTGTTCACATCAATGATATCCGGCACATGTGCTATGCGCACTTTTTCGGTGGTTAGCAGTGTGGCGCAAATCACCTGCATGGCTTCGTTCCTAGCGCCTTGTGGCACTATCTCACCTTTGAACTTATGACCTCCTACTATCTCCAAACTCCCCATTTCTACCTGTTATATAGCTTGCATTTTTTGCAGGATCAAAAGAACACACTGTTGTCAAGAATGTCATTATTTACAATGGTTACATTTCATAACAATAACAAATCTCTATTTTAATTCCTTTTTCTTTCTCTCCACCAACATATAAAACTCCTCATGTTGCTCCCGTGTTTTAGAATACTTTGAGTTCAGCTTATTCGCAAACTCAATGTAATCGCGGGCAAGTTGCTGGTATTCCTGCTCGCTCATACGTCTGCCTCCCAAGTTGGAGCGGTCTTCCATTCGATGCTGCGCCTGTTCCAATTCAACAATTCGTTTGGCCATTTTTTTCGCATCACGCTCCATTTCTGATACACAGGATGGGAACACCAACATCATCCCCATCACTACAGACAATGTAAATAAAAATCTCTTCATACTTGTTTTTAGGCAGTTATATCCCATCGCCACATCGGGTTTAATGTTATACGTTTATCTTTGTTCATGGACTCTCTTGTCCCTATATCAATAATACGCGCTATGATCAAAAAGCCTTCATCATCAGATTCCAACTGAAATACAATGACAAACTTCACATCAGCATACTCACCCATACGTTTTACCTCATCATCCTTAAATGCATCCGAACGTTGAAACTTGTGTTCTAAAAGTTCACCTTCAAATTTCTGTTATTCCTAATAATAGTGAATTCAACGCGGCAATTATGCAGACGACCCTCAAAAGTGTCGTTGGTGTCAATCGGACGGCTTGCGCCATAACCTTTGCAGGTAATACGACTACGTTCGACCCCCTTTTCAACAAGATAGTCTGCGGCAATTCGTGCATAGCGCTCGGATCGTGCCTGATTGTTTTCCTCCGTACCTGTATTGTCAGTATGACCAGTAATCAGCACATTAAAATCTGGATGATGTTTCATAAACTCGGCTGCTTTATCTAACCCCCTGGACGTTAAATCAGAGAGTTTATCATTGGCATCCATTACAATTACAACGCTTTCAATATGTTCAAGAACAACATGTTTTTCAAACTCTTCCTGCTTGACTACTTTTTTACCTTCTCCTATATCTTTTACCATCTCATTCATGCTATTGCGAAGCACAACACGGAACCCGATACCTCTATCCCGGCCACCTGGAACAATTCCGCATCGGTAACTGATACGACAGGGATACGCGCTGCCGTACCAGCTTCCGCCGCGAATAACAACTCCTTCATCGCCTGAACCGGAACCCTTAGGGTCTGTCTGGCTGACACTGCTATAACGGCCATACCAGTCCAGGCACAATTCATAAACATTGCCGCTCATATCGTAGATACCAAGTTCGTTGGGATGTAGCCGGCCCACAGGATGGGTCTGTTCACCACTATTATCTTTATACCAGGCCACATTGGACACGCCGGAACTGCCACTGTATTTGGCCTTGGTGGATTTTTTCCCGCCCCGGGCAGCGTACTCCCATTCCGCTTCGGTCGGCAGGCTAAAGCGACGGCCCGTCATGCGGCTCAGTTCCGCACAAAACTCCTGCGCGTCATACCAGCTCACCTGCTCCACCGGCAGACTATCCCCTTTAAAACGACTCGGGTTGTTCCCCATCACTGTCTGCCACAAAGCCTGCGTCACCTCAAACTTCCCGATGTAGTAGTCTTTTGTGATGTTCACAAGGTGTGCCGGTTTTTCAATGACACTGGTATCGCCGCTATCCGCCGCTCCACCTCGGCATTGCCTTGAGGCACCTTTTCCTTGTACAATTCATACGTCTCTTTTGCATCATCACAATTGCCCCTGTCAAGATGTGTTCGGGTCCAGTTCAGAAGTTCGGCTGCCGTTTGCGCATGCAATGACGGTGATGCCAGCAGTATCCCGACAAAAAAAGATAATATTAACGCTTTCCTCAAGGTTGTTGTTTTTACGTCGTTGTGACGAACCTTATAAACTGTAGCGTAACCGCCTTTGCCTAACTCGTCGAGCATTTTATATTCTTGTAAAATGGTCACGATTGTTTTTTTTTTAAATATTTTTTTTTCTATCTTTTCCAACGATTTCTGTTTGTTCTGTAACATGCAACTTTAATGATACCACCAAAATCTTCGTCTTATTCATGCCAATTCACAGTTATTTTTCCATTTGAATAAGTGGCATAGTATACCTTTCCGGATGTATTTTTACGAACAAAGGAACCATTACGATTGTCGTTTACCCAAGTACCTGTATCTACATCTCCATCAGCAAAATAATAAGTGCCTTGGCCATTCCTTACCCCATTCTCCCAATTTCCGACATATTTGCTTCCAGACTTCCATGTCATTGTGCCTTGGCCACTCCTTTCTCCATTCTGCCAATTCCCGACATATTTGTCCCCATTAGCAAAATAATAAGTGCCTTGGCCACTCATTTTATCATTCTCCCAATTTCCGACATATTTGTCCCCATCAGTCCAATAAAAAGTGCCTTGGCCACTCATTTTATCATTCTCCCAATTTCCGACATATTTGTCCCCATTAGCAAAATAATAAGTGCCTTGGCCACTCATTTTACCATTCTCCCAATTTCCGACATATTTGCTTCCAGACTTCCATGTCATTGTGCCTTGGCCACTCCTTTCTCCATTCTGCCAATTCCCGACATATTTGTTTCCATTAGCAAAATAATAAGTGCCTTGGCCACTCTTTTCTCCATTCTCCCAATTTCCGACATATTTGTCCCCATCAGTCCAATAAAAAGTGCCTTGGCCGTTTGGCTGCCCATTTTTTGCCGCCCCTACGTATTTGCCATCACTCATATAGAGTGTGGTTTGTGTTAAACCACCAGCTTTCCCGCACTCCGCTATCCGCCGCTCCACCTCGGCATTGCCTTGAGGCACCTTTTCCTTGTACAATTCATACGTCTCTTTTGCATCATCACAATTGC
>CACYHL010000080.1 GCA_902774205.1 uncultured Bacteroidota bacterium | reverse complement strand
ATTTTGACCGCTACATTAATGTATATACGAATGCGAGCGAGAAGCCGAACATTCCGATTATGGGTTTCAGCAGCGAGCCGTCTGCGGCGTTGAGTGCCACGGCGCCAGCAATCGGTAGCGTACACGAGAAGGAGACGAGCACAAGTGTCAGCGCCATAAAGAAGACCCCGACAAGTCCGCCGCGGCTTTCCATTTTTGCGCTTCCAGTCGTCCATTTGCTCGGAAGTGTGATTTCAAAGTAGCCGAGCAGCGAGATCGCAAAAATCACGAAGATGACTGCGAAAAGGATATTTGGCAGCCAATGCGTACTCAAGATATTTGAAAAGCTCGCGCCGAATATCAGTGACAGTATTACACCAAAAATAACATATATGAAAATTATCGACAAACCGTAGAAAATCGCTTGGAATTTGCCGTTTTTCCCTGTTTTCATGAAGAAAGATATTGTCATGGGTATCATCGGGAAGACACACGGGGTGAGCAGTCCGACAAGGCCTCCGAGGAAAGCGATGAGGAAGAAAGTGAGCAGTGATCCTTCTGTTTTGTCTGTACCCTGATTTGCGGCGGGCTCCGCAGTTTCAGCTTTGCTGATTGGTGCGGCGGGCGGGGCAGTTGATACGTTCTCTCCCACGGCTGCGTCGTCGGCGGGTTCGGCCTGCGGGGTGGGGGAGACTGCCGGATTTCCTGCGACATCAATGGCGAACTTCTTTTCCATCGCCACGCAACGCCCGTCAATGCACGCCTGCCCGCTGATATTGCCCTTCACTTGGAACGCCTCCGCGCTTTTGACTTTTATCCGCTGCTTGAATGTCACAAACTTCTCAAAATATTTCGAGGTGTCCTGAAAGACAGGGTCGTAAGATATAATGCACTTTGGCTCGGTCACTTTGCCGATGCGGGCGTATGAGCCGCTCTCTTTGAAAGTGAAGACGGTGGGCAGTTCGATGCTGTGATGATATTGGGAGAATAGGTGCCAGCCATCTTTTATCTTTGCCGTGAATTGGAGCTCAGTCTCATCGTCTGAAACCGGGACCGCTTTGAATTGCCATGACACAGGCAACTCTTGCCCGAAAACGACAAAAAATTGTACTAAAAACGCTATTAACAGAACTGCGGATTTCCTCATAGTCATACTTTCTTTATTTTAAGAATAGAAAAGGCAAAAATACAAAATTATTTTATGCAGGATTGATTCCGATTTTTGTTGTACTTTTGCAGCAATAAAATTATGTTGTCGTGAGTCTGGTATCTTTCATCGCATCGCTCATAAAAAAGTATCGTAACTTTATATTATACTGCATAATAGGTGTCATAAACACCGGGGTCGATTTTGGCGTTTACACTGTGCTGACGCTGTGTGGAATGTATTACATAGCGGCTCATGTCATCAGTTATCATTGCGGCATTGTGTGCAGTTTTCTTCTGAACAGATATTATAATTTCAAAGTTAAGGACAAGCCGATGCAGAGGTTCGCCTCTTTTTACGGTATAAGTTTGGTGGCGTTGGTCGCAAGTGCGGGGCTGTTATATCTTTTTGTTGACATCTGCGCGCTCGACAAGATTTTAGGAAAGCTGATAGCCACGGCGATAATTGTTGTTGTGCAGTTCCTTTTGGTAAAGACATTCACGTTCAAGAAGTCAGCGGAATAGTGAATCGGTGGCGGTGTCGCTGTGAAATACCGTCCTGCTCTGCTCGGATAAGAATCATCGAAATTATTTATTCGGGAGATATTGTCCCTAATCAGTAATTTAATAGTATATTTGCAGCCGAATTAATGTGACACGCTGTCGCATTAGCAACTTGATTTATATTTTAAACAGAAAAAGATGCTAATATCAGTTATCGTTCCTTGTTACAACGAAGAGCTTGTTGTTAACGAAACATACAAGCGGCTGAAAGAAGTTATGTCGAAAGTGGAGATGGACCACGAGCTAATTTTTATCAATGATGGCAGTAAGGACAAGACATTTGCGTTGCTGAACGAGCTTGCGCAAGAGGACAGTTGCGTGAAAATCATAAATTTTGCCCGCAATTTCGGCCATCAGTGCGCAGTAACCGCCGGCTTGCACAATTGTAACGGCGATTATGCCGCAATTATTGACGCCGACCTGCAAGATCCGCCAGAGGTGATTCTTGAGATGCTTGACCTGATGAGAAAAGAGGAGGCGAATGTTGTTTACGGGGTGCGCAAGAAACGTGAGGGCGAAAGCTGGTTCAAACTCATCACGGCGAAGTATTTCTACCGTACCCTTAACAAGCTCTCTGATGTGCAGTTCCCCGTTGACACAGGCGATTTCCGACTCATCGACCGTAATGTCATTGACGCGTTTAACAGCCTGCCAGAAAGGAACAAGTACATACGCGGGCTTATCAGCTGGATTGGCTACAAGCAGGTCCCGTGTTACTATGAGCGTAAGGAACGGTTCGCCGGCGAGACCAAATATCCGCTGAAAAAGATGCTGAAGTTCGCGGCAATAGGTCTATTCTATTTCTCAAAGAAACCGCTCAAATTAGCGACTTGGCTCGGATTCTTGTCTGTTGCGGTCGGATTGCTGTATGCGATAGCCATTTTCATCGCACGGCTCGTGAATCCAGCCTCCTTTGTCATGGGCTGGACCTCAATCGTGCTGCTCGTGATCTTTTTCGGTGGCGTGCAGCTGCTTACGGTAGGCATTCTGGGACAATATGTCGGCAATCTTTTCGACGAAGCCAAAGGCCGTCCGGAATATATCATCGCTAATAAAATCAATTTGTAATTTACCATGAAAAAATTATTCATCGACAATAAAAAAAATCCCTGGTTCTGGGCATTTCTCGCCATTGCGGTAATTCTCTTTTTCCTTGTTCCGATTATGAGCCTTGACGCTGGAAACAGCGGAGACGAGGACGGATTCCAGATCCCGTATGCGGAGCAGGTCTATAATTTCTATGTTACAGGCGGACAAGACACGACATGTCTGACAAATGACGATATGGGTATGCACGGCGGCTTTTTCGACCCGCTGGCAGTCGCGATTGTCAAAGCGTTTGATATTAACGACTACGCCACCACTCGCCACCTCATGAACTCATTTTTCGGATATTTGGGAATGCTGTTTGCGGCGTTGCTCGCTTACAGACTTGCCGGTTGGCGTGCAGGAGTGTTTACTTTTATACTAATGTTTCTTTCACCAAGGTATTTAGGGCATTCTTTCAATAACCCGAAGGATTTGATTTTCGCGGCGACAATGATGGGCAGCCTCTATTACGGGTTCCGCCTCGTGATGGAATATCCGAAACCAAAAATATCCACCTCTGTCATGTTGGCGATATTCACGGCTCTCGCAGTCGTGTCGCGTTTTGCGGGCTACCTTGTGTTCGCCTACATCGTCCTCTTCCTCTTTGTTTATCACTTTATTGTCAACAGAAAAAATTGTCTGAAAAAAGATGCGTGGAACACAGTGGGACGATATTTCATTTACGTTGCGGCGACAGCTATAGTCACATTTCTGCTTGCAATAGCCATGTGGCCTTACATAATGGATACGCCGGTCAAGACCACAATGAAAATAGTTACGGAGATGTCGAAGTATGCGATATCGTTGAGACAGCTGTTCGAGGGCTCGTTGATATGGTCTGATATGCTGCCGTGGTACTACACGCCGAAATATATTATGATGACGATTCCGATTGCGGTGATGATAGGGATTCTCCTTTTCTTTGTCTTCTGCTGGCGCAAAAAGGAAGACCGCTTCTGGGCGTTCTGTGTGCTTTTCACCGTTATTTTCCCAATATTCTATATTGTATATACCCATGCCAATGTTTACGGGGGGTGGCGTCACGCAATGTTCGCATATCCGCCGATGGTGGTCGCCGCAGGGTGGGGCATAGACGCGTTTTTGAAATGGGTGACTGGTAAAATTTGTGGGGAAACGGTTGGCGCAACCGACAGTGGAGACGAGGAGCACAGTGTTTCCACGGACAAAACGACAAAACGCGTCATTGTCAACGTCGCTGGCGTTGTCCTGTTGTTGTGTTCCCTCATCGGACCGATACGCCATATCATTGCGAACCATCCGTATGAATATGTCTATTTCAATTCACTTGCCGGTGGAATTGACGGCGCGTATGGGCGCTATGAGATGGATTACTACTATCATTCCACACGCGAGGCATCCGAATGGATTATCGCCAATGCGGAACCTAACGAGGACGGCTCCAAAATTAAGGTTGGAACGTGGCATTTCCATTCTGTGAAATATTTCTTCAGAAATGACACAGCGCGTTTCAGAACCGATTTTGTGAGATGGTACGAAAAGGGCAACAACGACTGGGATTACGCCATTTTCACGATTACCGGGATGCAGCCGGAACAAATCACTAACAAAGAGGCGTTCCCACCGAAAAACTTCGTGCATACAATTGAGGTGGATGGGAAACCTATTTGCCTGATACTCAAGAGAACAGACAAAAACGATTTGTTGGGATTTAAGTATAGAAAAGAGAATAAAATCGATTCGTCTCTCTATTTTCTTACAAAAGCCATTGATGCCGATCCTTACAATGAGGCTGTGCTTACCAATCTTGTTGAAATTTATATGGCTGTAAACCAGTTGGATAGTGCGAAAAAATATATAGATATGACTCTCAAGTTCATGCCGAAAAATGATGTCACAAACTATTATCTGGGACAATATTATCTATCGAAAAACCAAATTGACGATGCGGAAAAGACTTACAAAAAGATAATAGCAAACAATGTTCTCTCAACGCAGGCTTATTATATGTTATGCAACATATATTTCCAGAAGAGGGATCTCAATGCGGCTGAAAAAGTGCTTAATAAACTCATTGAGGCAGGGCGCATTGACCAGAATTTGGCAGGCGCGCTGATTCAAATTTACAAGTCGCGTGGCATGAGCGAGAACGACGCATACAGAAAACTGTACAAAAAATTCGCCGACAGTTTGGAGGCATTGGGAAAAAAAGAGGAGGCGAAAACCTACAGGGATGCCTATAATCAGATGAAACAGAGCATAAGATTTTAGATTCTCGCTTTTTTTTCAGATAATATAAAATCCTATCAAAAAATTTGGTATCTTTGGCACTTCAAATTTGTTTACTATAAAAAGAACAAAATATGGCAGAGAAAATAAAAGGGAAAATCTCCCAAATCATTGGTGCGGTAATAGATGTCGCTTTTGACGAAGGCACCATTCTTCCGGACATTTACGATGCTTTGGAAATTACAAAACCAAATGGTGACAAGCTGATTTTGGAATGCCAGCAGGACATTGGCGAGAACACAATGCGCTGCATCGCTATGGATTCCACCGACGGTTTGCGCCGCGGAATGGAGGTCGTCTCCACTGGCGGTATGATTTCCATGCCGACCGGCAACATCAACGGACGTCTTCTGAACGTTATCGGTGAAAGCATTGACGGTATTGGGGCTATCGACTCAAAAGTCCGCAAAGGGATACACGCTGCGCCTCCTACATTCGAGAACCTGTCAACATCGCAGGACGTGCTCTACACTGGTATCAAGGTCATCGACCTGATTGAGCCATACGCGAAGGGCGGTAAAATCGGTCTGTTCGGCGGTGCCGGTGTCGGCAAAACCGTCTTGATTATGGAGATGATCAACAACATCGCTAAGAAATATTCAGGTATGTCAGTGTTCGCCGGCGTTGGTGAGCGTACCCGTGAAGGTAACGACCTGCTCCGCGAGATGATTGAGTCTGGCGTTATAAAATATGGTGACGAGTTCAAGAAGAGCATGGAAGAAGGCGGTTGGGATTTGTCGAAAGTTGACAAGAAAGCCCTTGAGGATTCAAAGGCAACTCTCGTTTTCGGCCAGATGAACGAACCACCTGGAGCACGTGCCCGTGTCGCCCTTTCAGGGCTTACCGTTGCCGAGTATTACCGTGACGGTGACGAGGAGTCAGGCGGTCGCGACATTCTGTTCTTCGTTGACAACATCTTCCGTTTCACACAGGCGGGCTCTGAGGTTTCAGCGTTGCTCGGACGTATGCCGTCAGCTGTCGGTTACCAGCCGACCCTTGCCACGGAGATGGGCAGCATGCAGGAGCGTATCACCTCAACGAAGCGCGGTTCCATCACATCAGTACAGGCCATCTACGTCCCTGCCGATGACTTGACCGACCCCGCTCCGGCTACCACCTTCTCGCACTTGGACGCAACCACGGTGTTGAGCCGTAAAATCTCTGAGCTCGGTATCTACCCCGCCGTTGACCCCTTGGATTCAACATCACGAATCCTTACTCCGGACATCGTTGGCGAAGAGCACTACCGCACAGCACAGCGCGTGAAAGAGACCCTTCAAAGGTATGCCGAACTTCAGGATATCATCGCTATTCTTGGTATGGAAGAGCTTTCGGAGGAAGACCGCAAGACCGTACACCGCGCAAGACGTGTACAGCGTTTCCTCTCGCAGCCGTTCCACGTGGCAGAACAGTTCACCGGTCTCGAAGGTAAGTTCGTCAACATTGAAGACACAATCAAGGGCTTCAATATGATTCTTGACGGCGAAGTTGACTATCTGCCCGAGACAGCCTTCAACCTTGTTGGAACAATTGAGGAGGCAATTGAGAAGGGCAAGAAAGAACTTGCTGCCGCTCAAAATTAAAAAGCTGATTTGTAAAACATTATGGGTTGGACAAACCTGTTCAACCCATAAATTTATAAATAAAAGGAAATGACATTAGAAATCATCACTCCAGACAAAGAGATATTCAAAGGGGAAACCTCATTGGTGCAGCTGCCCGGCATTGACGGACTGTTCGAGATACTGAACAATCACGCTCCGCTTATCGCCGCATTGCGCAAAGGCAAGGTGAAAATCCATGATGAGAAGGACGAACCCCAATATTTTGAGATTACCGGCGGTGTGGTGGAAGTGCTCAATAACAGAATACTGGTGCTGGCTGAGTAACCGAAAAAATGTGCGGACAGTTTTTTTGACAGAGGGTTGTACATATCAAAAAAAATTGTATCTTTGCAACCTCAAAAAGAAAGATAAAACATTAAACAGTTATGGCAAAGAAAAATAAAGAAGCTCGTCAGCAGGTCATATTGGAATGCACAGAGCAAAAGGCAAGTGGGGTTCCGGGAATGTCAAGATACATCACCACTAAAAACAGAAAAAACACCCCTGATAGATTGGAACTGAAAAAGTATAATCCTTATTTGAAAAGAGTTACTGTTCATAAAGAAATTAAATAAAACATTTGAGATATGGCAAAGAAGGTTGTTGCAACATTGAAAAAAGAAGGTGGCGTAAGCTACACGAGAGTGATAAAGATGGAACGCTCTCCAAAAACCGGTGCATACACATTCAAAGAAGCTGTTGTTGAATCCGGTAACGTGAAAGACTTTTTAGCTAAAAAGTAATATTTTTGTTTTCATGACTGAGGAAAAGTCGGGGCAGCAATGTTCCCGGCTTTTTCTTTTGTGCACAACACCTCATTAATTTAGTGCTTCAGAATCATTGGACAAGTGAACCGTTCTTCATACCGCTGCCTGTATGAATTTGCTTTTTCAATATTTTTCATAACATATTTCCCTTCAATATAAAATTCATACAATTTGCGCAGACACCCTCCATCTCCCAAATCTGCACCTTTGTTTAAATAAAACAATATAAAATTCATTGTGGCTGAATCCATCTCTATTTTATATGCGTCATACATTTCCATGATTAAATCATATATTACGTAACACGCTTGCGGATTATCATATCTGTTTGCAAGAATCAAAGCGTACGGGAATTCCAACTCGTACCTGTTTTTTTCTCCATTGGGATATTTTGTGTATTCCTTATCATTGGTAAAGCACAAGTTCCCCCATGATTTCACGTCACCTTTCAACACGATGCTGTCCTTGAATGGTCGTGTTTGAGCACGAGTATATCTCGGAGATGTGGATATCTCATATTCCTGACCTAATATGTTTTGTTGACATAATAGACAAAGCAAAACAATGTTAACCACACTAATCCAGTTATTGGTTAGCCGACATGATTTCTTGGTATTTTTTTTCATATTTCCCAATTATTCGCAAAGATAAAATAATTTTTTGACAATATGATTTAACGTGAATTTAATTTGACATGGAACCAGCCCGCAGACCGTCAGGTCTGCGGGGCTTGGTAGGATGTTTGGTGGCATATCGGTTGTTGCGCACGCTGT
>CACYHL010000079.1 GCA_902774205.1 uncultured Bacteroidota bacterium | reverse complement strand
CGGCAATCGCAACGGGGGACGGCATCGCGATGGTTTACCGAGCCAAGGGTGCGGTGACCAACATGGAGTTTGTGCAGTTCCACCCCACCGTGCTCTACAATCCGCAGGAAACGCCCTCGTTCCTTATCACAGAAGCTATGCGTGGCGCCGGCGCAATACTGAAAAACGCTGACGGCGTGGCATTTATGGAAAAATACGACAAGCGGGGCTCATTAGCGCCGCGCGACATTGTGGCACGCGCCATCGACAACGAGATGAAACAGAGCGGCCGCGACCACGTCTATTTGGACGCCACCGTCATCGACAAGAACGAGATTTTCGAGCATTTCCCGAACATCTATGCAAAATGTCTCAGCATTGGTGTTGACATAACAAAAGATTACATTCCTGTCGTTCCCGCGGCGCACTACTCCTGCGGCGGAATCAAGACAGACGAATGGGGGCGCAGCTCTATACGCAACTTGTACGCGGCGGGCGAATGTGCCTGCACCGGTCTGCACGGAGCCAACCGCCTCGCCTCAAACTCACTGCTCGAAGCACTTGTCTTCTCGCACCGCGCCTGCCTCAACGCCGTTGAAAACATCGGAAACATACAATTCCAAGAGAACGTGCCAGACTGGGACACAAAAGGAACTGTCCTCAACGAGGAGATGGTACTCATAACCCAGACCAAGAAAGAGTTGCAGACAATAATGTGCAACTATGTCGGCATTGTGCGCTCGAACCTGCGCCTCAAGCGCGCCCTCGACCGCCTTTGGCTGCTCTACAGTGAGACCGAGGAACTTTATAAGAAATCCATCCTCAGCCCCGAAATCTGCGAACTTAGAAACATGATAAACGTCGGCTATCTCATCATCAAAAACGCAATGGAACGGAAAGAGAGTCTCGGACTTCATTATTCACTTGATTATCCCCCTCAAAAAAAAGATAACTGAAACCATCTTTGATTCACTCTTTTTTATTATTTTTGTCAGTTAAATAAAACAATGCAATGAAACATAAAATAAAACTTGTCCTCACAATTTTTTTCATAGGATTGATATGTGAATCTTTCGCGCAAAATTCCAACAGCCACAGTTCAGGCATAGGAAGACGTTATTCATTAGGCTTCTGCATGGGGAGCGGCGCCGACTGGATTCTGACAAAAAAAGACGACTTCAAGAACGCCGGTCCTGTCGCATCGTTGCGCTATGGTATTCCGATTGACATCAACTTCACGACAGCCACCAACTACTATTTCACCACAGGACTTCTGTTTCAGCACTTGGGAGGCAAGCAGCAATTTACCATGACCGACACTGCAAACAACTATTTCAATATTGAGGGCAACGTCCGCTCATACCGCTCTATTTTCATAACAATCCCTGTCGGAATAAAGCTCAAAACCCCAGACTTCAGCAACTTTGTCTTCGCAGTAAACTTCGGATTACAGCAAAGTTTCGCGATTTCATCAAAGGCAACAGACAAATTCACTTTGGAAGACGGCACTAAAAAAACGCTGAAACGCAACGACTTTTCCAAAAGCACTTTCATTTTCCGCGAAGCCGCTTACATCGGTGTCGGATTGGAATATGTCATCAAAGATGATTTCCGTGTCCATCTCTTCGTTAATTATGCATACACATTCACGAATTACTTCAAGAAAAACAACGAATGGGGAGAGAGAGGAAACCTCAACAGTCTTGAATTGGTTTTAGGCTGTAATTTCTAAAACGCACGAAAAGCGCGCAACCGACAAGCAGGTATGATTTCCCTTAACAAGATTTCTGTCAACTTCACCGGCGATTTCCTGTTCAAGGACATATCTTTTGTCGCGGGTGACAAAGACCGTATCGGCTTAGTGGGCAAAAACGGCGCGGGCAAATCCACACTCCTGAAAATAATCCACCGCCTGCTCGAACCTGAGTCGGGAGAGATGATTATAACCCATGGCTTCAAGACCGGTTATCTTCCGCAAGAGATTATAACAGACTATAAAACAACAGTTTGGGAAGAGACAATGACGGCTTTTGTAGAACAACGCGAACTTGAGAAAAGAATAAAAGAGTTGAACGAGGCACTGATGAGCCGCGATGACTACGAGAGCGACGACTACATAAAGCAGGCGCAGCTTTTGGCGGACACCACCGACCGCTTCCACCACCTTGGCGGCAGCACAATGGAGGGTGACGCCGAAAGGGTACTCACCGGACTCGGCTTCAAATCTGACGAGCTTTCGCGCCCGATGGCGGAGTTCAGCAACGGCTGGCAGATGCGCGTGTCGCTCGCGAAAATCCTGCTCCAAAACCCTGAAATAATACTTCTTGACGAGCCGACCAACCACTTGGATATAGAATCAATTCAATGGCTTGAGGATTTTCTCGCAAACTACTACGGCTGCCTCATTCTGGTGTCGCACGACCGAGCCTTTCTTGACCGTGTCACAAACCGCACGATAGAAATCACGGCAGGGACGATACAGGACTACAAATGCAGTTACTCAGAATATGTGCGGCAACGCCTCGAAAGAATAGAGACACAGCAATCTGCATACGAAAACCAGCAGAAACAAATTGCTGACATTGAGCGTTTTGTGGAACGGTTTCGCTACAAGGCAACCAAAGCCAAGCAGGTACAGAGCCGCCTGAAGATGTTAGACAAAATGGAGCGCATAGAGGTTGACAGCATTGACCGTTCCTCCATCTCGTTCCGTTTTCCGCCGGCGCCGCACTCCGGGCGGGTGACCGTTGAGACCGAAGAGCTGTCGCTCGGCTACGGTGAGTTAAATGTACTGAATAACATCGACTTCCACCTTGAGCGTGGGGAGCGCGTGGCATTTGTGGGCAGGAACGGCGAGGGCAAATCAACACTCGTGAAAGCCATTGTCGGAGAACTGCCGCCCCAAAAAGGAACGATAAAGCTCGGCCATCAGGTCGTGATTGGATACTATGCCCAAAACCAAGCCATGCTGCTCAATCCGGAAAAGACTGTATTTGAGACAATTGACGATATTGCAGTCGGTGACATACGCCCGAAAATCAGAACAATACTAGGCAGCTTCCTCTTTGACACAGAAGACACAGAAAAGAAAGTGAAAGTGCTCTCAGGCGGTGAAAAGTCACGGCTCGCACTTGCAAAACTCCTACTCTCCCCTTTCAATCTGCTCATCTTGGACGAGCCCACAAACCACCTCGACATGCAGTCGAAAGACGTGCTGAAAAACGCGCTGCTACAATACGAAGGCTCGCTTATTCTCGTCTCGCACGACAGAGACTTCCTCCAAGGTCTTACAGAAAAGGTCTTTGAATTCAAGAACAAAACCATAAAGACCTATATTGGAGATGTTTACGATTTCTTGGAAAAGAAAAAAATCGACTCACTGAACGAGCTGCAACGCCTAAATAACAACAAGACGGACAATGCGAAGGAGAACGCCTCAAGCAAAGAACTTTACGAACTGAAAAAGAAAAAAGAGGCTGAAGAGCGGAAACGCCTGAATCAGATAAAACGCGTAGAAGAGGAGATTTTCAAGTTAGAGGAAGAAAAAGAAGAATTGGAAAAAATGTTGGCAAATCCTGAAGAAAATGCGGAACAGATAGCTGACGGCACCCTCTATAAACGATATGAGAGAATCAGAAAAAGCATTGAAGAGAAGGAATATGAGTGGACAATTCTCGCCGAAAATTAAAATCAAAATGTCATGACATTGGACTTCAACGTTTTATGGTCAAAAATTGTAAAGATAATCCGCAAACTGATATTGCGGAGCCAAGTTTATGACGACCCGCCGATGGAATTGCATTTCGACCAGCTGCGTCATAAGAAACTCGTGTATGACATAAGAAAAAAATATTTCACTTTCTCGATAAAGAGCAAAGACGACATCTACAAATATCTGTTTTACCTGCTAATTCTGCTACTGCTTTTCCTTCTTCCTTACGCCGCCAGCCGTCAGACAGGCATTTCCGACTGTGAATGGGAGCAGGTCAAATACATCGAATCCATACATGCAGGTGATGCGCATGCCTCAGACATACTTTACATGAGGAACCATGGCATGATACTCGACAGGATTACGTACGCCATAGCCCGCTGGTTCTCCCCTGACGCCCCATACACTGTGAGGCACATCACAAGCGCTTTGTTCGGCTGGGGCACAATTCTCGTTGTCGGGCTCTTTCTGCTGCGGCTTTTCTCGTGGCGCGCCGCCTTCTTCGGGGCATTGTTCCTATTCCTGTCGCCGCGCTTCACGGGGCACGCTTACAGCAACCTCACCGACATACCTTTCGCTTTCGCCTACACATTCTCGCTTTATCAGTTTCACCGCCTTTTTGCTGAACTTCCCATCTTAAAACGCCAACGGCTGATACTCATCATATTAGGCATAATATTCTGCTGTTCAATACATGTTGGCGGCGCCGTGCTTCTGCTTTACCTGCTGCTTCTGCTTCCTATCTTTTATTTCATTAACAACCCCATCAGAAAATTCTTATCAAAAGAATATCTGAAAAATTTTGCGCTAACATTCGTAATTGGATTATCCATAACATTCATAACATATATAATATGCTGGCTGATATATCCTGAAAACCAATTCTTTACAGTCTCTCCATCGCTCGCGCTCTCACAGATGACCGCAAACCGCCTTCCGATACGCCAACTCTTTGAAGGACAGCTCATTTGGTCGAATCAGGCACCGCCGCACTATCTCGTAAAATATCTGTTCATAACTACACCGTTGGTCATATTAATCTGTTTCACGCTTTTCATTTTCATGATTAAAACGGCTGTGAAAAAAGCACGGCTAATCAATATCATAACAATCATTTTCGCTTTCATCTATCCGATATTGTACTTCGCGAATCACAGTAATCTCAATGTATATGAGGGAATTGCGCAATACATGTTCATTTACCCGCTACTTGTCATCATTGCGACTTCGGGTTTTGAATCACTTCTGCAAAAAGTTGACGACCGTTACACAAACGTGGTGATAGTCGGTGCCAGCATGTTTCTTTCGCTTTTGCCATTCAGGAATCTTCTGCTCAACCACCCCTACTCCATCATCTACTTCAACGAAATATCAGGCGGCATTCACAACGCCTACGGCCAATACGAGCTCGACCCGCACCGGCAGACCAACCGCGCCGCATGCGAGAATTTCCTTAAAATATTAAAAGAGAGAACTTTACGAGAATATAACGATGATTCTAAAATCGTTGTTTGCACAAACGGAAACAAGGCGTGCGAACAATTCTTCAGGAATGACACTGCCTACATCGACCTCCGTTTCTGCGACTTCGGGCAACGGCACGAGCAGAATTGGGACTATTTCATATCGTTCCCGTACAAACTATCCGGCTACCAGCTGAAAAACGGTCTCTGGCTCGCCGAAGAAAACACTTTCGACTCTGTAATGTTAGAGAGAATGCCCATTGTGGTCTATTTCAAAAATGTGGAAAAAGATGCTGTCCCCGTCAATAATACGGACACGACAGGCAAATAATGAAAAAATTTTAATCCCATTTTCATTTTAAAAAAATTTACTATCTTTGACACATCGTATTTTTGGATTTTGTTCAAAGGGCTTCGGCAAGATTCGGGAAACGGTTTGAACATTCTCTAACCAGAAGTCCGCACAAACAGATTATGAAAAAATTTTCTCTTTGGGTTATTTGCCTTTTGGCGGTTGCCGGACTTTCAGCACAGTCTAACGACATACTCACCCCCGCACAAATTGTACAGATAATAAACGATTCCCCTATCGCCTATAATCTGAAAGCCAAAGATTTCAGTGCAACTGATTTTTCTGACAAGGTGCTGCCACACATCTTTTTCCGAGTGGAGCAAGATTCATCTTACAGCATCGAGACGTATGAGTTAGAAGAAGGCGATGCAAAGGAGTTTTTCAATAAAGCGGAAGAGCAATTCGGCTACCATAACTTCTCAGGCGCTCGGAAATATTATCTTAAAGCATTAGAAATCAACCCCAACCTATACAATGTAATGGTTTATGTCGGTGACACCTATTTTCATGAAAAAGACTACAGACAAGCGAAACAATGGTACGAAAAAGCTGTGAAAGCCAACTACATAGACTATCTTGCACACTGGGGATTAGCACACACCTGTATGTACACAGGAGAACAAAAACGAGCTTTGAAAGAGATAACAATTGCCAAAGTACTAAACCGCAACAATCAGAATATCAATATTTTACTGAATGCGATTTACAAATACAACAAAGTTACTTACGTTGATTGGTATCTTGACCCGAAATACAGACTCACCAGCGATTATGATGAAGATACAGAAAAAGATGTTGTGACGATAGAGTTTGGTGAGGACTGGCTCATCTTCGCATTGGAGAATGCAATCAGGAAATACGAACCCGACTACGCCACAAGTACGGGTGAGCTCGACTTCCGGCAAGTTAAAGAGGCATTAATCAACACATACATCAGTTATGATAAGAAACAACTGAAAAAGAATATCGCCATGCGGGTGTTCAAAGCCGCCACAGACAACCAACTCATAGACATATATACCTTTTACGAATACTTTCTGCCCCGCAATCCAGGTCTCGCTCTCGTGCAAAGTGAGCAAACAATCGAAGAGACAGCCGATTATATCATCAACGTCCGTTCAAAATTCAAGAAATAAGGGAGGATGTTGGCTGCTTTAAAAATGGAAACCGAGTTTGAAGACCCACGCGCCCATTTTCATCTTTGAATCTATCGAGTTCTCACGGATTTCCTTAATATCGTGATTTCCAAGATAATAATAGTGTGCACCGAGGCTCAGTGTCCGGGCAAGAAGGATTCCCGCGCCAGCCTCAGCTGCGAATTTCGCACTTACGTAATAGTCGTTTGTCTCGCCTTCCCAGCCCTCTGTTGTCTTGATGAACAGGTCTGTGCCGGCACCAACTTCAACCCAGAGTGAAAAAACGTTGCTGAACTGTGTCGTATAGTTAACACCAGCCATTATCGGCACGTTCACATACATCGGAGCAGTGCATTTCACGGTGTCATACATCGTCCGCATCGCCTTGTTCATTTGGTTCCAAAACACGTCTGACGACAAGAAAACCCCAAGGCCAGTGCTCTTTTGTGACTTGGTTTTAAAGATGTAGTTGTATTTCAATCCTAAAGACGCCCCGAACATGGCACTACCGCCCTTTCCCGCATAATTCCTTCCCGGAATCACAAGCGACTTGTCCATGGCGTCATTCATCTCCAATGATGGCAGAACGCCGCCCAAATAGAAGGAGATGCCGATTTTGTTAGGCACATACTCTTGTTTCTCTGTTTTCTTCTGCTCTTCTTGTGCGAAAACTGTCGCGAAAAGCATTAATATCAATCCTAAGGTAAGTATTATTCTTTTCATAAAATAAAAATTTTAAATAATTATTCCGTTTAAAAATTCTGATTTTCTTTTGCATTAAGATTCGACAAGAAATGCTCCTCAAGTTTCGAAAAACGCCTGAGAGCCCGCCTTGTCAGGAAAATAAACATTGCTATTCCAAGTGCAATAGGTATAAGCAGCCACGCCGTCAATTTCAAGTATTTCGACAAAATGAAAATGATGAAAAATACTGCGAGGAAAAGCCTTCCCAACACCCATGCGACCAAAAAGACCCTGTTGCGGGCGTTCTCTTCCCAAAGCTGGGTAAATCTGCTCACATCCTTTGAGCGGTTCGTCATAAGCCCTACCAAAAACGGCGAAGCGATACTAAGCGTTACCAGTGTGTTTATAACCATGATGAACTTCTCGCTGAAAATAGATGAGATCTTAGGCAGCCATGCCGCCAAAAACGGGTTCAGCCACTTAACACAAAACACTATTGAGGCGAAGCACAACACCCCTATTATCACGGTCCGCACAATTACACTGATTATCATCTTCTTGTTTTCCGGAGTAAAATGCTCCTGCTTGCCACCAAGCTGGTAAGAGTCAAGAATATCTATTACCTTTTTAGGCAAAAGCCTGTAACACCAATTGTAAATCGGAACCGCCCCACGGATACAATACGGAGTAAGGAAAATTGTGATGACCGACACCGCAACAATAATCGGATAAATGGTGGAATTCATCACCTTGAGCGAAATGCCGAGTGTGGCGAGAATGAACGAGAACTCCCCTATCTGCGCAAGACTGAAGCCAGCACGCATCGAAGTCCTGAGGTTCTGCCCCGAAATGAGCACCGCCGCGGAAGAAAGCAGCGCCTTCACCACAACAGCTATAATCGTTATTCATGCCGACAGAGACGAAAAATATCGCTCCAAACAGATCCTTAATGCCTTTTATAAGTTTCTCAATATGCTCACCCTCAGAGGTCTCCGACAAGATAGAGCCCATCACAAAAGCGCCGAGCGCAGACGAGAAGCCAAGATTCGTAGCAATCACAACCATGCCGAAACACAAGCCGATGGAAATAATCAGCAATGTCTCGTCATTAATCCATTTTTTGAATTTTCTGAAAAAAGACGGGAAGAAATAAATTCCTATCACAAACCACAAAATGAGGAAGAAAAGGAGTTTTACAATATTATATATCATCTCCCCTCCCGAAAACTGCTGGCTCACCGCTGCCGTGGAAAGCAGCACCATCATAAGAATCGCGACAATATCCTGAAGAATCAGGACGACAAAGACAATATCAGCGAAAGGCTCGCTCTTTAGCCCCAAATCTTCAAAAGCCTTGATAATGATTGTTGTTGATGACATTGCCAGCATAGCGCCGAGTATCACACTCTCCATTGTTGACCAGCCGAGAAAATAGCCCGTGAGAAATCCAACACAGCCGACCGTGACAATCTCTATGCCAGCAGTTATAAACGCGGACGCGCCAACTTTGAAAAGTTTTTTGAAACTGAACTCAAGTCCCAAAGCGAACAGCAAAAATATTATCCCTATCTCCGACCACTCCTCAACACTCTGCGACTCCACTACTGTCGGGAAAAGCCCGAAATGCGGCCCCACAAGGAAACCGGCGACAATGTATCCCAGCACCAAAGGCTGTTTCAGCAATTTAAAGATAATGGTGACTACCCCTGCAGAAATCAGGATCAACGCCAAATCCGACAGTAGGTGGAACTCTTCCGACATTTGTTATTGTTTTCGTTAATAAGCTCTTGCGAACAAAACCCTCTGTTTTGAGGGCTTGCCTGTAAGCACACATTTTCCGTCTTCCAACTTGTTATTCAATGGGATACAACGTATTGTAGCCTTGATTTTCTCCTTAATCGCCTCCTCCGTCTCCACCGTGCCGTCCCAGTGCGCTGCGACGAAGCCACCCTTATTGTCCAAAATATCAACAAGCTCGTCCCACGAATCAGCTGTTCTGATATTAGAGTCTCTGAAAGCGCGCGCCTTTTCAAAGATATTCTTCTGAATCTCAGCCAAAAGGTTCTCTATTGTGCCAGCCAATGTGTCAAATGGCACCGTCTCTTTTGTCATGGTGTCACGCCGCGCAATTTCAGCTTGGTTGTTCTCGAGGTCACGCGGTCCGACAACAACACGCACTGGCACGCCCTTCAACTCATACTCATTGAACTTCCACCCCGACCGCTTCGAATCATCGTCATCAACTTTCACAGAAATGCCTTTTTCTTTCAATTGTTTTACAAAAGGTTCTATTTTCTCACGAATAAGATTCAGCTGTTCTTCATTCTTAAATATAGGAATAACAACAACTTGAATAGGAGCAAGATTCGGCGGGAGCACGAGACCGTTATCGTCTGAGTGTGTCATAATCAACGCACCGATGAGACGTGTGGAAACGCCCCACGAAGTAGCCCATACATAATCCAACTGGTTTTCCTTGTTCAAAAACTGTACATTGAAAGCTTTAGCGAAATTCTGTCCGAGGAAGTGCGAGGTTCCTGCCTGCAACGCCTTGCCATCCTGCATCAATGCCTCAATGCAATAAGTGTCAATCGCACCGGCGAAACGCTCATTCGGAGACTTCACACCTTTTATAACCGGAATCGCCATGAAATTCTCCACAAAATCGGCATATACCTCAAGCATTTTCTTTGCCTCTGCCTCTGCCTCCTCTTTGGTGGCGTGCGCTGTATGCCCTTCCTGCCACAAAAATTCAGCAGTGCGCAAAAAGAGACGCGTGCGCATCTCCCAACGCACCACATTAGCCCACTGGTTGCACAGAATCGGCAGGTCGCGGTACGACTGAATCCAATTCTTATATGTGTCCCAAATGATAGTCTCAGAAGTAGGACGAACAATCAGCTCCTCTTCCAATTTCGCCTCCGGGTCAACCACCACACCATTGCCGTCAGGAGATTTCTTAAGTCTGTAATGAGTGATAACAGCACACTCTTTCGCGAAGCCCTCCACATGTTCGGCCTCCCTGCTCAAAAAAGATTTCGGAATAAAAAGCGGGAAATAGGCGTTGGTGTGACCTGTCTCCTTGAACATCTTGTCAAGCGTGGCCTGCATTTTTTCCCATATAGCATAACCATACGGTTTGATAACCATACAGCCTCTAACTGCCGAATTTTCAGCAAGATCCGCTTTCTTCACCAAGTCATTATACCACTGTGAATAATTTTCAGAACGTGTAGTAATATCTTTTGCCATTATTTTTTTTACTTTGTGATTTTACTTTTTATTATTTTTGTAGTCATAAAATTTGAATTGCAAAAATAAACAAAATTATAGGAGATTGCGCCATGAAAAAGTTTTTTTTATTATCGGTTTTAGTTGCGGCGGTCAGTTTGTCAGCATGTAAATTGTCCGAAACCGCTTATTATGATGATGTCTATACTGTTTCATCTGACGCGCAATACGCGCCTCCGGTGAAAAATACCGCAGCGGTCGCAGCCACACCTGCTGCGGTAACGACTGAAGCACCGGTTGCCGAAGAATATGAAACGGCAACAGCGAACGAGGTGTATTACGAAGACAACTCTTACTACAGCGAGGAACCTGTGCGCACAACTTCTTCTGTTGAATATGACGGCGGCAACGTAACATATATAACTAACAATTACTATTATGACACTGACGATTACTACGATTTCTATTACACATCGCGGTTACGCAGATTCCACAGCACATATCCAAGCTACTGGGGATATTACGACCCGTATTACACAAACCTCTACTGGTATGATCCATATCCGTCAAACTGGGGTGTCAGCATATACCTTGGCTACAACTGGTGGTGGCCGTCATACACCTACCGTCCGTACTACTACACCTGCGGTTATTACCACCACGGCTTCACATACGGCTGGGGCTGGCACTACAATCACCACTGGGGACACGGCTGGGGCTACGGTCATAACTATTATCACGGCTATAACCATGGCTATCACAACGGATACATGAACGGATTCCATGACGGATTTTACGCAGGCTCAAACGCAGGCTACTATCACAATAACTTCGACCACAACAGATCTTACTCTTACGGTCACAGGGAAAGTGTCGGAAGCTCCTCTAATGGGCACGCCTCCAACCACAACGGACGCGGCGACAGGCCCGAAGGCTATGGCAACAATACCAATAACGAACTGCACAACAGCATCGGCGGCGGCGCTTCAGTAGTATCACACTCAGGAGCAAGCTTCAGCGAGAAATACGATAACTATCTAGTCTCTAACACATCTCTCGGCTCAGCAAGGACAAGCTCACCCTACACTCCAAACAACAGCGGCAGCAATGCCGGCAGCACACACGCAAACCCGAATACGACCAATCCGGGAACTTCAAAGGCTAATGAAAAACCATCTGACCATAAAACTCTCAACCCAACACATAATAA
>CACYHL010000078.1 GCA_902774205.1 uncultured Bacteroidota bacterium | reverse complement strand
GGTCAAGGCTCTGGTTCGCGCCGCCGAAGCTGATGGCCTGGAAGACGATGCTCAGGCAGGGCTCATTGGCGAAACGGCTCAGGTCGATGTCGTACTGCTGCCAGCCCGTGGCGGCCGCGGCAGCCGTGATACGACCGATTTCAGTGTAGCTTGCTCCGCCGTCCGTGGTGGCCAGGACGAACATCAGGTCACGCTTGCTGTCGTCAGCGTCGTGCGCGTACCAGAAGCTCAAGGTCGGGTTGAGGCAGCCTTTGAGGCTGACGCCGTTGAACACCGCGTTGGCCGATGCGCCCGGGTTGCCGGCTCCGGCGAACTCCAGACGTCCTTTGCCGAAGGCGGGAGCCACCGCAGGCGCAGTACCCGCACCCTGCACCACTTTCCAGCCGATGCTGCCGGACGGGCTCACACTGATCAGCTCCGCCGGAACCGTGGTGAAATTGACATCGTATGGAGGTTCAATCCAGCGCACCGTGTAATCGGTGGAAAGGGTGTCATCCTCCGCGTTCACATCCACGCTGTCCGAGAGCGTGACCCTGATGTGGTAGGTGCCGCTTGCCAATGTGGGCAGGCTGCCCAGCGTCAGGGTGTCCATCCGGCCGGAAGCCAACTGTCCGCTTCGGATGAGCGTGTCCCAATGCCAGGTGATGGCTCCAGTCACATCAAGGCTGACCTTCAATGCGGAGGAGTCGAAACGGGCTTCCTGAACACCACTGTTTCGGAAAACGAAGCAAACAGGCGTATGCGTTGAAATGCAACTGGCATCACTTGCTGTAGACGGGCCAAGAATTTCAAGCATCTCCAGATTCACATTGTCAAAAATCTCATATCCGTACGCACCCATGGCAGTGATGGGACTTCTCGGAGAACCGTTGATGTCGGAAGAGACATCCGCTGTCATGGGGCAAGCGAACAGGTCATAGGTTTTCAACAACAACCCGTCAGTGGTGTCCTTGAAGGAAGGCATGTTTCTGAATGAATTGGAATCGTTGTCCAACGTGAGTGCCTGCAAATCCTTTATGTCATGGCAGGAAATGCCGGCCAGACAGGCAACAGTGTCTATGGCATACCAGTTGTTCCACTCACGCAAACCGTAAGATGCTCTAGAATATGTATTGCTGGAAACATACAACGGATATGGCCGTTTTCCGTATGCCGCCACCAGATTGCGGGTGATGGGCTGCTGAAAGGAAGTGTTTGTTGCCGGAGAGAGGTACAGACCGTATGCCACATCGGCATACGAGTTCACATACACGCTGTTGTGATGCATTTTCAACCTTGAGTAAGTAGCATAGAAATAGATGCCATACTGGCTCTTTTCTCCGGAAACCTGCACTTCATTGTTGATAACCAAGCCACGCCGTTGTTGGTAGTAATTCTGATAATACCCTAACCAAATCCCGTATCCAGTGCCGGTGCCACTCACACGGATGCGGTTGCCCTGGACAAAGTCATACGTGACGGCCTGTTCCAAATGCAGACCGTGGTATGTCCCATCACTTGGAACCTTCCGGCTTTCAATGCGGTTGTAACTGATGCTCGGAATGTTTGCATAGTAATATACGTAAATGCCGTACTGGCTGGCATTGTCCAGCACATTACTGTCGATGTAGAGGGAAGTGGAGGCTATCAGACCGGTACTTCCGGCCAGATAATACAGGTACATGTTGTAACAGCCGCCAGAGATGTGGTTTCCGATGAACCGTACATTTACAGGATAGGTGGTGCTTTTATTGGCACCAGTGTAATCCACCGCCTTATAATCCGTGGCGGTGGCGGTGGTGCAGGCGTAAATGTTGCATTCGCGGAAAGTCACATTGGTGCAGCTGCCCCGCAACTGTACGCCAATCTTTCCGTCCTTCCTGTTTCCGAAAGTCAGGCCATGGAAAAACATGTTTGATACATTATTAAGCACCAAACCTTTGCTATCCTCTCCTTCTCCAAACACCACTGTGCCGCTGTCAGCGACAAAAGTGATGCTGCAACTGTCGCTGCCGGGGACAGGACTGTCAAATTCCAGTCCGCCGTAAACACCCGGACGTAGTTTGAGTATAGTGTTTTGCGATATGCCACAAGTATATAGGGCAGACTTTAGTTCATTAACAGAAGCAAAATCAGCCTGATTGCCAAAAACGGTGTAAGTTCCTCCAAGTGAACCGGAACAGACATACGCATTCCAATAGACGGTGTCATTCGCAGGCAATGCGTCTGTGGCATATTTAACAACCGCAAGCATTTCATTGAAGCCTATTTGTAAAGCAAAATTGCCCAACCACACCGTATCGATAGTGCCCTTGCCCTCCAAAGGCTTTGCAGGTCTATAGGTCATGCGGACCCTTTGCGTCTGGTTGACATATAGACGGATGTTTGCTGTGTCTATCGGTTCGGAGCTTCGGTTCTGCAAAACAACACCCACCTTTCCGGGAACTGATGCGGTCAATTCATCCGCACCCACAAATCCAAGCAGAGCCACATCAGACGCAGAACCGACCGAATCATATGCACCAATGGCAGTTGTACTGTTCCTGACTTTTCCATTGATGTCATATGGCACTTTCACCATTAAATCACATTTCAGTGCATTTGAGTTTACATATTCCAAACTCACAGAGGTGTCCTTATATATGGGCAGCAAACTCATTGAGGTTTTTCCCACCGTAATGCCTTGACCCACATTAGCCGTACCTGTAGCATCATTGTAATAGCAATTGCCCCCTTCATTAAATTTCCACCCCATACCAGACCATGGCACATCATCTGATACCGGCTGGCCATTTTTCACATGTAAAATATTATTATTACAATAACTACTATTACCGCGACGGTACATTTGGTTCCACTGCATCGGATTCATACCCACCGCCTGGATAATAGAAATAGCATTGACTTTCACATAAATGGAATTATGACAAATGTTGAAGTTTCCCTCTTTCCCCATAAAGATGCCCACATTTCCACCTTTAATCTCATTATTGATAACGTCCACGGTTGTAAAATGTCCGACAATAGCTGACCCCAGTGCATTATAGTGGAAAACATTGCCCTCCACAAGTACTGTGGAACCGCCGGTGTTTATAGCAAATCCTTTGGAAGAGTGGTTTTTGGCACGTTGTTGCACCCTGTTTCCGGAAAACACACAATTGTTCACATACATGGCCTGACAGGCCCCGTAGTCAACACCGAGAATATGGTTCTTTGACATCTCCACATTATTCAGACGGTTACCGTCACTTTTGCCCTCCACATGAAAAGCACAAACACCGCCTTCCATGGTGTTGCGTGCTAATTCCAGATATTTTCCGTTTCCATTTAGGAATGCCAGCGCATAGTTGGCGCAATTGTTGTCCTTGACCACATTCTGCTGCTTGGGCGTCACCTTTTGATGTACACCAGCCAATTCATCGTAGTCACCTGTTCCCTTCAGGTATTGCGGCAGCAGCATCCGACAATCGGAAACCTCAATGTGGGAACTGCTGCCGGTAATGACCAATGCATGTCCGCAAGTGGTGACCGTGTCATTGGCTCCCATGCCGTTTAATGTCAGATGGGAAACTTTTACATACTCGGCACCGTCAAAAACCAGCGGAGCTGCTTTCGCGCTGCTGTTGCTGCTGTCGGCCCTCCTCAACACCACACTGTCACAATTGCCCGCAAGGGAGGTGATGTGCAACGTATGGTTGCTGTCCAAACCGGCAATATTATTGGATATAACGGTGTTGACATAATAAGTGCCGGACTGCATCTGAAGTGTGACGGGGCCTGACATGCCACATTCCACCAAAGAGGAAATTGCTGCATCCAAATCCTTGAAGAACCCTGTGCTTCCTACAGTATAACTGCCATTGAAATCGGTGGCGCATGTCTTGGTTGTTTTCTGTAAGGTGTCATCAGAGACATAATCCTGTGATGTTAAGGCAGTCACATACGCTTTGATCACATGGTTGCCCTGGGTCAGTCCCATGATTTTCCCCAAAACAAGGGTGTCCATGCCACAGAATGGCAGTTTCCCCTTCCACTGTATGGGAGCCTGGCGTACACCATCTATTTCCCAATTGATGGTGGCGGCAGTCAGAGCATCTGAGCCACCATTCAGAATGACAATGGCAGGATGCAGTGTGTCAGAAAAATAACTGCTCTTCGGCCAACCCAGAATATCCGCAACCGTAACATTGTATTTGTCCAAAGGCGATGCATAGCAGCCTTTGACCGTTTGTTGCGAGCGGGTCAGGCCATCCTTGTCTGTCTGCACGGCAGCATGTCCCATACAATGCATATTGGTGAATTCACGCAAGCGCAGATTGGCATGGGTTGTGTCAGCAAAAACCGGACAGGCAAACACATCATGCCTGAAAATGGAAGAGCCTCCCCTATCTGTAATGAACGTGTTGAAATCATTTCTTTCGGAGAATGACACAGTTTTCAATTCCTCATTCAGATATGTGTTTATCACATAAACACTCACACCAGCAAAATTTGTGGCACAATACCATGTGTTATCATCTATGACAATGCCGGACAAATTCCTTACACCGCTGATAAACAATGGGAAAGAAGAGGCTGTTATTTTACCGTCAATACAAAAGACATTGTTCCGAACCGTTGCCTTTTCACCGTTACCGGAAGACAGGTTCAGGCCATATTGCGCGGAAGTTGAATTTCCGAATATCCCCACGCTATTGTGAACCAGAACAACGCCCTTGTTGGATGTGGCATATAATCCGTAAGCACTCCCCTTCAAACTGTTCAAAATAATTTCATTGTTGCTCACAATCACAGTGGAGTCACAACCGCTCACCTGCATACCATACTGCGTGCCGGCACCACCGGCCGTTGAAAGGCTGTTACACTCCACGCGCAGGTTTTTACATTCCCTGAAACAGGCTCCCATAAGGGAGGTGTGGGTGGCATCACCCTCTTTCATGACATTGCCGCGGAATGAAGAGAAATTGATTAGATGAAGCAGGCTCGCAGCCGCATAACGGAATCCTTCGAAATAATTGCTGTCAACCGACACATGAGAAGCATTGTAGTAATTCTCACAATAAGTTTTTACAATACCAATATATTCTCTATACCATTCATAATAATTACCACTATACAAACCGTATGTGCCATATTTAAACCGGTTCCCGACAAAGAAAAGGCTGTCATGTGTGGATGTATGATTTGATTCGCTACCCAACAAAGAAACCGTAGCATAATTTTCATCACTGCTAAGGACATCCTTCCGTCCGATAAAAACACAGTTTTTAAACGACAAGTTTTTGCAATTGCCTGAAACAAACACGGCATGTCTGGCATTGGAATCCGCAACAATGGTCAGATTTTCGAAAAACATGTTTTGCGAAGATCTGATATTGACCGCATTGCCATTTCTCGCAACCAGCACCACACTGTCCGCATGGCCGGACAAAGAAGTGAGTGTCACACGGTTCACTGTGTTCAGATTTGAAAAATCGGCATTCCCTTCATAAACGCCATCTGCAATCCGGAAGTGCACATCCCCACCAACACCGCAAATAAGCATTTTCTTCGTCGCCTCCTCCATGGATTGGAAATCATATTTCCCTTTTCCTACCGTATAGTTTCCGGCAAAAGCGGAGTCACAAGTGAAGGAAACGGCCATAACAGTGTCATCATTGGTGATGGAATCCGTCAGGTAGTTCGGGTTCTTGATCCACACCACAATGGTATCCGACACGGCACTTGGAAAATAGGTGCCCAATTTGCAGGTACCAGTCTTTCCGGCTGCCACATTGCCGACCCAAGCCACCATAGGCATCTGCACATTGCTTACCGTCCAATAGAGTTCGGCGTATGTCAAAGCCTTGTCCAGATTGTTTTTGAAAGTGACCTCCACGGTTTGGGTAGCACGCTGCTGCCACAGCAGCGGTTTGTCAATGGAAACCATGCCAACGCTGCCCTTTTGCACAACATTGTTAATGACAGTGTCTCTTTTTTTGACATAAAAACTGTCCGTGACAACTGCTACGCCCAGCGCATCATATGCTTTGGTGGAATAAACCAGTTTGACATTCCAGGATTGTTTGGGTATGGATGCCCGCCACAAGGAATCGCCCCCATTCACATCACTCATCAGCAAAGAATCTGCTTTTAGCAGCGTATCGTTACGCCATACCGCATATTTCAGATAAGGGGTCATCAGTTTTAATCCGGAACGGGAAACCAGTTTGGCCTGAATGGCAAACGGACCCTGTGCATAGATGGTATCCGCAAATGTGGAGACAAACGAAGCCTCCGGCAGTTTGAACACATGATTGGAATCGGCCATGGCACGCACTTCAAAATCATCCACATACCAACCTTCTGCTATAAAGGAGCCGAAGTAACTCCCCTTCCTCAACACAAATTTGAAAGCAACTTTGGAATAACCGGCACAATCACTGATATCAAATGTCTCCTCCTTCCACCACGAATTGTCGGAAATGGCCGTAGTGTCATCACTTTTCCATTCGCTGTAGGAGCGGTCGTCAAAAGAGAGTGTTTTTTTATAGGTTGCAGATTTTCCCATATACGCATCCGATGGAAGCAGTTTCCACTTGCTGCTCAGGTTATCCTCACGGTAATATATTTGGCAAAGGTCGCTGCCCAGCACCTTGCATATATGCTTGAACTTCAGCTGCACATGCTTGTAGTTGGTGCAGTCATACCAAGGGCTTACCAGTTCCACAGTGTCACCGGCGTTGTAAGGCACATACCCGTGCATGGCATACTTGCCGCTTGCCGCCACATGGGTGTCGGAGGCCCAGGTGGGTGCCGTCGGCGTGGAGAGCGGATAGACGCTCCAGCCCTGCGGCAGCGACTTCTTGAAACTTTCGTTCGCCAGCTGCACCACCTGTGCGCTGGCCGAAACAGTCATGAGCAGCAACAGCGCAACAGCCGTCACCCCTTTGACAAACCGGCCCGAACCGGTCTTCATTCCTTGCGGAATCCTTCTGAAAAAATAATTTAAATCCATAATCTATTGGTTTTTAATATTATCCTAAAAACTTATCTGCGAAACCTCCGCAAACCGGATCCGGACAACACTTTGACACCAACAGATATGGGAACAACGGCACCCGGGCATACACGGGCACCTCTTGACAATCACTCTTGACGCGAAAGCATTGTCCACTTCCGAAAAGGCAGGCTTCCTGGCTCGTCCCCTCTTGTGCGCCTTCTCAGGTTCATATACCCAATGACTTTCTGCACAAAAACTTTGCGAACATACAGTTGCGCGACAGCCAGTGATTCACACACGGTTTCCTCTTAACCGCATCCCAAATGCGGCACCCTTCCGGATCATCCTTTGAAAGAACCTGCATTTGCATTTAAACATCACGCAAATGCGTACGCAAAACTATACATTTATTTATTACATCAGGATAAATTAAAAAAATAATTTTAGCATTGATTATCAACGAAATACCCCCCCCTATAAAACTACATGGTTTTTTTCACATTTTTTCGCATCAAACAAAGTGGAAAGGTGGAATTTTATTATTGCCCGCTGTCATTTACGGGGCTTCTGGTGGGTGATGGCGAAAAGGTGGAAAAAAGGGATACGAACTCTCCCTGCGCAGAAAAAAAATGAACCTATCAGCGGTTGCGAAGGAATAAAGAAGTGAAGATGTGAAAATGTTAAGATGTGAAAGGTTTAACACCTTAACAACTTAACATCTTAACATAATAATCGCATCACCTGCTGTCAATATATCAGACCTGCCATCCACAAGGGGAGTTTCTTTCCAACCGGATATTCCAACCTGTCCGCAAGTATGAATTAATCCGGCACACCTGCAATTTGGTCGAAGGTCTTATTCTGGCCTCCTACTTCAACAGTAAATGCAGCAGTTCGTCACATTGGTTGTTACAACAACCGATAATTTAAAAATATCGGTTACTGCAATAACCTTTACGTCATAACGCGGAGATTTTATGAATATTGTATATTAAATTTTTTTTTTTCACTTTTTTAATCTCCACATATCCCTTACGTGGCTTCGGAGGTTCAAAAAAGTGAAAATGTTAAGATGTGAAGAAAAGTTTTAACAATATTTGCCGACACCGGTAAGAACCATCATGAAGGAGGGTTCAGGCATTTTGGACGTATCAACCAATGAAGCCAACTTTTTTAGCGAAGCCGCGCCTTCATTAATCAGATGCTCCCCTCCAAGCTTAATCTCTATAAGTCCGTATGAACCGTTGCGAAGATGGACGACCGCATCGCACTCCAAACCGGTCCTGTCACGGAAGTGGAACAGACTCCCATCCAAAGATTCGGCATACACCCGCAAATCGCGCACAGCCATTGTCTCAAATAGCAGACCGAATGTGCTGACATCATTCAACAAATCGTCCGGTCCTATACCCAAAGCGGCAACCACAATGGACGGGTCCGTAAAATAGCGTGTTTCTGACATCCGGATAGCCGAACGGCTGCGCAAATTCGGATTCCAGGCAGGCATGTCCTCTATCACAAAAATCTGCCTCAACACACGGAGATACCCCTCTATGGTGGCTTCGCTCAAACTGTTTCCCTCATTACTGTTGATATCCGCATAAAGCTGGCTTATGGGAACCGCCGCGCCCTGATGACGGGCATAACTGCGAAGCAACCTGCGGGCAAATGCGGCATCCCGCCGAACCCCATCCACCCGAGAAATGTCACTTTCCGCTATTGCATCGGTATAATTGTATGCCTGACGCAATGCGGCCTTCTCCTTTTTTCCAACCGATTCCGGCCATCCGCCACGGCATACCAACCGGCTTAATTCATCAATGGAATCCGCATCGGCATCCGCATCAGGCGGCAGGCCTTTGAACAGTTCGCCCAAACTGACGCCTCCATTGGATTCTCCGGACTCCCAAAGCGACATCGTTCTCATTTTCAACCACGCAAACCGACCTGTTCCAGTGTGGCGAATCAAATCTGTCTGTACCGGTACCGCAGAACCTGTCAAAACAAACTGCCCCTGCCTTACCTCACGATGATCCACTTCATAACGGACGGCATCCCATAATTTCGGATAAAGCTGCCATTCATCGATGAGTCTTGGGGTTTCACCACCCAAAAGCCGTTGAATGTTTGTATCAACCAACATCCGGAATTCATTTTGGCGGTCTGGAGCATTCATGTATATTTTACTGCCCGCTATCTGTTCCGCAGTTGTGGTTTTTCCACACCATTTCGGGCCTTGTATAAGCACTGCTCCGGCAGCTTCCAATTGCTCTTTTAGCAACGTATCGGCAATTCGTTTTTTATATAGCATATATTATATATTATCTGATTATTAAATATTGCACACCATGTATTCACTTTGCCATTTGACATGATTTTACTTTGCCATTTGACATAAATTTACTTTGCCATTTGACATG
>CACYHL010000077.1 GCA_902774205.1 uncultured Bacteroidota bacterium | reverse complement strand
TCTGCCCATAATATAAATTGGATAATGATACGTAGTCATAACTGCTTGATTTAAAACCTGAAACCAGAACTGGAGAATTGAAAGTCGGCACGGTGTCAACCATATAGTCGTAGTAAGAGCTTCCAGTTATGGTGTTCCAATACAATGTGACAGTCACACCGCTGACATTAGTTCCGTTTGCGGGGCTTGAAAGTGTCATTGTTGGTAATATTGTATTAAAGTGCCATGTCTGAGTCCATGCGGTTGTGTCCACGGCATCTCTTGCACGCACACGCCAGTAATATGTTGTCCCGTATCTGAGGTTCGAAGTGTTTATATAAGAGTAACTGTTTGATCTGCTTCCTGTTATCAGATAAGGAGAGTTGAAACTTGGAGTAGTGTCAATCTGATAGTCGTAGTATGAACTTCCGCTAATGGTGTTAAAATACAATGTTGGGGAGATACTGTTGACGGTTGAGTTATTGGCAGGAGAGGAGAGAGACATTGTCGCTGGTGTTGTGAAAGACCAAGTCTGCCCATAATATAAATTGGATAATGATACGTAGTCATAACTGCTTGATTTAAAACCTGAAACCAGAACTGGAGAATTGAAAGTCGGCACGGTGTCAATCATGTAATCGTAGTAAGAGCTTCCAGTTATGGTGTTCCAATATAAAGTTGTGCTAACACCGCTGACATTTGCTCCGTTTGCTGGACTTGAGAGAGTCATTATTGGAGATATAGTTGTAAAATGCCATATAGGAGTCCATATTGTTGTGTCCACAGCGTCTCTTGCACGCACACGCCAGTAATATGTTGTTCCGTATCTGAGGTTTGACGTGTTTATATAAGAGTAACTGCTAGATCTGCTTCCTGTTATCAGATAAGGAGAGTTGAAGTTTGGAGTAGTGTCAATCTGATAGTCGTAGTATGAACTTCCGCTAATGGTGTTAAAATACAATGTTGGGGAGATACTGTTTACAGTTGAGTTATTAGCCGGTGATGAGAGTGACATTGCCACAGGGGTTGTAAATGTCCATGGGGCGGACCACACCGTTGTGTCATTTGCATTTCTTGCACGTACCCTCCAATGATATTTTTGCCCATAATAGAGGTTTGAAATAGAGACATAATGTAGCTGCTTGACCGGCTCCCGGTTACAAGTGCCGGCGAATTGAATGTGGAAACAGTGTCGTACTGGTAATCATAGTATGTGCTTCCGTTAATTCCGTTCCAGTATATTGAAATACTGACCCCGCTGACAGTGGAGCCGTTTGCCGGAGAGGATAATGTGACACCTTGACTTTTTGCAAAATTCAAGGCAAAGATGAAAAAGACTGTTAATACTAAAAATTTCCTCATAGTGTTATTGTGGGTTTGAGATTGTATAACTTATTAAAAATGAATGATATAACGATGGTCTTTTATATGTTTTTCAATAATGTTTGAAATGCGAAATCGTTACATCATACGAGGGCAAAATTACATAAATTTTCGGAATTATTTTTTGTAGTCTTGTTGGCATCTTCTAATTTATTATAGAATTTTGTTATTAGTAATGTTCCCTGTTCCGCGGTGAGCGGCTATTTGCTTTGCGGAACGGTTACAGCGCACCGCGGGGATATTATAGTCCGCTTCGTTTCTGCAGATTGCGCTGCAGTACACACCGTTTGTCGCGCACGCCGGAGACATGTGGGCTGAAAGAGGAAAATAAAATGTTGCCAATCTGCTATTTGACTATATCAAACTCACGTTAAATTAATTGCCTACTCTCTTTTGGCTTTTCGGCTTCCGCCATTTATCATTTTCTAATCTCAATCCTTCACACAACGGACGGAGTAATTATGTTGCTTCAGCGAACAACGGGACAACGATAAAAAAATTACACTCGCTGCTATCGAACTGCCCAACCCTCTTCAATCTTTTCATGAACATCCTCGTCCGTTTTTTTCTCAGTTTCAACAAGTGCTTCGTGGAAACCGTGTAGCGCTGAGAAGGGCGCGAATTGTGCTGCGCGGGCGTACATTGACATCTGCGGGTGCTTCTTTGAAACGTGGTGCGGCAGGTCTATTATATCGCTGTAATCCTTGTTCATGCCTTGTGTCCTCCTATTTGCTGGTTGCGTTCCCGTGCTGTCGCCCCTTCCTCGAAGTTAAGCCCTTTCAGAATGGCGTTTTTGCCGAAACGGTGCTTTATCGCTAATTGCGCTTCCTGTATTTTCCGCTCTTTCGCCAACGCTTTTTCCTCTTCAATTTGTTGTCGTTCAAGTGCTTCGTAGTCTGTGAATAGGTCAAGTTGGGACGCGGGCTTCCTTGCCGCCGCCTTTTTTTCGTCAACAACATTCCCGACACATACATTAATGTATCTTACAAGCAAATCCTTATTCACAATCCTGTCGTAGATTTGTGTCGCCGCTTCGGTCAGCAGTCGCGCCGATGATGTCTGGCGGCCGAGGCGCATTGTGCCGTGCGCGTGTTTGGGCACCTTCCGACCATAATAGTCTGTGGTTATCTCTCCATTGTATTTCGCTCGAATGGCGGGATTGTTCAGACTTTCGGCATCATAACTGATGGTTAGAGTCAATTGGTCGGTGACAAGTTTCTTCTCCACAAGATTGAGAGCCATGGCGTCGGTCATCTCCAACATTACGACACGTGCTTTTTTAGTGGTGTATGGCTCCGTCAGCACCTGCCCGCTGCTTAGTGAGTTGCTTTCAGGACGGTACGCTTTGACAAAATCCATAGTGCACGGCTCCCAGCCCCACGCATGGTCTATCAGCAGCTCTGCATTCACTCCGAAAAGACGGTATAGCAACTCCTCATTTTTTACAGAACATTCAGCTATGTCTCCCATTGTTTCAATGCCGTGGAGCGCTAACCGTTGTGCGATGCCGCGTCCCACACGCCAAAAGTCTGTCACTGGCTTGTGGTTCCAAAGTTGTTGGCGGTATGTCATTTCGTCAAGTTCCGCAATGCGCACACCATCTGGGCTGGCGGGCTGTTTTTTCGCCAATATGTCCATAGCCACTTTGCAGAGATACATGTTGGTTCCTATGCCTGCTGTGGCTGTGATTCCTGTTTGTTTCAGCACATCGCGTATTATTTTCATTGCAAGCTCGCGCGCTGTCATTTTGTAACTTCGCAGATAGTCGGTCGCATCTATGAAAACCTCATCAATGGAATAGACATGAATGTCATCAGGGGCAATGTATTTCAGGTAAATGCCGTATATTTTCGAACTGTATTCAATGTAGTGGGCCATGCGTGGTGTCGCGGCAATGTAGTCAATTTCCCAGTCGGGGTGCGCTTTCAATTCAATGTCTGAAGCGGATTTGCCTGTAAAGCGTGTTATATTTGCCTTCGCTTTCCGTTCTGCGTTCACGGTTTGCAGGCGTTGTATCACTTCGAAAAGCCGCGCGCGCCCTTTTATTCCATATTGTTTTAAAGATGGTGACACAGCAAGACAAATGGTTTTGTCAGTCCGGCTTTTGTCGGCAACAACAAGATTTGTGGTCAGCGGGTCCAACCCACGCGCAACGCATTCCACGGAAGCGTAAAATGACTTCAAATCAATTGCTATATATTTCCGGTCTTTGCTTTCCATCTATGTTACAAGCTGTTACAGTTTTTGCCGTATTGTTTTAACTTGCGTGAAATTTATAGCAAAGATAAATAAAAAACGCAAATTCTGCCAGATGTAAAAGCTATTTGACTATCACCATTTTGCCTCTTGCTGTGAAATTTTTTCCGCTGATGGTTACGAGGTAAATCCCATAGGGAAGACTTTCTGCGTGGAACTCTATTTCCCCAGTGAATGGATTGGGATTTTCCATGCGGCTTAAAATAATCTGCCCCGTAGGTGTGGTTATTTGCATTAGTAATTGAGTGTTATAATCCTCCATATCAGTGAGTTTTATTTTGCAGCTTTGCTTCGCCGGATTCGGATAGATGATGAGTTGCGGTGTGCTCCGCCGCAACACTTCGTTGAGATTGTCATTCGTGTGGGTTGTGTCAGTGGCAATGGTGAGGTTCAGTATCACAGTGCTGTCGCATGCGGCCTCCATTTCCGTTTCGCGGGTGAAGACAAGAGAACCTACGCCGTTTATCGGAGGGATTTGGAATCCGTATTTTTCATAAGGTTGGTTTGTCAGAATTGTGTCGTTGTAAACGTATTTGTCAGAGCACTTTTGCGCAAAAACGGTGAAGTTGTCGAAACGGTTGTTGCCCGAAACGCTGTATGCGCTGTCTATGGTAAGGCGCAGAAATATCTGTTGCTGCCGATTGAATTGGTTATATTGCTGTAAATCAATTGTTTTTAATTCAAATAGATTGAGCGAGTCGGCAACTGTGGTTACATTATATAACGTGTCGAATTTTGTGCCGTCCAAACTGTATTCCCATGTGTGCATGAAGAATCCTGTCGGAGTGCGGCGGTTGGCAAGAGTTATGATAAGATTTTCCCAATATTGTGAGGAGAACTTCCAGACGAGTGATTTCCCGTTAGTGTAGCTGCCTGTGATTGCGAGTGCGCGGCCGTCGTAGGCGTTGCTTATGCGCGGGTCGCCGATTCGTGTACCGGGGTAGGTTGTTATCTCGTTGAAGCTGTTTTCCTGATTGAAGTCAGAAGCCCCGTTGCTGCCTTCAAGGAAGAGCGTTGCGGCGAAGCCGGTGCCGTTGATGTCCGCTGCAATGACCTTTGGAGTGTTCGGTGCGCTCAAAGTGGTGTCGAATGTCCATGAGACTATTGGCTGATGCTTCGAGGAGTAGCCGTAAACAAAAGAGAGGGAGGTGTCTTGCAGAAAATATCCGTTAACACTCTGTATATTCCTGACTATCATGTAGTAAGGATAGCCCGGCGTGAGCATGTTCTGAAGATGTATCGTTAGCGCGTCGCTTTGTGTCGGGTTCACACTGTCAATTTTTATCCCATTGCTTATAGTGTAATTCGAATGGTTTGTTACGGAGGTTGGCACTATTGTTGTGTCGAATTTGATAACTATTGTTGTGGTGTTTGGAATTATAAGATCCTTTATATGAATATGGCTTACTGGAATGAATCCGGGGTCGAAGACATTTTGTACTGAGTCATTGCCCCAGACGAGGTTTACGAGTTGCGGGTGGTCGATGTATGGGTTGCGGTTGTGTTGTATGTTGTAGATTGCGTTGTTGCGGTCAATCTCCTTTTGGCTCACTGGGTCAACTATGTGCCAATTTTTCAGCATCTCTAAAGCCCACGGGCGAAGTTGTGAGCGGAGTGTCATCGGGGCGACTGATGCGTCTGTGCAGAAATTGGAGTCCTCGAACATGTATCTTGTTGACATATAGAAAATTGCGCGTGCTACATCCCCTTTGTATTCGTCAATCGGCTCGAAAGCGGTACCTGATGGTGTTTGGTCAACGGTGCTTACAAATGTGTTTTTGCCCCATTTTGAGCCGTTTTGAAATTGTCGGTCTGGTGTCATTACTTCACCATAAGGATAGTTGTTTCGGTATGAGTTTATCCATGATGAGACTGGAAAAATGTGGTGTAGGTCGCTGACAGGCGGCTCGCTTGTTCCGCCAAACCAGCTTTGGCAGAAGGCATGTTCACGGTTGTAGGTCACGCACTCGGCGTTTCCTGTCGCCCCGTGGTCGTCAATGCCGAAAGAGCAGTACGGGTCGGTGTATATATCCCAGATCGTGCTGTCAGGTTTCAGGTCTGTGAACTGATAGTAATACCATAACTCATTGTAACCTACTATATTATGATTTCCGATTATCTGACATAGAGCACTTTGCAGGGCGTAGCCGCTTTTTCCAATCGCGTCGTTGTAGTAACCTGCTGGAATCTGTCCCATTATGCAGGTGGCAAACATTGTTAGAATGAGCAATATGGCAGTCGTTTTTTGTCGCATTATCATTTTAAAAATGCAAAGATATATTTTTTTCATTTTGTTTTAATTACATTATGAAAATAATTTTTTTACTAATTTTTAGAAAGAATTTGTTTTTCTGAAAATGGCTTTTTATTAAGCCAATATTCTGTTTAAAAGTGTATTTTTGCACACAATAAAAATTCATATTATGAAGAAGATTTTACTGATTTTAACTGTTATAGTAATGTCATTTTTGTCGGCTATGTCACAGCCTGTAACGTTGACATTCACGGGAGTTGACACGAATAACCAGTGGTCTCTTATAAGCAGGGTTATTGTTACAAATGTGACACGCGACTGGCAGGAGACGATATATTATCCTGACACAACATTTGTTTTGGAGAACAATGTCGGGATAGAGGAGGGCACGGCGTCTTCTAATTCTGAGCTCATGCTCAATGTTGCGCCGAATCCGTTTGATGGTGTGACAGATGCTGTTTTGACACTTCCGGAGGCTGGCAGTGTTCAACTTGATATTTGTGACATAAACGGACGAGTGGTTGTGTCGCAGACGTTTCAGTCTCTTGGGACAGGGATGCATTCATTCCGCATCAATATAGAAGTTCCGCAGACATATTTTATCAGAGCCAGCCAAAACAATAGGAGGGTGGCGGCCAAATTGCTGAATGTCGGACGTGGAGGTGAAAACCATATTGAATATCAGGGGTTTGTGAAGGAGAAATATATTCCAGTGCCGAAATATGTGTCCACGAAGCCGTACGCTAAAGGCGACCTTATGAGGTATGTGGCATACGTCATGGTTTGCGGGTCACTGCTGCAGACGCCAATGGTTGAGGAGAATCTCACAGACTCCAAGCTGATAACATTCGTGGTGAATGCGAAGCAGGACGCAGCCATAGTCAACACCGGTTCAGTCGGGAACATTACGACCAATTCAGCGGATGGTGGCGGCGAGGTTGTTTATGAGGGCTGCGGTTATGTCAAACAACGCGGTGTTTGCTGGGATACAGTTAATAACCCCACCTTGTCGAATGACTACACGTCAGACGGTACTGGTCTTGGCGCGTTTGTCAGCCACATTTCCGGACTTACACCTCATGCCACATATTTCGTTCGTGCTTACGCTATTAATGATGTTGGCGTATTTTATGGGAACGAGGTTTCTTTCACAACAGATGATTGCAAGGACAGTATTGTTGTCACAACTGATTCAATCTGTAGCGGAGATCAATACTTATGGCATGGCAAAGTATATGCCTCTGGCGGAACGTATTATGATTCAGTTCCAAAAGCTGGAGGATGTTATTGGATTTATGAGTTGGTATTGAATGAGAATCAGAGTTATACTGTCAATGAAAGTGATTCTTTTTGTGTCGGAAGCACATATTTGTGGCACGGCAAGATGTTGACGAGTGCCGGTGTTTATAATGACACATTGCAGAGTGAGAGTGGTTGTGACAGTATTGTTGTACTGCATTTGACAGCTAATCAGAACTATACTGTTAATGAAAGTGATTCGTTCTGTGTCGGAAGCACATATTTGTGGCACGGCAAGATGTTGTCAACAGCTGGAGTTTATAAAGACACATTGCAGAGTGTAAACGGCTGTGACAGTATTGTTATATTGCATTTGACTGGTAATCAGAATTATGCGATTAATGAAAGCGATTCATTCTGTGTCGGAAATAGTTATCTGTGGCATGGCAAATTACTGACGAGTGCGGGCGTATATAAAGACACATTGCAGAGCGCCCATGGCTGTGACAGTGTTGTTACATTGCAATTGGCTGTCATTCAGAATTATAATGTTAGTGAGAATGACTCATTTTGCAGTGGGGGCAATTATCTGTGGCACGGCAAGTTGCTGACGAGTGCCGGTGTTTACAGGGACACGTTGCAGAGTGTGAAAGGCTGCGACAGTGTCGTGACATTGCATTTGACAGTAAGCCAGAATTATAATGTTAGTGAAAATGATTCATTTTGCAGTGGGAATTATTATTACTGGCATGGCAAGATGTTATTGACAGCAGGGGTTTATAAAGACACATTGCAAAGTGTAAGTGGCTGTGACAGTATAGTCACATTGTATTTGACAGAAAATCAGAAATACACTGTCAATGAAAGCGATTCATTCTGTACAGGGAGCCTATATTCGTGGCATGGGCAGTCGTTTGCGGTTGCCGGAACATATTACGATTACATGCACACCATTCATGGTTGCGACAGTATAGTAATACTTCATCTTACAAACAAGCAGTCGTATCATTTCGTTGAAAAGGACACGATAACGTCAGGCTCATCGTTGGTGTGGCACGGCAAGACATTGACAAGCGCTGGAACATATTATGATTCTTTGGTTGCGTCAAATGGTTGTGACAGTATTTATGAGTTGGATCTTGTAGTGAATCCACAGAATCCCACATGCGGTCCTGTAACAGACATAGACGGAAACACATACGCGGTAGTGCAGTTGGGAACACAATGCTGGATGGCTGAGAACTTGCGGACAACCCGCTACGCCAATGGTTTGGCTATCCCGATGGGCTCGACAGAGACATACACCAATATAGCCTACCGTTTTTATCCGAACAAGTCATCGTCCAATGTATCGACATACGGATATCTGTACAACTGGCGTGCGGTGATGGGCAATTCGCCGTCATCAAGTTCCAATCCGAGTGGCATACAGGGGATTTGTCCGACAGGATGGCATGTTCCGAGCAATGCCGAATGGACGACAATGACAAATTACGTCTCGTCACAAACCGCATACCAATGCGGCATGACGGCTATTTATATTGCAAAGTCATTAGCATCACAGAGTTACTGGTCAAGTGCGGGGAATAACGGGAATTGTTATGTAGGGGACTTGTCGTATCCTAACAACACTACGGGCTTTGAGGCGCGACCGGCGGGCTGCATATACGGCATTGAACTATTATTCTGAGACGGTTAGTAATTCGAACACACCGAAGTATTATGGCTATTCAGTGAGATGTGTAAAGGGGACAGGTACATTGCAGGCCTGCACAGACACTATACTTGAGCAGACAGTTAACATTACATACGGTACAAGTTACAGTTGGAGAGGTAAGACGTTGACGGATGGTGGTATATATTACGATTCACTGACCCGTGTCAACGGAGGTTGTGACAGCATATACAAGCTGTGGGACGGTTACAGATGTTGACAATAATACGTACAACACAATACAGATAGGGAGCCAATGTTGGATGCGTGAGAATCTTAAGACCACGCGCTACGCTAACGGCTTGGCGATACCTATGGGATCAACAGATACTTATAGTACGGTAGCTTATAGGTTTTATCCGAACAAGTCGTCTTCAAATGTATCGACTTACGGATATTTGTACAATTGGCGTGCTGTGATGTGTAATTCTCCGTCGTCAAGTGCAAACCCGAGTGGGGTACAAGGAATATGCCCCACAGGTTGGCATGTACCGAGCAATGCGGAATGGACGGAATTGACAAATTATGTGACGAACCATCCGAACTACACGTACAGCAGTACGGCAACATATATAGCGAAGGCGTTGGCGTCACAGAGTTATTGGTCAAGTGCGGGGAATAACGGGAATTATTATGTGGGTGACTTGTCATATCCGAACAACACTACGGGCTTTGAAGCTCGACCGGCGGGCTGCATATACGGCAACTATTCCAGTGGTTTCAATTCAAGTGCATACTTTTGGAGTTCGACACAGTATAGTTCGAGCGCGTCGTATAACAGGGGTTTGAACTATTATTCTGAGACGGTTAGTAACTCGAACACACCGAAGTATTATGGTTATTCAGTGAGATGTGTTAAGGGTACAGGAGTTTTGGCTGCGTGTGCTGATACTTTGATGGAGCAGACAGTTAACATAACGTATGGGACGAGTTACAGTTGGAGAGGAAAGACACTGACAGATGGTGGCATATATTATGATTCTTTATCCAGTATTAATGGTGGGTGCGATAGCATATATAAGCTGATATTGCTTGTTAATTGCGGGACTGTAACTGATGTCGACAACAACACATACAGACCACGCGCTACGCTAATGGCTTGTCAATACCGATGGGTAGTACGGAGACATACAGCAATATAGCTTATCGTTTCTACCCGAACAAGTCGTCATCGAATGTCTCAACGTACGGTTATCTGTACAACTGGCGTGCTGTGATGGGGAACTCACCGTCATCAAGTTCCAATCCGAGCGGGATACAGGGAATATGCCCAACAGGCTGGCATGTTCCGAGCAATTCTGAATGGACGACGCTGATGAACTATGTGTCGAGCCATCCGAACTACACGTACAGCAGTACGGCAACATATATAGCGAAGGCGTTGGCGTCACAGAGTTACTGGTCAAGTGCGGGGAATAACGGGAATTATTATGTGGGTGACTTGTCATATCCGAACAACACTACGGGCTTTGA
>CACYHL010000076.1 GCA_902774205.1 uncultured Bacteroidota bacterium | reverse complement strand
CAAAGCAAACCAAAACCATGCTTGTCAAAATGAGCATAACAACTGAGCCAAAGCCGCCTCTTTCTATTTCGAAAAAATCTCCATAAAAAGAAACGTCTTCACAGGATATTTCATCGCAAACAGCGACTCTCCATTTTACCAGTCTGACCTTTTCTCCAAAATTCTGCTTTTCATGCAGGCAAACCATCCGCAAGTGCAAATCAAGGAGAGCAACAAAAAACTGATTCTCACAATAAGAAATATACCCACAATCAAAGCGGCGATGCACTGGTTAGAAAAATTAGATCAGTTCAAAGTGCAATAACAACAGCATAAAAAACGTTATAAGTAATTATGAACCAAGCAAAAAGTCTTCTGATGTTTTTCCTGCTCCTAACGGTTGTCACCGCTGTTTCGCAGCCGGTGCGCCCCATAGCAGACAAGATCAGGCCGGAAATAATTTACAACGACATTTACGGCAACATATACACGATTGAGGACTTTCAGCTCACCAAATTCGACACTGCCGGAAGGTTCCTGCACAGTTTCGGAGACTTCAAATTAGGGCATATTGCCTCAGCCGATGTCTCTAATCCTCAGAAGATTATGTTATTTTATCGGGATGCGGGAGTGATACTTTTTTTAGATGAGCACCTCGCCCCTATCATCGAGCCGCTTGACCTTTTTGCGGCGGGGTTCCGTACAATCGAGGCTGCGGCATATTCAACTTCTAATAATATTTGGCTATATAATAAATCGAACCATGACCTTATAAAAACTGACTTCCAGCTTAACAGAAAAGACATAATTCATCTTAACTTACAGGATATTAACACCTTGCAGATGTTTGAAATCGCTGAGAAGACACTTGTGATGAACGCTGGCGAAGACGGAATATACTTTTTCGACCCATTCGGAACGCTTGTCAAGCACCTCTCTCTGCAATGCGATGGCCAGATTCAGATTATTGGAGGAAAAATATTCTACCTGAAAGAAAACACTCTTCACGAATACGATACAAAAATCTTGGACGAAAAAGTGTATAATATTGGTTTGGAGAATATTAAACAAGCATTAATAAATAAAAACAGTATAACGCTTCTCACAGAAAAAGGAGAACTTCTTATCGGAAAAACAAGTGAGACATTATCTGTGACAAAAGAAGAAAACAAATAATATGATGAAAAAGGTCAGGTTAAAAAATGTTATTTTATTGGTGATAATAAGTTGCCTGATTGTTATGACATCATGCAATAAAAAGAGAGACGAAAGCAGTGGAAAATTAACTATAAAATTCTCATTTTCAGTTGATAACGAAAATTTCCAGCAAGACACGCTAAAATATCGCAACGCCGCTGACAATCTTTATGAGGTTAACGAAATCAAATTCTTTATTTCAGATTTTACATTGCATACATCTGATAATCAATCTATTACAATAAAAGACAACAATTCCATACATTACACGGACTATGACCTACCCAAGACGCTGACGTGGGCGATAAGTGATGAAATTGCGGTGGGGACATACAAAACAATAAGTTTCAGGTTTGGACTGTCGGACGAGAAAAACAAAACTTACTATTATGTCAATCCGCCAGAAAGCAACATGTCGTGGCCAGATGCGCTTGGCGGCGGTTACCATTACATGATGATAAACGGCAAATGGCTGAAAAACAATATTTTGACACCGTTCAATTTCCATTTGGGGCGCGGTCAGCAATATGACGGTGAAAACATCACGGGATTCATTGACAACTCTTTTGTGGTAACAGTGCCTGCATCATCGTTCACCATGGATGAAAACGGGGTTACATTAACGTTGAACATGAACATAAACAACTGGTTCTGCACACCGGAAATCTTTGATTTCAACCACTTTGGCGGCGCAATAATGACAAACCAGACGGCACAGGAAGTGGCGCGCGCCAACGGTCAGAACGTCTTTTCAATAAAGAAAAACTAAAATGAGAGGAAAATTATTCAAGATAGGTTTAATGCTGATTTTTTATGCCTCTGCACTTACGGTGAACGCACAGGACAGCATGAATGCCAACGGTTACAATAGGTTCAGATACCCCAACGGGAAAATATCAAGCGATGGATGGCTCAAAAACGGCAAACCTGACGGCTGGTGGAAGTCGTACAACGAGAATGGTGTACTGGTTTCGGAAGGAAATCGTGTCAACCATCTGCTTGACAGCACTTGGACTTTCTACAATAACGATGGGGTCAAAACATTGGTAATCAATTATAAAGAAGGAAAGAAAAATGGTGAGAGAATACAATATTCCGCAGATGAATACACGGTTGAGAACTGGGAGTCGGACACCATCACAGGCAACGTAAACACATTCAGCAACGATGGCAGGCTGCTAAAAACCGTGCCTTACGAAAACGGAAAGGCGCATGGAATCGCCAAGCAATTCGACACAAGCGGCACCGTAACCACAATCAGTCACTATTTCAAAGGGGTGATGACTAAGCGGGAACGCATAAACCGCAGGGATAAAGCAGGACTGAAACAGGGTAACTGGAAATTCTTTTGGGACAACGGAAACCTTAAAACAGAAGGCACTTATCTAAACGACAAAAAACACGGATTTTTCAAGGATTATGACGAAAACGGTAATTTTTTAGCCGTTTACAAATATGATAATGACGAACTCATTGAAGATGCGAAAGAGACGAAGCGGCTTGACAAGAAAACAGCGTACCATCCAAACGGAAAAATCTCTATAACAGCAACTTACTATAAAGGACAGCCTGAAGGCATACGGCGCGAATATGACACAAACGGCGTATTGGTAAAAGGTTATGTTTTTGAGCATGGGATTTTGCGCTATGAGGGAATTACCGATGAAAACGGGTTAAGACAGGGCATTTGGAAAGAATATTACGAGACAGGGGAGCTCCGCGCAAAAGGAAAATACAAAAACTCTATGCCTATAGAGGAGTGGAAATTCTATCTTCCTGACAAAACTGTGGAAATTGAAGGCAGTTATGACAAAAAAGGGCGGAAAAATGGCGAATGGCGCTGGTACTACCCTAACGGCCAACTGTTAGCGGTGGAAAATTACGAAGACGGCCTCCTCGAAGGCGAGTTTGTGGAATATGACGAGGAGCATAATGAGATAACAAAAGGCCAATATATTGAAGGTCAGGAAGATGGGGAATGGATTTACAGGAATGGGGAGATAACTGAAACCGGAAAATATTACGAAGGCGAACGCACCGGCACATGGAAAATCTTTTACGCAAACGGCAAAACCGCTTCAGAGTGCCAATTCGAGCAAGGGCTGTTGGACGGAAAATACAAAATCTACTGGGAGAACGGCAATGAGAAATTGTCGGGGCGGTACGTCTCAGGGGAACGCTACGGGATCTGGTACCAATACGATGAGGACGGCACGCTGCTGCTCACCACCGAATACAGGGACGGCTACGAAATCCGCTGGAATAATTACCAGATTGAAGAGTAACATTGACTTTATTAATCTGATTTAAAGGGATTTTTTGTACATTTGCAGTTTAAAAAATCTGCCAAGATGAGGAATTTCTTCGTTACGCTGTACAAATATTTTAGAGGCCGTAAGTTCTTCTTATTCAGCATTTTGGTAATTATAGTAATCATTTCCGCAATCTTGGCTTCGCGGCTGCGAATGGACGAGAACATCTTGAGTGTGATGCCGCAAAACAAGGAGACAGACCGTATCAACTTTGTTTTCAGAAATATAAACTCCGCCGACAAGATAATCTTCAAAATATCGCAAGCGGACACGACTGTTGAAAGCGACCCCGATATGCTGATTGACGCTGCAGAACAGCTTGCAGCCCAATTGGAAAAATTGAAGGACGATTCTCTCATAGACGAGTGCAACTACATGGTTGACGAGTCGCAAATAGCTGACTTAATGGATTTTATTTACGAGAATCTCCCCTATTTCCTGACAGATGACGACTATGCGCGCATAGACACGCTGCTCACGCGGGAGAAAATTGCGGCGACGCTGAAACAAGACAGGGAGATGCTTGCCACGCCAATGGCGGCAATGTACCGGCAGTCAATCTCCGCCGACCCGCTGCACCTCGCGGCTCCGATATTGGAACAGATGAAACAATTCCAGCTCAGCAGCCAATACACGACTTACGATGGTTACATCTTCTCTAAAGACATGAAATCGCTGATACTTTTTGTCACGCCGCACTATTCCTCCGGCGACACATACCACAACAAACTGCTTGTCGAAAAGATTGACGAAATATTGGCAAATCAAGACGTTACGGCGGCGGTGGGGGCAAAAACAACCTATTTCGGTGCGGCGGCGGTGGCCGTGGCAAACGCCGAACAGATCAAAAAAGACAGCACACTGTCTGTAATCATAGCACTCACACTTGTCACGCTTCTGCTCGCGTTCTATTTCAGAAGCGCACGACCGCTACTGTTGGTTCTGCTCCCGACAGCATTCGGCGGACTTTTCGCAATCGCAGTCGTGTCGCTAATCAAAGGAACAATTTCAGCAATTGCACTCGGCACAGGCGCGATAATCTTCGGTATAGCAATAGACTACTCTCTGCATTTCCTTATCCACTTCCGCGAGCAGCCAAGAGTTGACCTCACAATAAGAGAGGTCGCGTTCCCGCTCATTGTAGGCAGCACAACCACAATCGCAGCCTTCCTTTCGCTTATTTTCTTACACTCAGAACTTCTGAGCGACTTCGGACTTTTCGCCTCGTTCTCACTCATCGGCACAATAATTTTCACACTCATCTTCCTGCCTCATTTTCTAAAAGACAATGACAAAGCACTTTACAGTCAGAAACACTATTCTGTTTGGAACCGAATCGCCGACTATTCAATAGAGAACAACAAAATCGTGGTCTGGGGCGTTGTCATTCTCACCTGCATTTTCACCTATTTTTCTGGTTTTGTGGAATTTGAAAGCGACATGCACAAAATCAACTACATGACAGAAAGCCAAAAGGCCGCATTCAAAGAGCTGAGCAAGAACACAACTTTGTCGCAACAACTCACATACATCGCTTCAGAAGGAAAAGATTTGGAAGAGGCGCTTCAAAACAATGAGAAGCTGAATAGTTCCATAGAAACAATGATTGCTGACGGAACAATAAAAAGCTGCTCCTGCATTGGTAACTTCTTACCTTCCAAAGAATTACAACAGAAAAGAATAGACAACTGGAACAATTTCACAAAAGAAAATGCAGCGGCAATAAAACAAATGATAATTGAGAAAAGCCGCAAGGCCGGATTTGCGGAAGGTGCATTTGAAAGTTTCTATTCCACTCTTGAAAAAGAATTCCAGATAAAAGAAAAAGACGATTTTGCGCCGATATATGACAGTTTTCTGAAAGAATTCATCATTGAAAAGGAAGGGCGCGCCGCGGTAATTGCAATGGCATACTCCTCACCCGACCAAAGCGAGACAATCCGCAACACCGTTGAAGCCAATGCCGGCAGTTTCACATTCGACACCACCACACTCACAAAAAACATGCTTTCAGAACTACAATTCGACTTCAATTACCTGCTTTGGATATGCGGTATCATCGTCCTGATTTTCCTTTTCCTGTCGTTCGGAAGCATTGAAATCACCTTAATCACGTTCCTTCCAATGACAGTCGCGTTCATCTGGATATTAGGGCTGATGGCGCTATTCGGAATAAAATTCAACATCATAAACATCATACTCGCCACATTCATTTTCGGAATTGGTGATGACTACAGCATATTCATAATGGAGGGGTTGATATACGAGTACGCCTACGGGAAAAAGATGCTCTCGACTTACAAAACCGCCGTGATACTCTCAGCTGTAACGATGTTCATCGGCATAGGGGCGCTGATTGTAGCAAAACATCCCGCAATGTTCTCTTTGGCTCAGGTGACAATCATCGGCATGGTATCTGTCGCGCTCATCGCTTACATTGTCGCACCGGTCATCTTCAAGTGGCTTATAACACGCCGAGGACAACTCCGCAAAACGCCTATCACACTTTGGAATCTGCTAAAAACCATTTACGCTTTCACTATCTTCCTCTTTTTCAGCATTATAACCACTCTTGTAGGATTTTTCATGTTAACAGTCCTAAAAAACAACAAAAAGAACAAATACCTGTTTCACAGATACTTGTGCGGGCTGCTGAATATGCTGGAAAAAATGATGCCTCAGGTAAAAAATTTTGTGCGGAATCCCAACAATGAGGACTTTAAGAAACCGGGAATCATAATCGCCAATCACCAGTCGCAGTTGGACTTACTCTACCTGTTAGCACTGAATCCCAAAATAATTTGTCTTACAAACCATTGGGTCTGGCACAATCCTTTTTACGGATTCATAATTCGCTATGCCGACTTCTACCCTGTTGAAAACGGAATTGAGCAGACTCTGCCCCAGTTGCGGCAGGCGATACAGGACGGATATTCCATTTTGGTGTTTCCGGAAGGCACCCGCTCAACAAACTGCGACATTCTCAAATTCCATCAAGGGGCGTTTTATTTGGCAAAAGCATTGAACATCGATTTGATTCCCGTGCTGATACACGGAATCGGGCACATCTTCCCGAAACATGAATTCATCCTCAGAAAAGGCAGTGTCACTGTGAAAATCTTAGACAGAATTTCCGCACAAAGCCCGCTATTCACGGAATCAGAAAAGCTGAATGAGGTGGCGAAGCAGATGCGCAAGTTTTTTATTGAAGAGTATAAAATATTCTCCACTGAAACTGAAACCGCAGACTATTTTGCAGAAACTGTCCGGCTGAATTTCGCATACAAAGGGAAAAACATTGCAAGTTCTGTTAGAAAAAGTATGAGGAAAAACAAAAATTTTGCAGAAAAAATCGCAGGACTGCCTATGACCGGTGTTGTCGAAATAAAAGATGAGGGTTACGGTGAGTTTGCGCTCACAGCGGCACTTGTCAGAAAAGAGCTTCAGATAACCGCGATTATGAGAGACGAAGATGCAATGCTTGTAGCACAAAATTGCGCAATCGTACCGGAAAATTTGAAATTCAAAGTGGAATAATAAAATAGAAATAAAAGAAATTTATTAGCAATATATGATAAAATCCATTAAAGCAACATCTTACGCCATATTAACGGCAATAGTATCAATTTGTGCAACAACCATTTTCGCTCAAATTCCGGCAAATTATTACAACGACGCTTACGGCAAAAGCGGTTACGCACTGCAAGTAGCACTGTCAGAAATTATTGACGATCACACCGTGCTTGTTTACGGCAGCGACTATCCGGGCGGGCTGTGGTACGCCTTCCGCACCTCTGATGTAAGACCTGACGGCACTGTGTGGGACATCTATAGCAACTGCTCATTCATACCGTGGGAAGACGGGCATGTGGCTGGCTCTGGAGAATGTACCTGCACGCAACAGGAGCACACTTTCTGCCAAAGCTGGTTCGGCTACGACTACGAGTGCGCGATAAACTCAGACATGTTCCACATCTACCCTGTTGACGGCTGGATTAACGGGCGCCGCAGCAATTACCCCTACGGCGAAGTCCCTAACGACTCCGATTGGGTAACACGGACATTCATCAACGGGGCGCGACTCGGCTACAACGCATACGTTGCCGAAGACAAAACCAGCTACTGCGACATCGCGTACGAGCCCATTGACGAATACAAGGGCGACATCGCGCGCGGATTCTTCTACATCGCAACACGATACATGTTCGAAGACGATAATTTCTCAGAAGACTATGATATGACCTACCGCTCGCAACTGCGCCCGTGGGCAATGGAAATGCTTAAGAAATGGAACGAGAAAGACACAGTAAGCAAAAAAGAGGCAGACCGTAACAACATCATTTACGGTGTATACAACATGACCAATAATACAAAAAACATGAAGAACTCGCTTTCCGATGACTATCAGCAGGAAATCGAAGGCTTTGCGCAGGAGATCACCGACGGCGAAAGGGAAATCAAGGAAGACGGAAGGCTGAGCTACGAGGAGGTCGTGCTGCTTAATATTCTCCCGGACGCACTGCGTGCAAACCAGTGCAGCACAATGACAATAAGCGGTAACAAAAGTGCTACCGGTCACAGGATCACCTCAAGAAACCTTGAATGGACGCTGGGCAGCAACAATCAGATCTGCGAAGGTCACTGTGTTGTGCATTTCAAAAACGGAGAAAAATCCTTTACCGCAATAAGCTTTCTGGGAATGTTTGACGTGCTGACCGCAGTAAATGACAGCGATGTGATGATTGGTACGCTTGACGTGGGAAGCTTATACTCCTCCCCATTTGTTACTGAGGGCAAGACCTGCTACAGCTTTGCACTCAGGTATGTCATGGAAAACTTCAATAGTGCCAAAGAG
>CACYHL010000075.1 GCA_902774205.1 uncultured Bacteroidota bacterium | reverse complement strand
TGTTTTCAGCCACACCAAGTAAAATATAGCCTCCCAATGTATTGCAAAAGGAAGAATAGGTTTCCCATAGGGCTTTGGGTACCTCGTTTTTGGCAAGTTTTGTCTCCATGTGAATCCGTTCACCAAAGTGTAATAAATCGGATAGCACTAATAAATTCCTATCTTCTTTATTTTCCGCCATGTTACAATACACCAATTTATTATTGTTGTCAACTTGCAAAGATACATATTTTTGTACTGATTGTCAAGTTAAGTGGGAAAACTTAAATTTTTTCTAATTTTTTCTTCCCCCTCACAAATAAACCTCTTTCAATACCTCCTCCTCGTTTTCCCAGCAGTATTGCTCCGCCGCGGCCGCAGTGTTTCGCTTGTACTGGTTATATTTTTGATTATCAGTGAGTAACGTGTTTATTGCAGCGGCGATGTCGCTCGGATTGTGGCTGGCTATCGTCTCACCGACTTGGCTCTCTGCAATTATTTTTTTCATTTCGGGAAGGTCAGAGACTAAGACTGGTATTCCCGCTCTGATATAGTCGAAAAGCTTGTTCGGAAGGGCGTAGCGGTAGTTTGCGTTGGTGTCCTTTTCTAACGAACATCCTAAGTCACAGTGAGCTGTATATTGGAATAACCGCTCCGGTGTGAGGCGCGGAACAAATTTCACCTTTTCTGAAAGGTTTTCAGTGATGACAAGTTTTTTGAGCTGCGGAATCACATCACCGTTTCCGATGATGAGCAGCAGTGCGTTGTCGGTCTCTTTCATCGCCAATATCAGCTCCTCAGCACCTCGGTCCTTGTTTATCGCGCCTTGCATCACAATCAGCTTTTTGTCTTCGGGCAGGCCGAGGGTCGCGCGTGTCTCTGTAAGAGCCGGCTTGTCGCGGTGTGGGAAATTTCTCACAACTTTCACTTTGTTGTCGCGTTGTGGGTATTCCTTGTCGTAAATTTCAGCTATTGAGCTGCTTACAGTCGTGACTTCTGGCAACCGGGGGAAACAGAACCGTTCTATTCTCTTCCAGAATGCTGTTACAAAGGGACGTCCTTCCAATTCCGGCAGACCGCAAAAATATTCGTGACTGTCGTAAATTATCTTTTTCCTCCGTATTCTGCTCACGAGAAAATTGGGTAGTAATGTGTCTAAGTCGTTGGCTACTAATATGTCACATTTTTTGAAAAGAAGATAGAAGAAGAGTCTGAGATTGTATTCGGCATAAAAAGCGAATCCTTTGCGAAAAATCAGGTGCAGACGTTTTGTCGCGTATTTTCGTGGCTCGAGCTCTGGTGTGTTGCGGTAGCGCCGCCCGACAAGCAGAACTTCAAAACCGTTACTGACGAGAAAATCACAAACCTTTTCCAATCGCTGGTCTGTGACTAAATCGTTTGTAACTGAGAGAATTACCCGCTTCATCAGGTTATTGTTTTATGATTTTGAAAGTTTTTTGTCCCTGTTTTTCGGTTTTGATTCTCAAAAAGTAGATTCCTGCCGGGAGTGAGTTGAGTTCGATGGCTTTTTCGGGTTGTGTCTCACCTTCTGAAATCAATTTTCCGTAAATGTCAAAGTATTGGTAATGAATTTGTTGTGAGGAAATATCTCCTTTTATAAAAATCTTTTCTTTTGCGGGGTTGGGGTAGATTGTTATGGCGTTGGCAATTTGGAAGTCTGTGATTGCGGTGCTGTCGGGGTTGTCAATCACGGGGTCGTTAGTGTCTATGGGCGTGGTTGTTGAGTCGCACGGAAGTGGCCACAGAGCCATGTCAAGGCGCACAGCCGCGCCGTCAGTTGTGGTCACTTCGGTGGTTTCGGAGCAGTAGCCCTCCGCGGAGAACGTTACAGAATAGGTGCCGCCTTTTATCGGACGGTAGTAGTTTATGCTGTCGGTTGAGGTGATGGCTTCCGAGTTTAAAGAGTCGTGCCCGTTGATGAAGACGGTCGCCTCTATAGCTTTGCCTGTCGTGATGTCGGTTACGGCTCCGTGGAACCCGCGCCCCGCCTCCTCTATGTAGTTGAGCATGGCTTGGCGGTTATATTGCCAGAATTTGTCAACGTCGCTTGAACTCGGCACTTTTGAGGTGGAGATTTCCATTGTTATTTCACGGCAGTGCTGTTTGTAGTTCATATAATCTTGCCTTGAGCCGTCAACAACATACCAGTCGCCGCCAAGAGTTATGCCGTCGTTTTCGTCTGTAAAATAGTATTTTGCTGAGTTTAAGTGTACTGTGTCGGCGTAGCGGCGCGAAACGTATGCCCACCACGCGTCATCGGCATGTCTCTTTTTTGAAGAGGTCCATGTGTCCCATGGATAATTTGCTAACTCGCTGCCACCATGATAATTAGCTGACATTACAAAGCGGTGGTTCCCTGCGAATGCGACCATTGCGGCAACTTCCGGCTCAAGGTTCGAGATGTTCATATTCGGTCCCGGATATGAACGGTTGAGGTCAACTCCGTGGGCGTTTGCTCTGGTTGAGGTTGGTGAGTTGCCGAGAGTGCTGTTGTTGGTTCGGTAAGTTCCGTCAGGATTTTCAATAGGACAAACCCAAAGGTCGAAATTGTCAATTATTCTTGTCGCTTGAATGTCTTTTTGGTATTTTGTCAGCAGATAGTCGATGAGGCGGAGCATACAGTAGAATCCGGTCACTTCGTCCCCATGCATTGTCGAGGTGTAGAAAAATTGCGGTCGGCAGTTCGGCGTGTGTACGTCAGCGGTGATGTGGGCCGCCAAAAGCGCGTGTCCGTTTGGTGTCGCTGCTAAAATGGTGTCTATCTGGCAGATGTTCGGGTAACGTTTTTGGAACGTGTCCATCAGTGCTGTGTAGGTTGGGTATGTGGGGTAGCGGTTACATTGCAGCATCTCCTCAACGGTGGTCGCCATTTCTATCCCCGGACGCTCAGGTTCGCAGAGTTGGTAAGGTATTCCGAGATTTTCAAAATCCTCAAATTGCCGCTGCGGCAGCCACACCCTGACTTTATAATTTCCGTTTGTATTGTCGTAGCTTACTTTGTCAATGTTGAATTCCTGAGCCAACACGTTGATTTCATGTTGTGTCTTAAGCGTCACGTTGACGTATGCTTCCGGAAGCTGGTTTGAAAAATTTTTTTGAGTTCCGTTTTGTGCGAAAACTGTTCCTGAAATTAAAATTGCAATTAAAAGAAAGTTTTTAATTTTCATGATAATTAATTGATTTTAAAAGATATATGAGATATTATAGAGTTTTCTTCCAACCATTTTTTTTCGTAGAAAGTCTGTATTTCTTTTAGAATAGTGTCGCAATTTGTATTGTAAATATCTTCTGTACAGTTGATTAGTGTCCAGTTTTCTTCTTTTATTGTTTCTAAAAGAAATTCGTAAAGAAGACGGCTGTCGGTTTTGAGATGAATTACGCAGCCGGGTTTCATAATCGGCCTGTAGATGTCGATGAAGTGAGGCGACACAAGTCGCTTTCTCGGTTTTTTCGGTTGCGGGTCGGGGAACGTCACCCAAATTTCGCTCACTTCCCTGCGGCGATCTTCTGCTGGTTTAGTGTGGCGTTTTTGCAGCCGCGCCACAGCCGCGCACCCTTTCTGTCGATACCGATGAAGTTTCTGTCAGGAAATCTTTCAGCAAGTCCTAAAGTGTATTCGCCTTTGCCGCAACCTAATTCCACAGTTATGGGATTCCCGTTTTTGAAATAGTCGCTGCACCAGTGCCCTTTGAGCGGAAAAATTTCACCTTCACGCAGCCGATAGTCGGTGTGCTGGAATAGGTTTTCGAATGTCTCGTTTTCTGCGAATCTCTCTAATTTGTTTTTCCCCATTTCATTATTGTGTTAAAAGCCGATTCTTGTAACTTTCTCAATATTATCAACTTCCGATAGCGTCTTGATGAGCGAGTCCAAAACTTGCGCGTTTTCAATGTAGAGCATCAGCGTGCCTTTCACCACGTTGCTTTTCGTCTCAAGATTTATGGACTTCATGTTCACTTCAAATTTTGTTGAGATGATTTCAATGAGGTCGTGGAGAAGTCCTTTCCTGTCGAAGCCGACGATCTTAATACCTGACAGAAAGGCGATTGCCTGCTCTTTGCGCCAGCGTGCTTTGATGATACGGTTCCCGTATTTCGACATCTGCTCTATTGCCTGTGGGCAGTTGACGCGGTGTACCATGATTTCATTTTTCGAGACCATGAAGCCGACAACTTGGTCGCCCGGAATAGGTTTGCAGCAGTTGGCGATTGAGATGTGCCTGATTTTTGAGAAAGAGTCGTCAAGCATGAAGATTTCAGGATTTATTTTCAACTCCTCGTCAATGAGCTCTTCCAACGTCCGGTTTTCCTTGTTGTCCGTTATCTTTTTCTGAAATTCCTCAAGGTCAAAATTGTCTTCATTGAAGAATACTTTTTTGATTTGCTCTTGTGTTATCTTTTCATTAGCTAATTGATGCCAAAATTCAGATGATGAGCTGATTTTCAGTTTGTTTTGCAGTTTGTCAACGTTTTGTGAGTTATATTTTACCCCAATGTTCCTGAAAATATCTTTCAGTTGCTCCTCACCACGCATGTACTCTTTGTACTGTTCTATTTTGACACCTTCCTTAATGGCTTCTTTTGCTTTTGCGGTTTGCACGGCGTTCAGCCACTCCACTTTTGGCTTCTGCTTTTTCGATGTGATGATTTCCACTTGGTCGCCGTTTTTCAGGACATGGTTTATAGGCACAATGCTGTAGTTGACTTTCGCACCTATGCATTTGTTGCCGAGTTCCGAGTGTACCTCGTAGGCGAAGTCGAGCACGGTGGCTCCGGCGGGTAGCGTTATCGTGTCGCCTTTCGGCGTGAAGACGATGACCTCTTTCAGACCAAGGTTGAGTTTCACCTCGCTGAGAAAATCCACGGCGTTCACATCATCGCTTTTCAGAATCTCGCGGATCTTCTGAAGCCAGTCCTCAACACGGTTTTCGTACTCTTTCGGGGTGCGGTTCGCCTCTTTGTATTTGTAGTGTGCCGCAAATCCGTTCTCTGCAATCTCATCCATTCTCTTTGAGCGTATCTGTACTTCAATCCATTTTCCGCTGTTGCTCATCGCTGTGACGTGCAACGCCTGATAGCCGTTGGGCTTCGGCGTGGTGAGGAAGTTGCGCTCACGCTCGGCATTTGTCCTGTACAGCTCCGTCACTATTGTGTAAATCGCCCAGCATATCGGCTTCTCTTCTTCTATGTCGCTGTCGAAGACAAAGCGCACCGCGAAAATGTCGTAAACATCTTCAAATGGAATGCCTTTTTTCTTCATCTTCTGATATATGGAATAGATTGATTTCACGCGACTTGACATCTCGGCTTCTATTCCTTTCTCTTTCAGTTTCTCTTGAATTGGCTTTACAAAATCAGCGATGAGTGTCTTTCTTTCTGACTCGCTTTCTTTCAGTTTGCTTGAGATCATCTGGTATGCGGCGGGGTCGGTGTATTGCATCGCGAAGTCCTCTAACTCGCTTTTTATGCTGTACAAGCCGAGCCGGTGCGCGATTGGCGCGTAAAAGTATGCTGTTTCGGAGGCGATTTTTAGCTGCTTTTCAGATGGCATGGCATCCAATGTCCTCATATTGTGCAGACGGTCAGCAAGTTTTATCAATATTACTCTCACATCTTCCGACATCGACAGCAGAATCTTTTTGAAGTTCTCCGCTTGAATGGAGATGTCCTCGTCGTTCATCGCGAGAACGTCTATTTTTGTCAGTCCGTCAATGATTTTCGCGACCTTTTCCCCGAATATGTTTTTGATGTCCTCAAGCGTGTAGTCAGTGTCCTCAACAACGTCGTGCAGTAGCGCGCAAATCACAGATGTGGTTCCAAGGTTGATTTCGGTGCAGACGATTTTTGCCACGGCGATAGGGTGGTAGATGTACGGTTCCCCGCTGCGCCGCCGCATGTCGCTGTGCGCGTTGACAGCCAGTACAAACGCCTTCCTGATGTTCTGGCGCTGCTCCTTGCTGGTTCTGTCGTACATTATCGTGAGCAGCTCCTTGTACTTTTTGATAATGGTTCTTCTTTCTAATTCTGGGTCGGGAACGTAGGTTGACATGATGTTATATTTGCTTTGTTATTCCAAAATCCAACAGTCTGGGTGCTTCTCTTTGTACGACAAGGCTTCAGCGGAGTTGTCTAAAACGGCAACGCATATCCTTATGCGGTTGGTGCCCGCCTGATACAGCAGTTGTGGCTCGTAGCCAGAGCGCTTTTTCCATGCGGCGTGTGCCTTCGCGTCCTTTTCGTTTCCAAAACTTCCGGCAATGGCGTAGTATTTTCCTTTTTCATAGTCAATGCGCGGATAGTCTCCTGTCTCTGTGTACGCAGTCTTGTTTTCAATGGTTTTTACTGGTTCTGTATTTGTTTGTGAATCAGTGTTTTCTGGTTCTGTGATAACTTCATCACTATCATTGGTCTCTACATTTTCCAAATCATTTTCTTCTTCATTTGTGGAAATGAAAGGTATTGTTGTAGGTTCAACGTCAGTTTCTTCTTCTTGAATCGCGATAGAATCAATATAATTTGTTTTAGCGAACTCAGATGCGTATGGCTCACCGCTTACCGCAGGAAGAGTGACCTCACTTCCGAAATTAATCAGAATATCCTCGGCGTATTTTTGCAGTTGGTCTCTGAAAATGTAGCCGACAAACCCGAAAGAGCCGAGAAGCAGTATCACAAATATGGCAATGACAGCGCGTTTGTGTCCTTTTCCTTTCTCTTTTCCTTTACCTGAAATTGTGCCAGTAACCTTTTCCGGAATGTCAATCGGCTCCATGCCCTCATAGTCATCGTTGAGTTCCGGAATCGTGACACATTTGAATTCGATTTTTCCCTCTTTTTTCAAAAAAGTTCCGAAATTTTCAATGGTGACACTGCCTTCATTTTCAATTTTTTCGTTCAATTCATTCGTCCACTTGCTTATCATGTCGTCAGCTTCTAACATCGTAATGCCCTCTTCTTGGGATACAAAAAGCACAAATTCGAAGCCGTTCCCCTCCTCATCTGTTATTAAGATTAGCTCGTTGTGTGGCGGATTAATCTTCCCATTTTCAATGTTAGAGGAGACAAACCTGTTTTTGAATAAACCTAAATTATTGATATATACAGAGTTATCTCTCTCTAAGAATTTTATGATATTTTTTGTGACCATAATTTTCCACTATTGATTTTAGACTGATTGCAAAAATACAATTTTATTTTTTCCGATATTTTTTACCTACAGATAGAGGGACGATTTATTGTGTAAATTGTTATTAACTTTTATCTGTTAAAAAAAGAAAAAAATCAGATGTATATAAGGATAATAAGAAAAAAAGTGTTATCTTTGGTGCTTGAAACTTTACATAAAAAATATTTTGGATTTATTGTAACATTTGCGGAAAAACAGAGTATAAGACCTAATATAAGTCAACGTAAAGTGCGATAACCGAATGAAAAGTTTCTGCCAAAAAAAACAAAAAACGAACAAATAAAAAGATATGAAAAGAAGCATTATTGTTTTATTGGTCAGTTTGATGAGCGGTTGTGCGTTGTATGCTCAACAGGATGCACAGTTCGCGCTGTTTCCTTGGGCAATGCCGTATTACAATGTCGGGGCAGTTGGCGAACAGAACAATACCCTCTGTTTCACAGGACTTTTCCGTCAGCAATATACAGGATTCAAAGACACGTACATTGATGAAGCAGGAAACACGAAGAGCGACAACACATCACCCCAAGAGCTTCTTTTTAACATTGAGACCTACCTTAAGAAGCTTCATGGCGGACTTGGCGTTTCCATTATAAAGGATAAAATCGGTTATTATAACAATGTCGGTGTGAAAATCGGATATTCATACAAACTCCGTATTCCTACAGGCTCACTCGGCATCGGTCTTCAGGTTGGTTTTCTTAACCAGAAACTTGACGCCTCCAAACTTCGCCCGCTTCAGAACGGCGACCAGATATTGACAAACTTCAGCGACAAAGAGTCGTGGCTTGATATGGACGTAAACTTCGGACTTTACTATAAAGGTGAGCATTGGTATGCCGGTCTCTCCGGAACACAGCTTATCGAAAATGTCCGTCTGTCTGGCGACAAGAACGTTCTCCAAATGACACGCCACATGTACATTCATGGTGGTTACACTTGGACAATTCCGCAGGACCCGAGCTGGGAACTTGAGCCGCAGACCTTGATTAAAACTGACTTCTCCACGGCGCAGTGGGATCTTATCCTCATGGCGCGTTACAATAAGATTTTATGGATGGGGCTTTCTTACAGAATCCAAGACGCCGTCTCAGTTCTGTTCGGAGCACGCCCGTTCTACAACTCATCTAACAACTACCTTAAAGGCATTGACCTCGGCTTGGCTTACAGCTTCACAACAAGCAAACTCGGCTACTCAAAGAACAGAAGCTACGGCGATTTCGAGATTATGCTGCGTTACTGCTTCGACATATTCAAAACAGAGACATTTGAAGGCTATGGTTCAACTCGTTCAATTTATAAGAACCAATACTAAAATAAATCTTTGGTTTTAATCGTTTAAGAAATAATATAAAGCATCATAATATGAAAAAGGTAGCATTATTATTAGCGGTTTCGTTCCTTCTGTTCGTATCTTGCAAGAATAACGGCGAAGGACAGTTAGTGGGTGTGAAAGACCGTCCGGACTTCATGGATATTGACCCGTTCGGAATGGTTTATGTCCCCGCCGGTCACTATCTTATGGGTGCTGGCGATGAGGATGTCCCCTTCTCATTCACACACCAGTCGAAAAATGTCTCTATCTCAGCATTCTGGATGGATGAGACTGAAATCACCAATAACGAGTACCGCCAGTTCGTGTACTGGGTAAGAGACTCTCTCGCCCATGTCCTGCTCGGTGAGGCTGACATTGAGGACGCTCAGCGTTACGGCCACTACCTCAAATATACCTCTGGCGAGAATGAGGGGGAGGTGATGGAACCGAAACTCATCAACTGGAAAGAGGAGATCCCGTGGGATTCAGAGAACGAGGAGGTGCAGCAGGCTCTCAGTCCGCTCTTCCTTAAAATCAACTCCCGCTACTATCACTACCGCCCGGTTGACCTTAACGTGAGTATGCTCAATTTCGAATATTGGCACACAGATTTCCGTAATTACAAAGACCCGAATCCGGAGCAAGACCCGCTCAACCCGAACAAGGCTGCGTACGGTGCTTCCTATAAGGAATTTGACCAGCCGGGTATGGATGTCGGTGGTATGTTCGCCAATCGTCCGAGCAGCTACAACAAGACAAAAGAGAGATTCCTGAAACGCGAGGTCGTCAATATCTATCCTGACACACTCTGCTGGATCCACGACTTCACATATTCTTTCAACGAACCTATGACTCTTAACTATTTCAACCACCCGCAGTTCGACCACTATCCGGTTGTCGGTATCACTTGGCATCAGGCAAAGGCGTTCTGCTACTGGAGGACACACCTCCGCAACTGCTGGCTCTCAGGCAACGGATATGCTCAAGAACAGGAGTTCAGACTTCCAAACGAAGCTGAATGGGAATGGGCTGCTCGCGGCGACTTCGACATGGGTACATATCCTTGGGGCTCTCCTTACACTCAGAACCAGAATGGCTGCTATCTCAGCAACTTCAAACCGCAGCGTGGTAACTACATCGCAGACGGTAACATCTATCCTGGTATCGTTGCCCACTACCACCCGAACAACTTCGGTCTGTTCGATATGGCTGGCAACGTGGCTGAATGGTGCGAGGACGCATTTGACAAGTCAGCTGTGAACTTCTCACACGACCTCAACTCACAATATACATACTATGCGCGCAAAGATGACCCGACTGTGAAGAAGAGAAAAGTCATCCGCGGCGGCTCGTGGAAAGATGTCAGCTATTACATCACAGTTTTTGCAAAGACATTTGAGTATCAGGATACAGCGAAATCTTACGTCGGCTTCCGTTGCGTTCAATCATATATGGGACGTCAGAGAGGCGACAATCTATCAAGTGCTTCACATGTGTATTAATACTTTTATATATATACAATAATAAATTAATCAAAATATTCACCAAATCATTAACCAATTAAAAAAACAAAACACTATGGGACTTTTAAACAAGTTTGTTAACAGTAAAGGTTACAAGGCATTCATGCCGAAATTGTACGGTTGGGGTGCGTCAGTCGTTATTTTGGGCTCTCTGTTCAAGATCATGCACTATCCCGGTGCTGGTATCATGCTTTTGCTTGGTATGGGTACTGAGGCTCTTATTTTCTTCTTCTCAGCTTTTGAACCGGGACACCCTGTATATCACTGGGATTTGGTATATCCAGAACTCGCTATTGGTAATGAACAAAATGTAGAGCATACAAAGAGGGAAAAGAAAACTCTTCCAGCGGGCACTCCTACACAGCAGCTCGACAAAATGCTTGAAGACGCTAAAATCGGTCCGGAACTTATAGAAAGCCTTGCCACTGGTATGCGTAACCTTAGCGACAATGCAAGAAAACTCTCTGGCATTTCAGACGCTGCAACTGTTACAGACGCTTACGTAAGCAATTTGACAAAGGCAGCTGAGTCTGTCCGCAACCTCTCTCTCCAATATGAGAAGACAGCTTCTTCAATGGCTAACGTCAATGCAATGGAAGAACTTCAGGCACTCGGCAGAAATATCAAGACCTATACTGACAACCTTAACGACTCTCTCTCAAATATGGTTCAGTATAAGGAAGAGGTTGACAAGCTCACTAAGAACGTGGCTAAACTGAGCAACGTCTATGGTAATATGCTTGCTGCTATGAACGTTAAATAATCTATTATCCACTAATAATTTACAACTAAAAATAATAGACTATGGGTGCAACAAACTGTCCGGAAACCCCCCGGCAAAAGATGATAGGAATGATGTACTTGGTGCTCACCGCCATGTTGGCGTTGAACGTGTCCAAGGATATTTTGAGTTCCTTTGGGGTCGTTGACGATGCCCTTCTGACCTCAAATAGAAATATTGAGAGTGAGATTTCGAGCAGCTATGCCAACCTTGAAAAACAAAAGGCTATCCTCGGTGAAGCCAAAGTTAAGGAGGCAAGCGAAAAGGCTATGCAACTTCAGAAATATTCTGAAGATATGGTGAAATATGTCGAAGAATTGAAAATCAGATTGTTGAGATATGTTGACGAAACTGAGTTTGCCGAAGATGGCAAGACTATTAAGACAGTCGCCGATATTGAAAACAAGGATAATTTCGACAAACCTACTACATTCTTGAATCCTTCTGGCGACTTGCAGACTTTGAGCGATGCGCAAGGTTACACTGCCGCTGATTTGAAAGCCAAAATCATAGAATTCAGAAAGAATTTGATTGGAATGGTTGATGAGAAAAAGCAAAAGGATGTCGCTGAACTTCTTGTAAGCCTTGATCTCGAAAACCAGAAATTCTATAACGCTGACAAAGAAGAGGAGACATGGGAACGCCACAATTTTGATCATATCGTCATGGCTGGTACCATTACCATTCTTGATAAGATTGTCGGTGAAATCCGCAACGCGCAGTCTTCAATGCTTAAGGTCCTCATTACCTCTATCAGTGCTGACGACTTTAAGTTCGATACAATTGAGGGACGTGCTATTCCGAAATCACAGATGGTGTTCACTGGAACAAATTATGAGGCTGACATTATTGTCGCAGCGTTCGATTCAAAGCAGACTCCGCAGGTTTACTACAAAATGGGTGTTGACACTCTTACCGAAGACCAGATAGGTTCTGCAACAGAACTTGAAGGTGAGAACGGTGTTGTGAAACTCTCACTTTCAGCAGGCGGACTCGGCGAGCAGAAATATGCCGGTTTGATTAAAATCAAAGCTCCTGATGGAACAACAAAATACTACAGCTTCAAAGACAGATACACTGTTATGAAACCTTCCGCTACAGTCGCTGCTGAAAAGATGAACGTTTTCTATGCTGCGATTCCGAATCCGATTTCAGTATCGGCTCCGGTTCCGAAGGTCAGCGTTTC
>CACYHL010000074.1 GCA_902774205.1 uncultured Bacteroidota bacterium | reverse complement strand
TGTTTATGTCGTTCAGCCTTTCATCTGGCACGTTGCAAACGCCGATATTTGATTTGTTGGTGCTGTACGCGAAGTCGGTGATTGCCGCTTTCGTGTTCGAAATACAGTTGAACATTGTTGTTTTGCCTGAATTTGTCAGGCCGATAATTCCGCACTTAAGCCCCATGGTTCAAATATTAAAAGCCTAAATCAACATCATAAACGCCTTTTATTTCGGGCAGTTTCTCCACCAACATAGCTTCAACGCCAGCCTTCAGAGTCAGTTTTGCGTGGGGGCATGTGCCGCACGCGCCCTGCAGACGCACATTGACGATGTTTTCAGGAGTCAGTTCCACAAACTCAATGTCGCCGCCATCTTGCTGCAAATATGGCCTTAACTGTTCTATGATTGATTTGACCTTTTGTTCCAAAGTTTCTTTTTCCATAATTTTTAAGGTGATATTTTGAGAATTATTTTGTTAAGACTATTTTCTTGGTTATAGCTTTCCCGTTCTTTGAGTCAATCATCTTCACGAAATAGATTCCTGAAGGCTTATTATCCATGCTAACAGAAATGATTTTGTCATTAATTTCCTGTTTCATGACCAATCTGCCAGACATGTCAAAAATCTGGAGTGAAGTGAATGCTGAATTTTCAGCGCATGCGATTTCAAACTGTCCGTTGTTCGGGTTCGGATATACATTGAAGTCATTATCAGGAAGTTTCTGTATAGATGTGAAATCAGGGACAAAGTTCAGGTTTTCGCCATAGATGACGATATTGTCGATTGTGTTGCTGCCGCTTGTGCCGGTTGCATCGTCGACGGTGAGGCGGAGGAAGACAGAATCCTGATTGTTAATGGCTGAGAGTTCGCGCAAGTCAATCTGGCGAATCCACCACCAGTCTTTAGCGAGCAGAGCTCCGTAGTCGGCGATAGTGTTTTCGATATTGAGCGGAGTGTAGTTCTCGCCGTCAAGGCTCCATTCCCAAGAGTGTATCGCGAATCCTGTTGAGGTGCGTGTTGCCGCGAAGTCAACCATGATCTCTTTCCAACCTTTTGTTGGGAACATCAGCACTATTGATTTTCCGTTTGCGGATTTCTTTTTCAGTGTCAGCGCTTTACCTGCTTTTGCTGCCGCACGCGGGTCGCCGGCAAGGTTGCCCGCGCCGTTGTTCAGTTCCACTGAGTCGAACAATGATGCGCCGTGGGTGCTGTCAGCGTAAAGATAAGAATGGTTGAATATTTCAGGAATGCCGATTTCTGCGCCGGCGGGGACGGAGAGCGGCCAATTCCCTTTCACTTCGAACTCGTCAAAAGTCCATGCGGCAAGCACTTCGCGCGGCTGTTTGCATGAGTACCATGAGTTGTAGTCGCCGTAGGTGCCTGAGAAAGAGCCAGCCTTGACAAAGAGACCTTCTGTAGATTTCACGCCGTTGCAATAGACGTGATAGCGAGTGTTGCGGACAAGTTTGCCGTTGATGGTGAGGGTAACGGTATTGTCGGAGCACGCGGCAGATTCAATGCAGATGCCTTTCGTTACTGAATAGTTGTTGATGTCTTCCGCTGAGGCTACGTCAAGAGATTTTGAGAATGTCAGCACTATTTGGTTTTCCGTGCAGGTTACTTTTGTGACAGTCGGACGTTCAGCGTCTTGCGCGCCTTTGTTGCCGAATGTGTCATACAGGGAGTCAACGCCCCAAATCAGTTCCACGAGTTCCGGATGGTCAATCAACGGGTTGCGGTTGAACTGGTAGAAGGTATAGATTTTGTCGTTACGTGTTCTTTCTTTCTCGCTCACAGGGTCAAGAGAGTGCCATTTTTTAAGCATTTCGAGTGCCCATGGTTTGAACTGTGAGCGGTAGGTCATATCTGATGTGTCAGCAAAGGTTTCATCTAAGAACATATAACGTATAGATATATATAGTAATGCCCTTGCCACGTCTCCTTTGAACTCGTTGACTGGTTCGAAGAACGGTTTTATGGCAATGTTCGTATCGCTGAAGCAGTTGGCGTTTGTGTAGCCCCATTGTGTGCCGTTTTGCGAAATCTTACGCGGCAGTGCGACTTCACCGTATGGCGAGTTGTTGTGGTAAGAGGAGTTTACATAGTGGTCTGTCGGAAAAACGTGGTGCAGGTCGGAGCAGACGGGGAACGGGTTGTGGTCGGTCACGTTGTAAACACCATTCGGGTTAAACCAATTCTGGCAGAAAATGTGCTCGAAGCTGTATTTTGTACACTGCTCGTTTGTCGCTGTGCCAAAGTGGGTTATGTTGCAGCAAGGATACGAGTAGATGTCATAAATGTACCCTTCGTCAGTCAGGTCCATCAGGCGTGCGGCGTCGGTGCTGCCGTAGTCAATGACAAAAGCGTTGTTTGAGATAATCGCGTTCAACGCTTTCTGAAGTTCGTAACCTTTCTTCCCTTCGGCGGAGGTGTAGTAGCCGTCAGGAATTTGTGCAAAAAGCATTTGAAAAGTGGCAAATGACAAAAATAAAGTCAAAAATGTTGTCTTTTTCATCATGAAAATAATTTTTTGAATTAAAACTTGCAAAAATACAAAAAAATAAGAAACCTGTCAATTTGTTTTTGCTTTTGGCGGATATTTGTAAACAGTTCAGAAATTCTGCACTAATCAGCGAGAGTAGCCGGAAATATTAACGTGCAATCACCGTCTTCTTTACAACGGACTCTCCGTTATGAGAACTCATTCTTATAAAATAAACTCCTGAAGGATAATCTTTTATGTCAACAGAAAATCTCTCTGCCGTCACATTCATTTTCCTTATCATTTTTCCGGCGAGGTCATAAATTGCCATTTGTGAAAACTGTGCGCCACTGCTGCACGAAATCACGAACTCCCCGCTGTTTGGATTGGGATATACTGTGAAATTGTCAGTTGGAATAGTCTCTATTTTTGTTGTATTTTCCTCATAATCAAGTGGTTCGCCGTAAATAACGAAGTTGTCTAACTTGTTGTTCCCTGACGCGCTTGTGGCATCGGAGAGTGTGAGCCGGAAAAACACGGAATCCCTGTTTTCAATCTCGTCAATCTGGCGGCAGTCAACCTCACGAATCCACCAGTTTGTGTTCGACGATATTTCGCCGTAGTTGTCAATGGTGTTTTCCATGTCGATTGTGGTGTAGTCGCTGCCGTCCAAACTCCACGCCCAAGTGTTGGTCGTAAATCCCGAACTTGTATGGATGTTGGCAAATGTCAGCATTATCTCTTTCCTGTTTTTTGTTGATGTTTTGAAGACGATAGACAATTCAGGGGAAGAGCGTTTCGTGAGCTGGAGCACATAGCTGTCGCTCCCTTTTTTGTGGTCTTTGCGCGGGTCGCCGATGTTGTTGGAAGATGTTGTGACTAAGGAAATCTGGCTTGATGTCATGTCTGTGGAACCATAACTTCCGTCAGCGTAAATCATGGATTTCTCGAAAATTGACTGCACTCCGACATCGGTGTTCGGGGCAAGGTTCAGCGAGTCGTCCAAGACGGAGGGCATGTCAAAAGTCCATGCTGTGAGTACTTCGCGCGGACCTTGGCAGAAATTATAGCCCGAGTTGTGGTCGCCGTTCAGAAAATGGTGGCTGCGCGCTTTTATCACATAGCCGTTTTCTGACTTAATATTCTGTATATAAAGATAATAGCGAGTGTTGTATTTCAATCCTTTCAGTGTGAGCGAGACTTTGTTCTCGTTGCAGACCGCCGTTTCCGCGTATATGCCTTGTGTGAACTGGTAGTTTTTGGTATTCTCCGCCGAAGCCTTCTCCAAATTTTCAGAAAATTCGAGTTCCAAGGAGTTAGCGTTGAGGTTCAGGTGTTTCAGTACGGGGCGGAGTGCGTCAACGCCGCCGGATTGCCCGAAACGGTCGTATAGTGAGTCGTTGCCCCAAATCATCTCCACAAGTTCGGGGTGGTCAATGAAGGGGTTGCGGTTGTGCTGTATCGCGAAAATTGTGTTGTTGCGGTCAATCTCTTTCTGGCTTACGGGGTCAATCTGGTGCCATCTTTTAAGCATTTCGAGAGCCCATGGTTTGAACTGCGACTTGTTGATGATTGCGTTTGTGGCGAAGTTGTCGTCTTCATTCATGTATCGTATAGATATATATAGTAATGCTCTTGCCATGTCGCCCTTGAACTCTTTTGCTGGTTCGAAGACGATGCTGTTTTTAATGGCGTCATCGCAGCACTCTATATTCGGGTAGCCCATTTTTGTGCCGTTCTGCGAGATTCGCATCGCCGCCCAAACTTCGCCGTATGGGTAGTTGTTGTGGTAGGTCGAGTTTATGTAGTGGTCGGTTGGGAAGAGATGGTGCAGGTCGGAGCAGGTGGGGAAGGGGTAGTTGTAGTTGTGTTCGCATGTGCCGTTTGCCTGATTAGGGCTGAACCAGCTTTGGCAGAAAGCGTGCTCGAATGAATAGGAGGTGCACTGCTGCCCGTTTGTGATTGTGCCATAGCTGTTTACGATGTCAATGTCGCAGCACGGATATGAATAGATGTCGTATGTCGAGTCGTTCATGAGTTTGTCAAGAAATTGGACGGCTTTGTATGTGTTGCAGGTGTCGCCATCAGAGCAGTTGGGGATGTAAGTCGTGCCTGAATTTGGGTCAGTGTAGGGCTCGGTCGCGCCGTTTTTTCCGTAGTAAGTCGGGCGGTAGCCGTTGGTTATTATTCCCGCAAGCGCTTTTTGGAGCTCCACGCCTTTTTTGCCGTATGCTTCATCATAATAGTTTTCAGGAATTTGAGCATAAACTCCAGCGAAAATCAAAAAGAATATGTTAAACAATGCTAATCTTGCAGAAAACTTGTTCATAAATGAGATTTTTAAATTTTTCTTGCAAAAGTAAGATTTTATCACAGATATTTCATCATTTTTTATGCTATTTTTGAAAAGTAAAGAATAAAAAGAATTTCCAATCATAACATTTTGAAAATAAAAATATTAGAGATAATGGGCAGAGTAAAGACTATAGTTGCGGTTGCATTTTCGGTTCTGATTTTGACGATTTTAGTGATAATGATATGCAAAAAAGAGGGCATTGCGCAAAGTGCTTCGCAGGGGGAGGGCGACACGGTTGCGACTTCTGAGTTTGTCTTTACCGCTCCATATATTCCTAATGAGATTGAATTTGCAGGCGAGAAGGTCCCGTTGAACAATTATTGGGTGCGCGAAGGTGTTGACCGTGAGCTGATTACCGCTTCAAATCAGCATACTCTCACAATGCTTTCCATGAAGCGTTCAGGCCGTTGGTTTCCTATAATTGAGCAGATAATGAAAGAGGAGGGGCTGCCAGATGATTTCAAGTACTTGTGTGTGGCTGAAAGCAATTTGCAGAATGTGATTTCGCCGGCGAAAGCGACAGGTTTTTGGCAGTTTATGGAGAAGACCGCAAAACTGTATGATCTTGAGGTGCGCGAGGATGTTGATGAGCGTTATGACGTTGAGAAATCGACACATGCGGCCTGCAAATATCTTATTGGGTCAAAAAAACGGCTTGGCACATGGTCGTTGGCTGCGGCGGCGTACAACATGGGCGAGGCTGGCGTGAAGAAACAGATGACAGAACAGAGCTGTAACAGTTACTGGAACCTTTATCTCAATCAGGAGACGGCGAGATACATGTATCGCATAATAGCATACAAACTGATTTTTGAAAATCCGGAACGCTATCATTACAAACTTCTTCCTGAAGACCTTTACTCGCCGATCGCCTGCGACACGCTGCGCATTGACACCACGATAACCAGCTTGCACAGTTTTGCGTTGTCGCAGAATATCACCTACAAGGAGCTGAAAGACCTGAATCCGTGGCTCCGCGGGAAAAAGTTAACGGTAACAACTAAACCCTATACGATAAAAGTACCGAAAAAATAATCGTGTATTATACTGTTACAAAGAATTATCTGAGTTCTTCTCCTCATACTTTCTTCAACCAGCTCTTTCATCTCCCGCACCTCGCACCGAAAAATGTAGAGATGTTCCATGGAACATCTCTACGGTATCGCCTCATAGGCGTAGAAGGTGATGGTGGAGAAGCCGGCGAGGGGGGGGAAACTATTAACCTTCAAACAGGTCATTCATGGTGACTTCCGATTGTATGTCTCCTGAATATTTGTTTTGCAAAAGACCATGAGTGGTTATCATAGTCAAATGAAGTGCCTTGCGGGTTTTGCTCTGCTTTCGGAACAGTTCCCTTCTTTGCAGCATCTTTTCATTATAGGCTTTGGTTATTTCATACTCGGCTGAGGAATACTTCATTTCACAAAGATTGATGGTTTGGTCTCGCCGGTCAATTATCATGTCAATTTGGGCTCCTTCTTTAGCACCTTTATAATACCAAGAACTAATGTCGCTTTGTATGCCGTTGATACCCAATGCTTTTTTTATTTGTGGAATATGCAGTAGGCATACTTGCTCGAAAGCATATCCTCGCCATGTGTTTTGCAATGGGGAATCCATCATATTGACCCAATGGTTGGGGTCTTTCCCATTATATCCTTTGACAAACCGCAGATAAAACAATGAAAACATGTCTGTCAGTTGGAAAATAGATTCACGTTCTTTTTTCCCAAATGCCGAATATTTCCGGATAAAGTCGCAGCGACACAGGTCTTCCAGCACAACAGTAAGTCCACCACCATCGGGTTGCTTCAAAGAACTGACAATTTCCTGTCGGGACAGACCGACCGACTTTTTCGCTAATATTTCGACAACGGCACGGTAGGTTTCTGCTTGTGAGAAAAGTGATTGGAAGAGGAAGTCGTATTCGTTTTTCAATTGCGCCGAGGGAGCAAATAGCAATGCATCGATATTCTGATTGAGACTGAGGTTCTTTTGAAGCAGGTTCAGGTAATACGGAATGCCGCCAAACGTCATGTAACAGTCCAAAATTTGTCTGCGGTTCCACCTGATTCCTTACTTTTCGAGGAGTTGTTCTGCCTCCGACAAGGAGAATGGTGCCAACGGAACATTGCGAGTCATTCTTCCATAGAGGCCTCCTTTCCCTTTCAGGAACTTGTTAGTCATCCATGATGTGGCGGAGCCACATACAACCAACTTCAGGTCAGACTTTGAAGCCCCCCAGCTGTTCCAAAAAGTTTCAAATGCTTTCAGGAACCGGCTGCGAGGGGTGTCCATCCATGGCAGTTCGCCAATAAAAACCACTTTGTTTTTGCTTTTGCAATGTGAAAGGTGATGTTTTAACTGGTCGAATGCCTCAAACCAATCCTTTGCAAGCGGATATGCACCGGTGGCATACGTATTCAATTGCCTGTAAAAAAAAGGAAGTTGTTCCTACTTTGTTCCCTGATAGATGCCTGTCGTGTAAAATGCAAACTTGTCCTTGAAAAACTGGCGAATCAAGAAAGTTTTCCCTACACGCCGTCTCCCATACACGACAATCAGTTCTGGCAAATTACTTTCCAAACTGTTTTTCAATAAATTAATCTCTGTTTTTCGACCGATAAGTTCCATTTATCTTTTTATTTTAATGCGGCAATTTACAAAAAACACAGTTAGCGCACGATTAAAAAAAATAATCTTTCGCTAACTATAAAAATTTACCCATTTGCCGCAATGTTATATAACGGACAAAAAGAGCGTTTTTCTTACAAGGTACGTATGTTTCCATCCACCAGCCGCTTCATCTCCCGCACCTCGCGCTGGAAAATGTAGAGATGTTCCATGGAACATCTCTACGGTATCGCATCGTATGCGTAGAAGGTGATGGTGGAGACAATATGTTAGGCGGAGACGAAGTCCTTATAATTATCTGGAGATACCACTATCAATTCCGTTTCGGGATATGACTCTCGAAATGGCTTTGGAAGAAACGGTTTCTTCTTTCCCCATTTGAACTCGAAAGCGGCAAGCCTTCCATCCATATCTTCAACAAGGTCGATTTCCTGTTGCTGCAAGGTCCTCCAAAAATATAGCTGAGCGTAGCTACCACAGTAGGCGTTGCGTTTAATGCGCTCGCTCACCATCAGGTTCTCCCATAATGCTCCTGCATCGTTGCGGAGTTCCAAAGGCGCGAAATTGGAAATGAGCGCGTTTCGGATACCGTTGTCGTAAAAATAAATTTTGCGTCCTCGTTTAATCTCACTCCGCATGTTACGGTTATATGCGGGTAGCCTAAACACTACAAAGCACTTCTCTAACAAATCAATGTAGCTTTCCACGGTGGCTTTATCCACTCCCACAGTGCGAGCCAGCTCGTTGTAAGAAACCTCGCTACCCACCTGTAAAGCCAAAGCACGGACTAATTTTTGGAGGATTTCGGGCTTTTTCACCCCTTTGTATTCAAGCAAATCTCTGTATAGATAGTTGTTGGTCAAAGACAACAATATCCGGCGTGCGTCTTCAGGGTGAGTTACCACTTTGGGGTAAAGTCCGTATATCATTCTCTGTTCAAGCAACCTTCTTTCTTCCCGTTCTGAATTATGGACAATCATTTCCTCGAGAGAAAGAGGGAAAAGTTGATATTCAACCATCCTGCCGGTGGCGGGTTCGTTGATTTCATTGGCAAGGGTGAGTGC
>CACYHL010000073.1 GCA_902774205.1 uncultured Bacteroidota bacterium | reverse complement strand
CGTTTGTCATTTACGGGTGCAACAACGCCACACGCACATTCTCAATTCCTGAGCCGATCGCATACGACACCACACTCATACTATCGTACAGCGGCACTGCCGTAAACGGAGTCGATTATGAGTATTTGCCCGATTCTATAACAATTCCCGCAGGTCAAACCGAATCATCTTTGCAAATAGTTGCAATAGAAGGAATTTCCCCTGACACGCTGGAACTCATCATCTCTTATTCAAATAACCTCTGCAACAACAATGAGGCAAATGGTGAGGTTACAATCAACCTCATCAGATTCCTTCCTCATACGGTCATAAATGCCACGGTGTGTGCGGGTGAGCCTTACACCGAAAACGACTTCAACATACCCGGCACAACTGGCGGCGAGGGCGGATTATATACATATCAGAACGCTTATCCTATGGCTAACGGCTGCGACAGCGTCGTTGACCTGTACCTTACTGTTATTCCAGTGCCACAGCCTGAGTTTATCGTCGAACCGGAATATATAATCTGGTCTGAAGGCTCTGAAATCACATTCACTAACACAGCAAATAGCAGTATGATGGAAGGTTATGATTATGTCTGGACATGGGATTTTGGAGACGGCACTACCGAAGAGAACAATAATTCTGTTGTAAGCCACAAATATGACACATGGGGACAATATCTTGTAACTCTGTCTTTAGACATTGAAGGTTGCTCGGCAACAGCAACACACTACGCCAACATAGAGGAGGATTTGATATTCCCCAATGTAATCACACCAAACGGAGATGGTGTCAACGATGAGTTCATCATTGGCAACCTTTCGCCGGATCTGCCAAACTCACTGCACATCTACGACCGTTGGGGCAAGAAAATTTACCACATGGAAAATTACAAAACTTACCAGAAAGACGGTGTTTTATATAATTTAGGACAAGGTTTTTCTGGTGAGAAAAACTCGGACGGCGTGTATTATTATGTGTTCTATTATACCGGATATACGAAGACATTTGAGTATTCCGGCTCTATCACAGTGATACGGAGCAAGTAGGGTATGGACTTGAAAAATGAATCCCATTATTGTGTGACAACATACCAAAAAACTGGTGTGAATAAAAAGGATTTAATATTTGAGACAATGCACGATTTTATATGGGAAAATGTAAATATTCTTACTCCTGAAGAATATGAGCCTTTCAGATGGCATCATAAATTTTTTAAGGAAGGCGAATATAAGGAGTTAGTTAAAGATCCATTTAATCTGGAACTTTAGAATCTGCACATTAAATTGTTTTCGTACAATTATATAGCTTTTTTAATAGTTCTATCAGAGTTCTGTGATTTGTCCTATAATTTATATTATGTTAAATAGAGTATTGTGGTAAGCGGCAAAACTCTCTTTGCAGAATCTTTTAATACCTCTATGCAATAAAGCTGATTGCGCAGAAAATCTGCAAGAATCTGCAAAATTTACGGGGAATTTCACAGGAAAACTATTTCTTTCAAATTACACGCGATAAATTCTCCGTCAGTTTTTTCAAGTAAAAGCTGACCGTAATTATTTACACCTGTGATTTTTGCGGCAATTATCTCACCATGGATTTTATAATCCGAAATTTTATCGATTCTGTACAAATTTTTCAAGTATTCGGAATCCAACTCGTCAAATTGGCCAAAAACCAATTTATCATAGAAAAATTTACAGTTTTTAACCAGAACATCAAGAATGTGTGAAATTATTAGATTTTCACCTGTTATAAGCTTTAAAGATGTTGGATTTGGCAGATTTTCAGAAAAAAAATCTTGATTGACATTAATTCCGACTCCTGCGACTGTGTGTGCAATATTTTCTCCAATAATCTGATGTTCGATGAGAATTCCTGCAATTTTACGGTCATTCACATAAATGTCATTCGGCCATTTTATTTTCACATTGTTAACAAATTGTAAAACTGTTTTAAAAACTGCTAATGTAAAACTTTGATTGAAAGCGAATTGCCTATCAGGGCTTATTGGTGGTCTGAAGTAAATGCTGCACAAGAGATTCTGCCCCGCCTCACTCTCCCATTTGTTTGTCGCAAGTCCCCTACCCGACGTCTGCTCATCTGCAAAAATAGTGAATAGTTCTGGTAACTGGCTGTTATTCTGTGCCTTATAATCAATTATTTTTTTTAAGAGAAGATTGGTTGAGTCCGTTTTTTCGATATGATGCTGTAGTGATTTCATAAATTGTAATGCCAATATTATGTTGGTGTAAAAATAACATAAAAAACCTTTCCTTAAACTCTTGAAAATTAAATTTGTTGTTGGTAAATTTGCAAAAATTTTGCAGATTAGGTTTTTAATACATAAACTAATCTAAATCAGTAATTTAAACACATTATGAGAAAACCAATCTTTTTATCGGCACTGCTTTTTTTTATATGTTTCACCTCTTTGTTTGCGCAAGACAGGTCGAAACCATACAGCAACAGTTTCGGCGGCATTATTGGATTTATAAACGGCTTTTCCTATAAAGGCTATTTGAGTTCCGATTTCGCGCTTCAGGGCGATGCGGGGCTGTCGTGGAACTGGTACACGGGCGTGAACCTGAAAGGCGCTGTGAATTTCATGTATGTCGGCATGGCGACCCAAGACCTGTACTGGTTTGTTGGCGGCGGTCTGAACTCCGGAATCGGTTTGATACCAGAAAACAGCTATCTTAGAGGCTCCCGCAGCTATGGCGGCTACACCAAAAGCCACTATCCGTTTTTCTTCGGTTTGAATCTTATCGGCGGCGTTGAGTATAAAGTACCGGGACACCCAATAACGCTGCAAGTTGACGCGCGCCCAGGATTTTATGCATATACTCATAAGTATAACGTTGAATCAAAGGGAATTAGCGACAAATACAGTTACCGCACGGATTTCATTCCCGCTTTCGACTTCAATTTCTTGAATTTCAGCGTTCGCTACACGATTATTAAACACAACAGGACACGAAGCAGCGTGAAGCGTGGCGGCAGCATCAAAACACATGGCAAATATTAGAATATTTCATTTATAATCAATAGATTAAATAAAATAAATATATGGCAAAATTTTCCTCAATTACTAAAAATCTAAAAGGTGACATTTTTGGAGGACTCACCGCCGGCATTGTTGCACTGCCGTTAGCGTTGGCCTTTGGTATTCAGGCATTTGGGGTTATAGATGCGCAGGAAATTCCAAATATCGGGGCAATTGGAGCGTTGGCAGGACTTGTCGGAGCGATGATGCTGGGATTTTTCGCGGCTCTCTTCGGAGGCACACCTTCGCAAATCAGCGGTCCCACCGGCCCGATGACGGTTATAACTTCATCTTTCATCTCAACAATTTGGGCCTCCACCCAGACACATGATATCAGCACAGTGCTTGTCGCCATGGCTTTGGCGGGACTCTTTTGCGGATTGTTCCAAATCTTATTCGGAATCATCAAGATAGGCAAATACATACGCTATATCCCCTACCCTGTACTTTCCGGCTTCATGAGCGGTATCGGTATCATCATCATCCTTCAGCAGATTTACCCGCTGTTTGGCCTCAAATCACCCGTGCTTATCGTTGACATGATCACACAATTACCAGATAAAATCGACGGATTCAACCATCTCGCACTGCTGTTCGGACTGGCTACCATTGCAATAATTTATCTTTTCCCGCTCATAACGAAAAAAATCCCGGCGACATTGGTCGCGCTTGTTATCGTATCCGTTATCTCCGTAGTCTTTTTCAAGGATTTCGATCTTACTATCGGTGAAATCCCTTCAGGCTTCCCACTCCCTATCTTCTTACAGAATGGAATTGACCTTTCGTCCATAAACTGGCCTGTGGTGATAAACATGTCGGTTATACCGGGACTGACACTTGCAGGGCTTGGCTCCATAGACACACTGCTCACATCGGTTGTTGCGGACAACATTACAAAGACAAAGCACAACAGCAACCGCGAATTAATCGGTCAGGGAATAGGCAACATGATGGCAGGGCTTTTCGGCGGACTTTCGGGCGCCGGTGCCACAATGCGTACAGTGGTTAATGTCAAAAGCGGTGGCTCATCACGCATTTCGGGCATGGTTCACGCTCTTCTTCTGCTCGGTATTCTACTCGGACTCGGCAGTTTTGTCAAGTATGTCCCGCTCTCTGTCCTTTCAGGAATATTAATTACAGTCGGTATCAGCATTATTGACTTTAAAGGGCTGAAGGATCTTTTCAAAATTCCGCGCGCTGATGCTTTCGTGATGGTTATAGTACTGCTGCTCACTGTTTTCATCGACCTGCTGGTCGCAGTTGGAATCGGAATGGTGATAAGCTGTGTGTTCTTCATGAAGCACACGAGCGACATCGTTGAGAACAGTTATGAGTCGCACGGGCTGACTTCTTTCGACCGCACCTCCCCTTGGGCTGACGAGGCTGAGCTAACCGATGAAATAAAGCGCCATATTTACATTGTCCGCCTTAACGGACCTATCTTTTTTGGCTCAGTAACCCGTTTTCAGGAAATTATGCATAGTGTTCCTGACACCATGAAGATTGTGATAATAAGAATGAAACTTGTTGCTTTTATCGACCAATCGGGCGCGTATGCCATGGAAACTGCCATTAAAGACTTGCAAGACAAAGGGATAGAAGTGCTTATGACGAGAATCCAGCCTCAACCGAAAGCAATGCTGAAGACGTTGAAAGTGATACCTGACCTTGTGAAAGAAGAGTCAACTTTTGCAACTTTTGAGGAGTGCGCGCAATATCTGAAAGAAAAATTTGATAACTGATAATCTGAAAATGTTATGAGAAAACTCTTCATAGAAACCTACGGCTGCCAGATGAATGTCGCTGATAGTGAGGTTGTTGCTTCAATTCTTTCTGATGAATATGAAATAACAGACGATGAGGCCGCCGCTGACTTGATTTTGATAAACACCTGTTCCATCCGCGACAATGCGGAGCAGCGGATCCACAAAAGACTGAAAGAGCTTGCCGCTTTAAAAAGGAAAAAACAGGGAATGCTTGTTGGACTTTTAGGCTGTATGGCTGAAAGACTTAAAGAGACTCTCCTTGGTAACGGCTCAGTGCTTGATTTCATTGCCGGCCCTGATGCGTACAGAACGTTGCCTATTCTTATACAAAAAGCTGAAACAGAGGAGATCGCGTTTAATGTTGAATTGTCGAAAAGTGAGACTTACGATGATATTTTGCCGGTGCGCTACGCCGCAAACGGTGTCTCCGCATTCATTTCAATAATGCGTGGCTGCAACAATTTCTGCTCATACTGCGTTGTGCCTTACACACGCGGACGTGAACGGAGCCGTAGCCCCGAAACTATTATAAACGAAGCAAAAGACTTATTATCAAAAGGTTACAAAGAGATTACTCTTCTCGGACAGAATGTTAATTCATACCTTTGGCAGAAAGACGATAAAAAGATAACCTTTGCGAACCTTATGGAGATGGTGGCGCAGCTTAGTCCTGAGGTGCGTGTGCGTTTCGCAACCTCCCACCCGAAAGATATTTCAGATGAACTGCTTTACGTGATGGCTAAGTATCAGAATATATGCAAGTTCATTCATCTGCCAGTCCAATCGGGAAGCAACGAGGTGCTGAAGAAAATGAACCGTGTTTACACTCGCGAATATTACCTTGAGCGTGTTGCGAAAATCAGGGAGATAATGCCCGATTGTTCGCTTGCAACTGACATAATAACAGGATTTTGCGGTGAGACTGAGGAGCAGCACAAAGAGACACTTTCGCTCATGCGTGAGGTGGGGTTCGCGTCAGCATACATGTTCAAATATTCTGTGCGCGAGGGCACCATGTCGGCAAAAAAATATGAAGATGATGTCCCTGATGATGTGAAATCGCGCCGTATAGAGGAGATTATCGCTTTGCAGCAGCAGCTTTCATTGGAGAGCAACAAGCAAGATGTCGGCAAAGTGTTTGAGGTTTTGGTTGAAGGGACTTCGCGCCGCTCCGAAGATCAGCTTTTCGGGCGCAACAGCCAAAACAAGGTAGTCGTTTTCGACAAGGGAAATCACAAAAAAGGCGACTATGTGAACGTGAAGATCACTGACTGTACTGCCGCAACCCTGAAAGGAGAAAAAATCCCAACTCCTAACTCCTAATTCAAAATGCTCACATACGCTATCATATCAGCAATGGGAAAAAATTCCGAGATTGGCATTAATGGCCGGTTGCCGTGGAATTTGCCGGCTGACATGCAGCGGTTCAAGGAACTTACGGTTGGGCACACGGTGATTATGGGAAGAAAGACATGGGACTCACTGTCGGTAAAACCGTTGCCAAATCGCCGAAACATAGTGATGACGACACATCCGCAGCTTATTGGTGACAACGCTGAAATTGCGGGAGACCTTCAAGAAGCAGTTGCCATGAGTCAAAACGTTGAAAATGAGGTGTTTGTCATCGGCGGAGCAAAAGTCTATGCGGCATTTGAGAAAATTGCAAGTAAAATGTATCTCACAAAGGTAAATGGCTCTTTTGCCGCCGACACTTTTTTCCCGATAACAGATTTCACGCATTGGCGGCTTATTGAAGAAAATTTCATCAGAAAAAACAATAATAATAATTTTGATATAACATTTCAGACCTATGAAAAGATTGACTGATAATATTTTAAAACTTTTTTTAATTATTCTGCCGTTATGTTTTTCAATGCAGACAATGGCGCAGAAATCAGCGAAATACTGGATTGAGTTTACAGACAAAAACGAAAGTCCGTACAGCATTAACAATCCCGAAAAATTCTTGTCGCAGCGGAGCATTGAGCGGCGCAAACAATACGGGATTGCCATTACTGAGGAAGATTTGCCGGTAAACCGCAATTATATTGACAGTATTCTCAAAACAGACAAAAGCAATATTCTGCTGACGAAATCGAAATGGCTGAATGGCATCACAATTTATTCGGAGGACACACTTTTGGAAGAAAAAATCAGGGAGATAAGTTTTGTGCGTTTCTCTGAAAAGACGATACTCATTGACTCAGCTGAGGTTTTTAAGGTTGACACTAACAGAAAATTCACAGAGATAAAATTCTTGAAAGCATACAACAAAACGCCGCAAAGTGTTGAATACCAGTATGGTCGCAGTAAAGGACAGATTGAATTGAACAACATGCAGTGGCTGCACAGATTGGGTTACACTGGCAAGGGAATGGTGATGATGATTATGGATGCGGGATTCCACAATGTTGACACAATCAAGCCTTTCAAGAAATTGAGACAGGAAAACAGATTGCTCGGTGTTAAAAACTTTGTCATGCCAGAGGAGAATGTCTTCAAAAGGGGGTCGCACGGAACGATGGTTTTAAGCTGCATTGCTGCGCAAATTGATGGTGAAATCATCGGCTCCGCGCCTGATGTGGCGGTCTATCTTGCCAAAACAGAAGATGAAAGAAGCGAGCATAAGGTTGAGGAGGACAATTGGGTCGCGGGAGTTGAGTGGGCAGATAGTTTGGGTGTTGACGTGCTGAACTCATCGCTTGGCTACACAAAATTTGACGACTCATTAGTGCATCTGCGGAAATACTCTGACCTGAACGGAAAAGTCAGCCGTGCTTCGCGGGCGGCGACTATGGCGGCTAAGCGTGGCATGATCATCTGCAACAGTGCGGGCAATGAAGGCAGCAAATCGTGGCATTACATTGGAGCACCCGCTGACGCAAACGACATACTCACCGTTGGAGGAACATACTTGAACGGGCAAAAAGCTGATTTCAGCTCTTTCGGTCCGACAGCGGACGGCCGCGTAAAACCTGACGCTTGCGCGGTTGGTGCCTACACGCAAGTGTCTAATACAAAGGGATATACAACTATAGCTTCTGGAACTTCCTTCTCCTCTCCCCTGCTTTCGGGCATGGTGGCTGCGCTGTGGCAGGCATTCCCAGAAAAGACGAACTATGAGATTATGGATGCTGTGAGACGTGCTGGCTCTCAGTACGACTCCCCCGATGCCGCTCTCGGCTACGGCATCACCGACTTTATGAAAGCATACAATATATTATACAGCAAGAAAAACGATGATGTCACGATTCTGAATTATGTGGCTTGCAAGGCAACCAAATATAAGATTTTCATAGACATAAACTCAAAAAAATCGCAAGTTGTTGAGTTGAAATTCAAATCGCGCAGGGACAATTATGAGGTTGTTAAGACTAAGAAAATCGGAGCCAAGCCGCGCGACATCGAGATACAGTTCGACAAGCATCAGGAAGACTGGGACATAATGGACCTTCAAGTCACCGTAAACGGCAAAACCACCTCGTATGTGATTGGCATTGAGAAGGCGGAATGACTTATAATTATAATTCACAGAATGATATAATTGAATCATTAAATAATTAAAAATCACAATAACATGAAAAATTTCCATTTTTATCGTTGCGATGTTTGTTTTTTGCAGTGCATTCCCGCAAACAGTAACCCTCACCTTCACAGGGCGTGATGCGAACAACAATTGGGTACAATTGGACAAGTGTGATCGCCTACAACCTGATACGCAGTTGGAATGAAACCCTGTATTGGCCCGATACGTTGTTGGAAATGCAGGTGACGACAGGGATTGATGACGCAACCGTAGAGACGATGTGCACATCG
>CACYHL010000072.1 GCA_902774205.1 uncultured Bacteroidota bacterium | reverse complement strand
ATCGGCATAAGGAGAAGAAATTGTACAGATACAGAAAATACGACAGATACTCCCGTTATAACGATTATGATGATGACGGGGATGACGAGGATACAGAAAACGAAGAAGAAAAGGACAATAACGAGGAAGACGAAGACCTGATTACGGAGGAAGAGTATTCTTCGGAACCGCTTGAAAACGATGCAGAGGTCGATACCTTCATAACGCATCGGATGTTCTTTTGTGGAACCGCGCCGGAAGAGTTCCCCGGCTACGACGAGCTTGCGCGTTTGTATGCAGAGACCGGCAATGAGAAATATTACTTCTGGATCCTGCACTTCTACGAGCATACCATGACGGAGAAGTGTCAGGCGCAGATGGCGGAGAACTATCTGTTCTCGGGACTTGAAGACCTGAAGATTGCCTTTGCAATGGGGCTTTATGAGGCGCTGCAGAAATATGACCCCACCGTTGGCAATCATTTTATGAAGTTCAAGGAATATGAGGTCAAGCGGGCGCTGTATGACGAACTGCCTCTCCTGATTTCAGGTTATACGATCCAGAACGACAAGCAGCACCGCCGCGTCAAGAAAACGATGGGCATATACAAGAAAAACGCCGATCTGTCCTATGAGCAGCGGCTTACGGTAGTAGCCGATGAAATTCAACTGACCGAAAAGCACGCAAAAGAGATCCTGCTGGCCGCCGATCTGAATTCCCACATGGAGACCTTAACAAAGCCCGTTGCAGACGCCGAAGGCAATGAAACCGAAGAGGAATGGGTCGAATCGTTCGATCCCACGCCCGAGCAGAAGCTCTTTCTTGACATGCGGGACAATGCGCTGTGGGGCGCGTTTGAGCGTCTGTCGCTCAAGGAACGTATGATGATCGCCGCATCCTGCGGCTTCTGCGTGGATTGCTACGGGACGCTCGTACTTACTGAAGATAAGGACGGCAACAAAACATACAAAATGCGCAAACCGATGATGAATACGGATATTGCCGTTTTTCATCAGTGTACCGCAAAAACCGTAGCCAACACACTGAAAAAGGCGTATAAAAAGCTGCGCGGCTACTTGCACGAAACCGATTTTTTCGCCGATACGGATTTTGTAACAATCGGTAAAATCGAAAACGAGCGATACGAACGCCGCCGCCAACGCGCGGAAGAACGCAAGCGGCAGGAAGCCGAGCAAAAACATAAAACGAAACAGAAAACACCTGGCCGAAAGAAGAAAGAGCTGCCGGAAGCGGTATAAGACAGTATTTATTATTGCGGTAACCTTTGGATTCCGGATGATCTGGATATACAGTCCTTTCAGATAGTATTATCAACGGCAGATGAAAGCACCGTATACGATGTTTTTATGAAAATAGTGTTTTTGTGTGAATGTCCTACCAAATATCCATCTATTTGGTTTTCTCCTGTCAAAACGCTATTGAAACCCGTTTTTGTGTCCTCCGAATGTCCTCCGATTTCCAACGCTTTTCCAAAGTGCTGAAAATTATTACAGGGTAAGGGAAAATGGATATTTTGGAAGGAGTGCCCCATCAATCGCCGATTTTTCAAGGGGAACAAGCTTCCGTCAGCTTCCGTATAACGGATATTTTCAGGGAAGTGTTGTCGCTATTCCCTTAAGCACTCAAAATCCAATGGGCTAATCACCCGTGCGGGTTCGACCCCCGCCACCGGCACCATAACCCTACTGAAATTTTGATAGAATTTCAGTGGGGTTCATTTTTTATCCCGATTTATTGCAGTATAAGGGCTTTTCAGCCCCGTAATCGTGAAAACCTGCTCCGGTATTCAGCGCCCGGTGGAGGTTTTCTATCATTTTTTTAGTTCTTGATTACGGCAATTATTACAGTAATCGTAAAAACGTGGGGGTAATCGTAAAATTGTCCCCGTAATCGTGAAATCGTGGGGGTAATCGTTAAAATTGTGATTGTTATCGTAAAAACGTGAAAAATGTATCGGTTACGTTTTTGCCAGAAGCATTTACATCTGTCTTTTTGTATTGTAAGATTATTCTTCAGAAGATGCCGCTAAAGATTTTTCACATTATCAGCGGAAAGAGAATAATTGGATTGTGGTTGTTTGCTTTTGATCTCGTTTTTTAAGAAACTCCATTGGTACAAGCCAAAGAATTAAACCAGGATATAAAAAGTGGCTTGCTTTCTTTATACCATTCACTTGTTATCAGTACGGTTCTCTCATTAAAGGTAAAAACCTTATTCCAATACCGATTATTCCCACGTGAATCCCGCTTTAGCAGATCTATGTTATCTGAAGGGTTGACAACTTTCATAAATGGAAAGTAAAGCTTAAATGTCTTTTTTGACCAATCAAGTGTACACATATCTTGGAACAAGTTATCCTCAAATACAAAGCTTATCCCTTCTGCAACTTGCAAAGCAAGCGGTATGACGGCTTTTCGTTGCCGTATAAATCCGTTGAACCGTGGACGCGGCGACGGAGTTTATCCGCTCCCTCCTCACCGCAGTGCGTGCGGTAATCGTTTAGCGAAAACCACATATAACCGCAGATGTTGTGAATTTGCTTATACATCGCAAGGCGCCCTTCCAAAATGCGTGCGCGCTCCGTATCGCCGCCCTTGAAATGCGGCTCACAAAGTCCGAATTCCGACACAAGCAATGGCATTCCCTCCGCCTTTTTGCAGGTGCGAAGCATATGATTTATTATGTCGTCGCTCGGCTCCCAAAGTCCGAGATAATCGTTCCACATAGCGATATCGCCGTAAAGGGCGGCATCGTCCTTTTCAGCATTTTCCACTCTGCTGAGGGTGTTGGAAACATAGTTCACAAGACGACGCTTATCGTATGTCTTAAAATACTGCACCATATCCTTGACGTACTGAATAGTGGGCACGGTTTCTGCGCCGAGTTCGTTGCCGACGCCCCAGCAGACAATCGACGGATGGTTAAAATGAAAATGCATCATTTCGTCTGCCTGCTGCTTTGCAATATCGAGCTGAAGCGGCGTTGCTTGCTTCGGATAACCCCAGTACGGAATTTCTTCCTGCACAAGCAATCCGTTTTCGTCACACCAATCAAAAAGCGCACTGTCCTGCTGCCAGTGAAAGCGTGTGAACACACAGCCTGCTGTTTTGAGTTGTTTTAAGCATTTTATGCTATGGTCAAGCGGTTCCGCCATACCGAAATCGGGATGTGAACCGGGCATCCACTCGCAGCCTTTAAGATAAATTTCTTCACCGTTGAGGTAAACCTTCTCGCCCTTGGTTTCAAATTTTCGGATACCGATTCTTGTTTCATAGACATCGTTATCGGTTTCAAGCGTGACGGTATATAAATTCGGAGAGTAGCACGACCAGAGTTTAAGGTTTTCAAAGGGTATATTCAAACTGTCGCTTTGGAAAACAAGCTTACCGTTTGAATAATCATATAACTTAACGGTGCAAGGTTTGTCGGTATTCGTTTTAATATTCAGCATGCCGCTTGCAAAGCCGTTTTGTATACTGTCAATCTGTTCGGTAATATGCGCATATTCTATGCCGTCGGGTTCACGGATTTGCAGGGTAACGCGGCGGATAATACCGCCGTCATCTGCCCAGTCAAAGTCATCGCCGTGAGGGAGCATATTATCCGTGTGTGTATTATCGACCTCAACTTTAATCACATTTTCTTCACCGAATTTTACTGCGTTTGCAATATCAACCTTAAATGACGTAAAGCCCGAGCGGCTGTGTTCGCCGACAAAAGCATCGTTCATATAAATCTTTGCAGTATGGTAAACGGCGTTAAACTGCAAAAAGCACTTTTTGCCCTCAAATTCAGAGCCGATAAAAACAGCAGTTTCGTAGGTGGCACTGCCTCTGTGCTTCATTACCTCATCGTCCACATTCCAGGTATGCGGAACAGTCACATTTGCATTGTAATCACCGAGAGAAAAACTCCAGCGGTTCAGCGTTTTGTCGTATCTCATAGTCAGTTCTCCTTGAAAAGTAAGTTGTAATGTGTTGCGATTTGGAAGGTGTTTGGATTTATTCCAAGTGCCTTTTCAAATAGTTTTTTGCTCTGTTCTTTTTTGCCCTTGCCGTATAAGCCGAGCGACTTCATAAACATACAGTGAAGCTTGTTTTTAATATTCAAATCCTCGTCAAACACAAGTAAATCAGGCAGTGAAACGGCAAAATAATCAATGCTGATTTCATCATCAATATGTTCGTCTGCATAGGCAATCAGCTTGTCAAATCGTTCGTTTGCTTCGTCTGTTCTTCCGAGCTTCAGCAGTGCCATACCCTGATAGAAAATCGTTTCGGGCGGTTGGTCGTTATAGTACATTGCCGAGGCTGGCTCGGAAAGTCCCGTTGACGCTTTTTCAAAATATTCAGCGTTTCCCGTTTTCAGTCCCATATAGTAATTCTGCCTGTTTTCCTGTGCACCGTAGAGCTTGCCCTCGCCGAGATTTTCGGGGTAGGTGAAAGTGCTTTCAGGTGTGCCGAGGGCAATATTACTGAAAATATACTGCTCAGGCACTTTGCCTTCGCCGCCCTCCCACGGATGAAACTTTCTGCTCATTATCATATCAAGCGCTTTTTGGTATTCGCCTATCAAATTAAGCAGTGTGATGTATTCAAGCGTTAAATCGTCACGCAGTTTTACAATATCAAAATGCTTTTTCAAAAAAACAAGCCTTTCACTCGGCTTTACGCCGATTCTCTTTTTCAACAGGTCAAGCTCGTAGAGAATTCTTGCGTCGTTCTCATCAAGTGAAAACGCTTTTTCCATTAAGGAAAGTGCTGTCTTTTTGTTGTGTTTTACATTGTATTCAAGCAGCGCAAGATTGCGATACGGCGTTGCAAAATCTGCGCCTCGAGCTATGGACATCTCAAAGCACTTTATCGCGTCCTCATGGCGTTCCTTGTCAAAGTACAGGCAGCCGAGGTAGTACGGAGCTTTGAAGTCAGCGTTGTTATTTTCGATAGCGTATTCGAGTACGGCTATATCCTCTATCCTGTTGGGGAAGCAACAGTAAGGGGTATCAGAAAACGCATTTTCAAGATACGCCTTGTCACCGCTGTAAAATGCGCGGTAATAATCAAGAAGCGGAAACGGATCATTGCAGAGATTAAGCAGCTCAAACGCCTTTTCATTGAAACCGCCAAGCCACAATTCAAGCGATAAATCAATAAGCATATTCGGGTTGATAATGTGCTTTTTAATATCCTCGCCGTTAATGAAAAGCGCAAGAATGTTCAGGCTGTCATACTTTACTGCCTCGCTCTTTTCGCCGGTCAGCAGTGATTTCAGATTCATTGCGGAAAAATTGTGGGCGTTGAATATCAACGCCTTATCGGTAAAAGCAACGGCGCTTTCTGTGTTGCCGAACTTTGACTGAATCAGCGCCAAAAAGTAATATGCATTTGCCTGCGTATCGGCATTCCAGACCGCTTTATAAAACGCGTCAAAGGCTTCGTTTAACCTATCTTGATAAAACAGCGACAAGCCCAAATTATAATAATACTCTCCGCTAATCGGGTTCGGATTCGAGCGCGTGTGCTTTTCAACGGCATTTCTGAAATACTGCTCGCTTTCTCTAATATATCCTTTTTTGAACAGGAGCATACCGTAGGCGTTATTCAGCCGCATATCTGTTTTATCGCGGCGCAAGCCCTCAAGATAGTAATCCTCGGCTCTGCGAGTTGCGTGGCGGTACTGCTCAATATGCGTGCCGTAAAGGTATAAATCCTCGTTTGTTTTGCAGTCCTGCGGCAGCGGCGCCGCCTTGGCAGGCTCGGGTATATCGTGCTTTTTCACATTGCCGTCAAAGGTTAAAATCTCTCTGCCGTCCTTTGTGACGGTGATTTTTATATCTTCGATTTTCAGGTTGTTATTCGGGATAGAAAATTCATATGTGTTTGCGCACTGAAAGTCAAAGGATTTTTTATAAAACTCATTGATATTCACATCGCATTTGCCGAGCGTACCAGAGCAGTAAAGCGTAACGGTTATCATATCGCTTACATCAAGATGAAGCGACAAATCCTTGTTCGCATTATGCACCTGCCCCAAGTCGTGGTACGGCATAAAATACTGCGTAAAATCTCTTGCCTCAAAAGGCGCAATATAACTGAAATCCGGCTGATTGTCTGTAAAGCAGCCTGTCATCAGTTCAAAATACGGACCGTCCTCATCGGTCAGATTTCTATCCCATGCCTTGCCGAAATCACCGCTGCCCCAGGTCCACTGCTTTTTACCCGGTGAAATATGATGGTCGGCAATATGGAGCAGACCCGCTTTCACGCCGTCATCATAACCGCCGACAAAATCAAAATCGCTTTTAGCCGCCATATAAGAGGTAGGTACAGGCAGATTGTCGTAACGTGAAATATCAACGCCCCTTGAATAATCCACCTTGTAGTAGGTTCCCGTTGCAATCGGGAAAGTGGAAACATCTCGCTTGCCGTGATCCATAACTGCAGTCACATCAGGCGGAAAGATACTGCGGTAATTGCTGTTAACCGCCACGGCAGGATTCGCCCACCAAAGAAAGGTCTGCTTTACAGGCGTGCGGTTAAAGAGATGATTTTTCAGCTCTAAATACGCCTTGTCGGGATAGAGAGTAAACTCCGTCTCTCCCTTGGTATGAAACATATTCTCGTATTCACTCACAACAACCGTTGCGCTGCCATCCTCATTTTCAAAAAAAGTATAGTTCACCTCGTCAAAGGTGCTCGGGCGATGGTGTTGCGGCCAGTTAAATTCAATGCCACCGCTGATCCAAGGTCCTGCCAATCCTACAAGCGCAGGCTTTATTACATGATTGTAATAGACAAAATCGTAGTTCCTTGTTTTATCAAACGCTCTCTGCACTCTGCCACCGAGCTCGGGCAGAATCATTATCTTGAGATAATCATTTTCAAGGAATACCGCTTTGTATCCTTTGTCAATTTTTTCATCGCTGATTTTGTCAATAACAAGGTGCGGATAAACCTTGCCGCTGCTGCCCTGATACACACGCTTTTCAAGAAACAGCGGATTTCTGTCAGGCTCTGCTGCCTCATAGGTAGGAATAACTACTGTTTCTTCCCAAACTTTAGATTTTGTGTTCATAAATATCACCTTCGTTGACATTCTTACATTTCCATTATATAATATTAATCAACGGATTTGTTTTGATAATCTTTCAAAAAATTTAGAAATCCTGCTGTAGTATCATGAGACTGATAGGAAACGGACTTGAGCGCGGTTCATATATGCATTTTTACACACCGTCGGGCACTGCCAAACGGCTTTACTATTATCCGCTGTGTGCAGGCGAATTTTACTGTAATGATGAATACGAAGTAAACCGAGAGCAGTACAACAGCTTTCTGATTATCTGCGTGCTGGACGGCGAAATCAAGCACGAGAGTTTGACAGTACAGATCGGCGAAGCATTACTTGTTGACTGTTACAAGCCGCACAGATATTTCACTGACACATCGGCACACACCTTATGGCTGCATTTTGACGGCGGTAATTCCCGCGAACTTTTTGAAGAGATTATTAGCGTAAAGGGCAAAAAATTAAAATGCCCCGACTTTGTCAGCCGAAACATTTTTGCTGTTATAAATGCAGACAGCGAAGCACAGCAATCGGAAGCAGTTTTCAAAATGCTGATGCGTATGCTTGACACGCAGAGCTCTGCAAACGAAGCAACACTCTCGTTAACAGAAGTTGCAAAGGAATATATAAAGCAGAACTATCAAAAAAGTTTAAGCGTTTCACAAATCGCAAGGACGGTTAACTTAAGCCCTTCATATTTTTCAAGGATTTTTAAGGATAGCACGGCGCTTTCACCCTACGATTATCTTTTATCTGTTCGCCTTGATAAAGCAAAGGAACTGTTGATAAATTCAAACCAACCCGTCAGCGAAATTGCCTATCAGTGCGGTTTCAACAGCACACCAAATTTTATCTGCTTTTTCAAAAAAGAAACAGGGCTATCGCCTTTGAAATTCAGGAAGATTAGATTTTAATATAGTGGGGTTCATTTTTTACCCCGATTTATTGCAATATAAGGGCTTTCTGCCCCCGTAATCGTGAAAACCTGCTCCGGCATCAAGCACCGGGACAGGTTTTCTATCGTCAACATGCTGCTGACGCGCAATTTCAACTTCGGCTCCAGTATTTACGGCAGGCTAATCTCAGTTGAATTGGTGTAAAATATTCTTGTGGTGTGTTTTTCATAGCAACTAAAATTATACCACAAAAAAGGCTGCAGTCCCGGTTTTTCCGTGATTGCAGTCTTCTTTTTTTCGGGACTTTTTTTACAGCCCCTTTTTTGTGAAGAGATTTCGCCGCCTGCGGGCGGCAACCAGAGGCTCCGCCTTTGGAAACCGCAAGCCTTTTGAAAAAGGCTTGACCGAAAACTCTGTTACACGAAAAACCGTGAGGAGCTTTTTTTTGCCGCAACCGGTGAAAACGTATTGATTCACGTATGGGGTTTCGGTATAATAAAAAAAGGATAATGTTACAAAAAAACCGTTTTTTCGGCAAGTATAAATAAAATTCGGGAAAGAAGGGCTTATTATGAAAACAAAATCCGCGATCTCGCTGCTGCTGGTTTTTATGCTGCTGCTCGGCGCGGCGCTTCCGGCGTTTGCCGCGGTACCGGCCGCGTCGCCCGACGCCGCTGCGGC
>CACYHL010000071.1 GCA_902774205.1 uncultured Bacteroidota bacterium | reverse complement strand
TCGGATTCAACAACGTTTTCGGATATTATCTTGAAGTCACAAACGCACATAAAAACCGTGTTCCACAGGAATGGATTAGAAAACAGACACTTACAAATGCCGAACGCTATGTGACAGAGGAACTTAAAGAGTTGGAGAGCAAGATCCTCGGCGCGGAGGAGAAGATAGAAATTTTGGAGGCGAAATTATATAACGAGCTTTTAAACAGCTTGTTGGATTATGTGACGCCGCTGCAACTCGACGCTAAACTGATTGCACGGCTTGATGTGCTGCTGTGCTTCGCCGCAGTGTCAAACGAAAACAACTACATAAAACCTCATATCAACGAAGACGATGCCATAAAAATAAAAAACGGGCGGCATCCGGTCATTGAAACGCAGCTGCCTCCGGGAGAGCGGTACATTGCTAACGACATTTATCTCGACAACGAGCACCAGCAGATAATAATAATCACGGGACCGAACATGAGCGGTAAATCGGCTTTGTTGCGGCAGACCGCACTGATTGTCATCATGGCTCAAATTGGTTGTTTTGTCCCCGCTGAATCTGCTGAAATCGGGCTCGTGGACAAAGTCTTTACGCGTGTCGGTGCCTCCGACAACATATCGACCGGCGAGTCAACTTTTATGGTTGAGATGAACGAAACGGCGAGTATTCTAAACAACATTTCAAGCCGGAGTCTTATTCTGTTAGACGAAATTGGAAGAGGCACAAGCACTTACGATGGCGTTTCAATAGCGTGGGCAATCGCGGAATATCTGCATGAGCACCGCCGTCATCGTGCGAAAGTGCTTTTCGCCACACATTATCATGAGCTTAACGACATGGCGGCGCAGTTCCCGCGAATCAAGAATTTCCATGTTTCTGTGAAGGAAGTCAACAACAAGATCCTCTTCATGCGCAAACTTGAGCCGGGCGGTAGCGAGCACAGTTTCGGAATCCATGTGGCGCGAATGGCTGGAATGCCGCAACAAGTGCTAAACCGCGCTGACGAAATCCTGAAAGAGCTTGAAAAAAGCCGTACCGAGCAAAACGAAGCCGCACCGCAAATCAAGAAAAAAGAACCGGGATTCCAGATGAGTTTTATAACGTTGGATGACCCGCTTCTGCTTGATATAAAAGACGAACTTCTTGATATTGATATAAATTCGCTCACACCAGTTGAGGCACTTATGAAATTGAATGAAATTAAAAGCATGTTGCAGAAAAATAAAAAGTAATGGGGTTAAAATCATTTAAAGAGAGTTTTCAATTAAATAAAACGCAGTGGCTACTCGCGCTTACAGGAACTTATTGTGTAGTTGCAGTGATGATGAATATTCTGTGTGTCAAGCCGTTAGGATTTGGCACTGTTTTGACTTGGATGGATGGCGGGCTCTTCATCAGCTGGTTGGTTTTCCTCATTGCGAACGTTATCACAGAGGTTTACGGTAAGCTTACCGCGAAACTTGTGGCAGGCATCGCAACAATTGTGGCGTTTTGCATAAGCATTGTCGCGGCGTTGGAGGTTTACATTCCCACATTGCCTGAATATGCCGAGCAAAACGAACATTTCAAATATATTTTCAATAATGGCCCGCGTACTATAATATCTTCAGCAATAGCATTTTACTTAGGAAATCTGGTTAATGTGCACATTATTGACAGGTTGAAAAAAATTGCGATACGTCACAATAACGACAACGGCTTCCGTTTCACATTCCGTGCTGTGGTATCCACTATTTTAGGGCAGTTTGTTGATAACGCTTTATTCGAGATTTTAGCTTTCGCTCCTATTGGGCTTTCAGCTTTCGAGATGCAATGGAAAGATATTGCCACAATAGTGCTTATAGGCACACCGATAGAAACTGCGATTGAAGCATTCTTTGTGCCGCTTATCACCATTCCTTTCTCAAAATATCTGCAAAAGAAAGAGTAGTATTTTATTAATATGAATGAGATAATAGCTTGGTTTTTAGAAAATTATATTTTTGTTATAGAAATTATAGGAACCTTATTGGGGTTTGCCTATATGTATTATGAATATACGGCGAAAATAGCCCTTTGGCCTACAGGGATTGTCTGGTCGCTGTGTTATCTCACAATATTCTGGTTACAAGGTTTTTATGCTTGGTCTGTAACTTGGCTGTACTATCTTTTTGCAAACATTTACGGACTTGTGACATGGAAGCGTGAAGCGGAAAAACAGGGGGAGTACAAAATTACACGAATGAGGAAATCATGGTGGTTGCCAGTCATTATAAGCAGTGTGGTGCTTACCATTCCTTTGCTTTTATTTGTCAGGAAATTCAATCCGTATGTTACTGCCGACCTTAATTTTGGAGCGGTTCTGATATGGGTTAGCGAGGCTGTATCCACTTCTCTTGGTATTGTCGGAATGTATTTACTTGCGCGAAAAGTGGCTGAACAGTGGATTTTTTGGATTATCGTTAACGCATTATACTTGATAGCGAATATCTATATACAAGACTGGCCGATTGCTCTTTTTTACATCGCATACACAATATTTTCTGTGTTAGGGCTTGTGCGGTGGCAAAAAGAGGCGGTGAGAACTTCTTCGGATTTTGCAGATTCGGCAGATGACAAAATATTGTAAGTAATCATCTTAACAAGGTTACATTACCTTTTTTGAAAAACTTTTTGTAACCCAAGCAATTCACTTCCAAATAATAATCGTAAACTCCTGTGGTACAATCTTTCCCTTTGTACGTGCCGTCCCAACCCACATTAAGGTTTGTGGTTTGGAAAACCATTTCTCCCCAACGATTGTATATTCTGAAAATAAAAGTGTCGATAAATTCGCCTCTTACGAACAAAATGTCATTTTTCCTATCATGATTTGGCGAAAAAGCGTTAGGCACAAAAATGTAAGGCTCCTCGCATAAAACCTCTATCACATAGACAAATACGCTGTCTTTTTTCTCACAGCCATATTGGTCTTTAACAGTAACGATGTATGTTGTTGACGTTTGCGGCGTTGCAGAGGCGTTGGCTGAATTTGCGTTAGAAACCACTGCGGGTTGCCAATGATAGCTGAAATCAGACCACTCGGTTGCGTGCAAATCAATGTGGTCTCCGTCATAAACGGTGTCGGCATTTGCCCACGCTGTGACCTCATCAGGGAAAAGTGAGGAATCCTTTATCGAAAATTGGAGTGTCACTTCACAGTTGCGCATATCAGAAATTTTCACGGAATATTCGCCGACACAAAGGTTCTCCCGCGTCGGCTGATGCGAGTTGTTATCCCACTGATAGTGATACGGAGCATTGCCACCATCGGCGAAAATTTGGGCGATTGCGTTACAAACTTCGGGGCACGGAGGAGATGAAACAGTTACATCAGCGACAAGCGGTTCGGGCTGCGACAAAAAGATTGTCGTGTCGTGGCGGCAACCGTTGGCATCTGTCACTGTAATGGCGTAATATCCAGCCACAAGACCTTCCACAATGTTGCCGCAACTGTCTTCATTCAATGCGAAATTGTAGGGCTGTGTCCCTCCCATCGCTGTCAGCGTCAGCACGCCGTTAGGATCCCCATTACAAGCCGGAGTCTGAGAAAAAATATTTGCGAAAGTCAGTTCAGGAATTTCTTGAACAGGAATGTAAAAATCATAACGGCAGCCAGTAACAACTTCTATATGAGCATGATATGTTCCTGCGCACAAACTGTCGATTTTTTCTGTAATCGCGCCGTTGTCCCAAACAAGAGAATAGTCGTCGCCATGAAAATCAAGAAGAAGCGAGATTGAAGCGTTACAATCATTAATACAAAGCAAAGAATCTGAGACTACATCAATAATATTATTTGAATTGTCTGAAAGCGGAAATGATTCTGTAATGCTGCAGCCGTTTCCGTCAACGACATTCACAGAATAAATCCCGGCGCAGAGCCCTGTTGCCAAGCTGTCGTTCTGACCGTGCAGCCAGTGATAGCTGAATGTGCCAGTCCCGCCCGTCGCCGCAACCGACAGCGCACCATCGCAAATCTGACCACATTCAACTGGTACAGAGCTTATCAGGTTAACTTCTATTTGCTGCGGCTGGACAATTTGGAACGTGTCGAGAGTGCGGCACCCTGAGGCGTCTGTAATTATCACAGAGTATGTTCCGACAGTAAGATTGCCCATTTGAGAAGAGACACAGCCATTCGACCAATTATAGAAATACGGAGCCGTACCGCCTGACGGCGTTATGGAAATCGCTCCGTCGCTTCCGCCGAAGCACGAAACATGCTTTATCTGCTCTTGCGAATCAAGTTTCTTTATGACAACATCAACTTTGGAGGTTTGCGAACAGCCATACTCGTCTGTAACCACAACTGTATAAGTCTCACTTGAAAAAGTCCTTACAACGGGAGCAGCCACTTGCGAACTTCCGACAATATTTGCTGTCGGCGACCATTGGTAAGAATAAGTTCCGGAAGGTGAAGTGTTTACAGAAATGGTTACAGTGTCGCCGTAACAAACAATGTATGGCTGCGGCGGTGTCACCGAGAAGGGCTTCACCTCGACAAAAACGCTGTCCCACGCCTCACAATAGTCATTCACAACTTTTAGGTAATACATCGTGGATTGATTGCTTACCGCATTATAAGCCGCCTGCGAAGTGTTGGTGTTGACATATTGCGCAAAAGGTTTCGTATTATACCAATAATAATTTTTCCCGTTCCCTGTAATTGTTGGCGTGATTGCAAGCGACTCGCCAGCGCAGGCGTGTAATGTGTCGGGCAAAGCAACCGAAAGATTTTCGACATAAACGGTTTGAACGAGCGTGTCAATGCAAACGCCGTTAGAGATATAGAGATTGTAAGATGTTGTGCTATTGGGCGTTGCAACAGGATTTGAAATCGCAGGATTGCTAAGACCAGTTGAAGGCGACCAGTTGTATGTGAGACCTTCGCCGCCAGGTGGAATGCCGATTTGAACGAACCCGCCGCTGCAGATGGTTGCCGCCCCCAAAGTGGTGTTTGAGTTTGCTAAGACCACAACCTGTTTTGTCGCTGTATCCGCAAAATTACAGCTGCCATAATCCTGAACCACCAACTGAATTGTGTAAACTCCTGATTGTGAGTAATGATGTGTCGGGAATTCCAATGTGGATGTGTAGCCGTCACCGAAATCCCAATGGTAGCTTGTGTTCGGGCTTATGCTTTGAGATGTGTTGTTGAAAACCAAATCAATAGGGGCGCAGACTGTGTTCGGAATATTGAAATCCGCGATGACAGCAGGAAGATTGAAGTCGAATTTTATTACTCCGATATTGCAGTTTGTGCTGCCGTTGTCCTGCGACCATGCGCCTGGGGTTGTCGGGAAATCGTCGTAACCGCCGCAACCGGCGCACACCGCCTGATAGATACGTCCCTTGTTGTCGAAACGGCTCGTGCCGCCGTCAACGTGCTCGCGGGCGTTGGGACTGCCGAAATAGGTGGCGTAAACCAAAGATGAGGCGTCATCGCTGATACATATAAAATAGTAGTCGTTGTTGTCGGTCGTGTTCTGGAATGCGTCCGCGGTCAGCGGCAGTCCAGCTGTGCCACCCTGTCCGCTGTTCGTTACAGGACTTCCCCAGCCAGACATGTATATGTTATTGCAAAGGTCAACCAATAACGCAGTCGGGGAGATGTCAATTCCGGCGTTGCCGCGCCCAAACGCCGTTGACCAAATCACGGAGTCAAGAGTTGGCGTGACTTTTGTGAGGAACTGCCCGCCGTTGTTAATGTACCAGCCGGCATTTTTTACCCACACCGTTCCCGCAGCATCGGTCTGACCGAAAACGTGTGGATTATTGTGTCTGTCATTTTTTATCAGATAGGTTTGGTCGTAGCCTGCCTGACCAAGGTAAGTGCAGTGCGGCACCACATCGCCGTTCTCGCTGATGTGAGCGATATATCCGTCTGTGCTGCCACCTGCGTAAGTTGCTTGTACAGAACCGTTTGACACAGGCAAATCGTTTGAATTTGTGCCGCCGCAGACGTAAAGGCTTTTATCGGCAGCAAGAACAATGCTGTAAGCCGCATCGTTGCCACTTCCGCCGAAATATGTGCTCCAGATTAGGTTTGTGAGGTTGTGGTTCATCTTCACGACACAGCCGTCTTGAAGCCCGCCGTTGAAAGTTTGGGAGAACGCGCCCGGCGTTGTCGGAAAATCAGCGGATTGCGTTGAGCTCACAACATAGACATTGCTGTTTTCGTCGATAATAATCTCACCTCTGACTTCGTCAGCATAATTTTTTTTCAGCCCGGCTGGCGTGTTCAACCCGTCATTGCTGCTCCCTCCGAGGTAAGTCGAGCCAAGCAATGAGGTGCCGGTGCTGTTGAATTTTGATATAACAATATCAGAACCATTGTTATATGATAAAACATTGGTCAACAGATAGTTAGAGCCGCCATGAAATACGCTGTCGAATGCGCCTGCCATAGTCGGAAAATTAGATGAGCCAGTCGATCCGAGCACATACAACTCGTCATTATCGTTCACGACAAGGCTGTGCGGAATATCGGTTGAACTGCCGCCGAGGTATGTGGAAAAATGCAAAAATGAGCCGTTTGCGTCAAATTTTGAGATTGCGATGTCGCAACTGCCGCCGCCGTAGTTAATCTGGTACGCGCCCGTTGTTGTCGGGTAGCCGATAGCGAAAACGTTGCCGCCCGAATAAAGGTTTCCGCTTTTGTCAAACGTCGCCGAATAGCCCCAGTTGTCGGAGGTAGAGCCGGAATAAGATGAGAATATCAAAACAGGATCTATAACCAACGCCAATTTTCTGTCATATTCTCCCAAATCGTAAGAAACTTCATTCCCAACAATTTTATAATTACATTCTATTTCAATAGTATCTTTTTGTTTATCAATCTGATATGCAAAAGGTTTAATCTCTGTTATTTGCGAAACAGCATTGGTGACTATCAGATTTCCATCTTTGACAGCTATATTGTTAACGCCTTCATATAAAAGTTTTATAGCATCAGGGGATTTTTCAGGAGCAATAGAAAACTCATATTTCAAATGATTCTCATCTTGATAAAAAGTCAAGGATATACCATCATAAATATTATCGTAAATTATTGAATGATACTTTTTTACATTTGATTTCCATTTTGATTTGTCATTACCTATATAATAATTATTGTATGAAACCGCCGCATCATGTCCGCTCACACGAGGAAATGCTGAGCCAACAAAATGAACTTTGTAAGCGGCGGCGTCAATCATGCCCGAATGGTGAATGGAAGGATCTGTTTTTGCTTTATAAAACGTTGTAAGTTGTTGAGTATTAAGGGTTACAAAAGTTATGCAATTCGTTTCGGCAAACATGGTGCCAGCGTTAAAGCGGGCTTCGAAAAGCACGTTCTGATTCCACTGCCCCTTGTTCTCCACAAACTCAATATGTTTTGCGGCGAGCGTGTCTTTCGGTATGCGCGGGCGAGCAAAAAGCGACATCGCGCACATCACGAAAGCGCAAAACAGAACTGTTATTTTATATTTTTCCGCCAAAGTCATAACATTAACAAAAGGAATGCAAAGTTAAAAAAGATTTTGGTATTGTCCGCAAAAAACGCAAACTATACCGCAGTCATAAAAATTATCACATTAAGTTTTTTTGATATTATTATCTCCATTTTGGAGAAGGCGATGGCGGAATATTTCCAAATTTACAGTTTTAGAGAAGCAATCTCATTTACCTTATTTCCATCTTCCTAATATTCTTTTCTTTAACTGTCTGAATGATAATGTAATACAATCCTTTGGAAAGATTGTCAAGACCTGTGAGGAGATGCTCTTGGGTTGAAACGGCGTGGCTCATAATTGTCTGTCCCAAAGCGTTTACAACTGTTATTTGTGTCATCGGTTCTGATGAGACGATGCGGCATTGGTCGGTTGCGGGATTGGGATATATTTGCAGGTCGAGGTTTTGATAATTACTGACAAATGTTGTGATTTCGAAGATTATTCTCCATTCCTGCTCTGTGCCGTGCGGCGTGCTGAGACGATAGATCCGCTCAAATGAAATTTCATCGTCTGCGGTGTTTTCCTGAACGAGCTCATAATCAACTCCGAGTGGAACATCTAATTCAAAAGTCCAGTCGGCAGGATTGAAAATCTCATTTCCAGAAAGGGAATATTGCATTGTGTATGTGTGTGGCTGATATGTGACAAGCACGCCTTCAATGGTTTGAGAATTGTCGTCTTTTGTCGCGCGGCAGGCGAGCAAGTCGGGCTCAAGGTAAAGCACCGGCTCGTATGTTACCAAACCGAGATTGTTCTGGTCGTTTTGATGGAAGATGACCTCTTCAGCGTGCTCCGCGGAATTGTCGCCCCAGTAATTTCCGATAGCGCTCATCGGACTGTAAGCGTTGTTGTAAAGTGCGTGCTCTATGCCGCCGTTCTGATTGTCATACAGTGAGTTATATCCAAAATCATTGGCAGTGCCCATATCAATATTATGATAATAGATTGCCGTAATGCCCCAAAAGTTTCCAGTGATAAGGTTGCGACGGAGTTTTGCGGCGCAGGAGGTGTCGTTGCCGTAAATGCTGATACCGCTCCCGCCATTCATTGGATTAGTCTCTAAGTTATTGTCTTTAAAGATATTATCTTCAATAATGGCGTATATATTTGTGCCGTTTTGGGTGTATCCGTACCTGTTAT
>CACYHL010000070.1 GCA_902774205.1 uncultured Bacteroidota bacterium | reverse complement strand
TCCTTTTTTGAAAAATGTTCCTAACGCAAAATAAGTCGTGCTGAAAGTTCCGCTTTTCTTTGGAGAATATGATTTGAAAACGCCTTCAGAATTTGCGACATAATATTCTGTATAATTACTTGAATAATTGCGAGTAGCTGTCACATCAATACGAAAATCCTTGAACGGTTCCACCGAAGCCCTTGCATTAATGGTCTGAACCCGATTCTGTTGGAAAGGCGTATTAGCCAACGTGTCTGTCGTGAGCCACCCCTTATCGGAAGCAATGTGCCTGATATCTGGCTGTCCGCCGAAAGCGAACATAAAGCCAGGTGCGTTGTTTTTGAAATTGATTCCGAAGAGATTTGGAGAGAGCATATATCCCGGCAATATTGTCCCATAACCGTCACTGAAGCTGATAGAAGCATTTCGCACCAGCATAAGCACACGCACCGTCCCGTCAAGGATCAGCTGCCCGACGTTCAGTTTGAAAGTGTCTTTCTTCTTGTCCTTATCACTATCAGCATATTCGTCATCGGGCATACTTGGGTCAAACTTCTTCTTATTCTTCTGTTTCTCTGTCTCTTTCTCCTTCTTGGCTTTTGCCTTGTCTTTCTTGTACTGGTCCTCCTGTTTTTTGACTATACCCTGATTAACTTTTTTCAGATAAGGAATATTATTATAAAGTGTAACGAAATTCAAATTCGCATTTGCTTGGAAAGTGGAAGAGTTATCAATTGTGTTACCAAGACTTGCCATTGAGATTGCCGCCCCTGTGTGGTTGAAAGTGGCGGTGTACCTTGTCGTAGCCGTTATCCAGTTGAAAAGCGGTATCTTGTTTATCGGGATCTGATAGGAAGCGTCAACACGTTGGGTAAAATAGTTCATACGTCCGCCGTGTCCGAAACTGCGCCAAATTGAGTCACGTTCAGCGCGGGTGTCAATGCGTCCCTGGGGCTCGTCAAGGCGGGTCTGGGCGTTGGCAGTGTACTCAAATTTAAGACTCTGCGCCAAATCCCAACGGAAACTGTAAGTACGCGACCACTGGAAATCCTTAACAAACGCCGTGTCGATGATGATGTTGCCTTGGCTCTTTGGACGAAGTTTGAACTCGTTGAACTCGCGCGTGACATTTGTACGGAAAGTGAACGACTGTGGTATCGGATTGATATTGAAATCCTTAATCAGTTGCAACCATTTGGACTTCAAGCCTTTGGCGCTTTGGAACGGTCTCCAGTTTTTGGTGTTATATTTGAACGAATATCCTAACTCGCCTTCGTGAGTATATTCGTTGTCAAATTCAGTGTTCACATCGCGGCTCTTAACCTCAGAATAGGCATACGACAAATCGAAGTTTTCAATGTCCCACGGACGGATTTTAACCTCCTTGTCAAAATTTCTCTCCTTTCTGACATTCATAATGTTGACATTCTGCCGCTGCACCCTGTCAATAGTCATCTTTCTGATAGAGTCGCGTTCGCCCTTCGTGGCATACGACTTGAGGTCATCTTTCAACTTCACGTCAGGGTTAAGCGGATTGTATTCTGGAACTGAAGAGTTGAGGTTGTAGTCGTAATGGATAGGTATTTTCAGATTCCATTTTTCAGGGAAGAGCATTTTGCCGGCATCGACATTAGCGGCAATGTCAATGGTGTAACGTGTCTCCTGCTGCGTCTCAGTCACTTTCTGCTCCAACGTTCCAAAGCCGGGTGACGAATATGTTCCCGACACCGTAAAATCACCAATGTCAGCGAGATTGGCTCGCAGCTGACCGCGTGCCGCAAAGCCGGAAGACTCATCGTAACCGCAAAGGCGCAACTCATTGACCCACACCTCAACAGACTTTGGCAACATATCATCGCCATCATTCAAAGTCTGCTTTTTCGGGTTTCTGACACCAATCATTATCGTTCTCACCTCACCCAAATTCGGGTTACCGACAACTGTAACAATGTGTCCGTCAACAACCTCCTCGTATGGAGTGGTTATAAGCATCGCACCGGAGCGTGACAATTTGTTGCGTTCCTGCTTTATTGAAACCAACTTGGCAAGGTCTATCTCCATGCGATTGTTCTTCGGCCAAACGGCTGTTGAGTCAGCACCGACATTCCACGGGGTCAGCTCAAGCGGAACCTCATATTCATAATAGTTATCTGTGAAATCGGAGCCCAAACGGATAAAGACCGTAACATCACCTTTTGCAATCGCATCATCAGCATGAACTTTCTCACCATGAATGAACATTCTGAGTTTTTTGAATTTGCGAATATCAAAGTTCGTATTCTTATAGATTGCCCTTGCATCACCATCAGCAAGGTCAGTGACTTTCATCGTAAGTGCCTGCTCATTAACATAATATACCTGAGTTCCGCCATATCCCTGTTCACGTTCAATGCCTGGCGGAAGCACATACGGTATCGGGATTCTGTTAGCGTTCTCCTCGTAACTTAGTGTCGCCACGTTGAAATTGGTCTCACCGCTGCCGTGCCCCGCAACATAGTCACCGTCTTCCAACAGCTCAAGCGTATAGGCGCGCCAATCGCTACGAACAAGCTCGAAAGTGGCGAGACGACAGAATATCGGCTCTTCAAAATCACGCATGAAGACACGCATAAAACGGATTGAGTTAAACCCTTGAATATCACCGATAACCTTATCCGGATTCTTAATAGGCACCTTGAACTGATACCATTTTGTCGCCGGACGGGTGCCGTCTGGAAGCGGTTCTGGAACAGCTTCGTAGATATCATTAATGTAATTCTGCCCGACCTGCATCTTATCAGGGCGCAAGTCAATCACATACTGATAATATTTCTCCTCTTCGCTAAGAGTGTTATCATTATCGACATCTTCCACATCTGGCAGCGTTGTGCCTGTCGTCGGATACGACTCCGCGCTTTGGCTGTTTGTGGGCGAGTTTCCCTCCGTGTTGTTATATTTCTTGTAACGCTCTAAAATCTTGACATTAGCCTCATCATAATCGCCGCCACGGAAATAGTGGTAATCATCGTTTGAAGGGTCTTGCACCGCTGACTGGAACGCCTCTGAGGCAGCTCCAAACTCATTTTCCAAAAGGTCAAGATAAGTCTCCTTGTAATGTGTCTTCTCTCTCTCATTTGTAAGTCCGTCAAAACCAACATCTTGGTACTGGCGCGCTGTCTCGTCATTATCAAAAGCATTGACTATCATCTGTGTGGTCGGCACGCGTCCCCATACGGTATATGTCACATTGTTGTCGCTGTTATCAGCCGGAAGGCCATTCTCGAAAAACTTCAGACCGTCTCTCAAAATATCTTCTGAAATGTCACCGAGGTTGAAGTAGAGTTTACCGCCGCTATGGTTTGGATTGTCAATGAACGGGTCCATCATCCAGAACTCAATGTACTCATAATTAGCGGACTCAAAATCTGTGTTATCCATCTTCCGCATGATCCCCCCCCAACGGCTTTTCGGATTTTTAAGAGTACCGTCAGGATTCAAACCACTTGAATAGCCCTCGTTTCCGTTGACATCATAATTGTATGGGCCTCTCTCTTCAGGATAGAAAGCCATGTTGAAAACAGAAAGATATGTGGCCTCGGCAGCGTTAGCCTGCTCTTTATATGGGAAAAGCTCTGTCTCATAAACTTCGCGGGCGTATGGCATCGACTGGTCTTCTTTTGTAATGTTGTTTGGAGTCGCGCTGTTGTTGCGATAGAAAAGCGGGTCGATGACGTACCACGCCAATTTTGCGCGGTTGAAACCATAAGCCAACTGCCGCCGCGCATTTTCTGTCGTTGAAATTTTGTGCGCCTCGGGGAAAAGGTCTGTTTGCGACTGCGGCGTGGAAGCGAGTTTCCAACTTATCACATTCTTCAAGTCAACGGTTGACTTCGTGGCCTCGAAATCGTCAATATAAGTGGTTCCCTCCTTTCCAACCGCACGCGAATGTCCCGGAATGAAATGGGCAAACTCCCCTTCCAACTGAATATTAGACTCGGTTGTGGTGCTGTGGAACGGAAGAATCCAGTCTATGGCTTTAGTGAGCCAAGGCGCTTTGGTCTTATAGTTGATACGCGCCCCCCAAATAGTATTCTTAATAGGCTCATCGCCATAATTAACTTTCTGTGTGATAGGTTGTTCCCTTAAATTCAAAATTGTCACGCCAATATTGAAATTATCAGAGAAGCGATATTCCATATCGGCACCGAACATATACTTGGTATTTATCCCGAATGTCGCCTCATTCTCAAGGGTTATCGTTATCGGCGTTCCCGATTTCAACACACCCTCATTAGTGATACTCACCGTTCCCATACTATAATTGACAGTGTAGTCAACATTTTCCGTCAACGTGATGCCGCCTGCCGTAACCTTGACAGATCCTTGCGGGACATTCATCGCGTTGAGCGAAATTTCGGAGCCGGACGATGATTTGTATGTACCTTCGAGATAATATTTGTTTTTGCCTGTATATTGCTGCGCCAATGTTTTCGTAGTTGAATAAAGTGAATCAAATGCGTATTTGTCGGCGTACACCTGATCACCGATTATCTTACGCAAATCGGAGCCGAAGGGTTCCACGAGCGGGAAGTAGATACGTCCGTTGTAAGCATTGATTGTACCTCCGTTGGTCGCGGCGTTATCAATGAAGTCGAAAATACCGTCAGGATACGGATCCTGCTGCTGGTTAAGACTGTCCAAACCAAGAAGACGAATCAACGGAATGCCTTTTTTTGGTCCTTCGTTGAAAAAGCCGTTGGCGATACCTTCCGCATCACCAGTGAAAAGCACATTCAACCTGAAATCCTCCTGTGAAACCTGATATGCTGAGAGAGAATAGACATTCTTCATCATAAGTTTCCAAAGAGGAGATTTTGTATTTAAAGTGGTGCTCTTCAACAACTTGGCACGAAGACAGTTCGGCGCGGATACCTCATTTGAAAATTCACCGACCTGATAGACCTTGTCATCGCCGATGACAGTATATTGGTACGACACCGCCAAAACCTGATTCGCACTCAAAGAGGTGTTCAGCGAGATGAACCCCAATTTTGTGTTAACCGTATATTCAGACGGGTCGAGGAGGCGGGCGCTCTCAATCTTCTCATAATCAACGCCCGCTGTAAGCCCTTGCGCATTCATGTTGTTAGACACTGAGCTCAGATTCCGTATCATTGAAGAGTCAATGACAATACAGAGGTCATTGGTGTAGTTGTCGGGGCGGCTGCCACTCAGATAGTGGAAGCGGTTCGACTGGATATGTGTGCCCCCCTCTGGATTCAGACCTTCGCCCAAGTCGGTGAACGCCACAATGTTACGGTTGTTTGTCGTTGCCGCTCCTATAGTTGTGCGCCAAACCTCAATCTTAGTGATCACTATCGGCGACGATACCAACGGCAATTTTGACAAGAACTGGTTGTAATTGTCTCTAAAATATTGGTTTAAGAAGTAGTGTCTGTTCTCTTCATACTCATCTGCGCGGAAGTAGAAGTCGGTTGTCTGCGCCCCACCCGAAACAGTAATCGTCTGTGTTTCAGACTTCTGCTGTGAGAATGCTGCTGTGATAAAGAACTTTCCGAACTGCAACTGTGTCTTGAATCCGAAGAGGCTCTGGCTTCCGACTATGAGCGAACTGTTAATCGGCAGCGTTATGTCTCCAAACTCAAGCAGTTTTATAATCTCATCTTCCTTACCCTCATACTTCAGTTTCATCTTGTTCTCGAAATCGAAATTGGCCTCAGTATTATAGTTAAGGTTGAAATCAATCTTATCGCCAATCTTCGCGAGCACGTTCAGCTGTATGTTCTCGTCAAAATTGAACTGGGTGACTTTGCGCTGCTTTACAGGCAAAGTAGGGTTATCGTTCTGGTTGTAAAGGACTCCAAAAATCAGCTCCACATTACCCGAAGGTCGAATCTCAATAGTATTGCTACCGAAAATTGACTCGAAGAAATCGCCTCTGATATGCAAGGCGGGAATGAGTCCCCCACCCCTGCGGCTGCGACCGCCAGAATAAGAAGCCCCCTTGTCACGCCAATAGTTGCTGATCTCTTTTTGCAAGTCATAATTCATGAACTCCTTCATGTCAAGGGAAGTCGAAGGGCCAAAAGGAGTGCCGCCGATGGTATTCTGCAAATTATAGGAATTGTTATCGGGGTCATACTCTATCTGTGTATCGAAGTTTGAAGGATTGTCGAGGGTGAACGGGCTTGAATTGCTATTGTCAAGAGGATTTGTAGATGGTTGTGGAACAGAGATATGCAAGTCACTGTCGGGCGGTGTAAGCGGCAAAACATAGCAAAATTCATCAGCCAGTGTAAGCCCGCTGTCAATTGAAGCGGCGTTCACTGCCGGAACCGTCAGAATGCCAAGTAGTATGAAGATGAATATATAATAATGAGTCCTTATGACTTTTTCTCTTTTGCTCACTTTGCTCTTTTGTTTGTTATAATAGCTTTAACGCTCTCTTTATCAAATCTTCTATTGAAAGTTCACTGCCTTCTTCCTTAAAAATCTTATTCAACACGATTTCGACCTGGTTTTTTCCAAAACCAAGAGAAACCAATGCTGTTAACGCTTCATTTTTGTTATTATTGTTGGAATGTGAAATTTTATCTGTAGAAATCTGAAGTTTGCCGACCTTATCATTCAAATCGATGATAAGACGTTGCGCTGTTTTCGGGCCAATGCCTTTAATGGCCTTTATAACACTCACATTTTCGGAAGCCACCGCTTCGGCAAGTTCGTTCGGGGTCAATGCTGAAAGTATGATGACTGCCGTATTCGGACCGATACCATTCACCGAAATCAGAAGGCGGAAAAGGGAGCGCTCTGTCTCATCGTGGAATCCGTATAGTGTCTGAGCGTCCTCCTTCACCACAAAGTGTGTCAGCAAGCTCACTTCACCCCCAGGCTCTGGCAGTTTTGCGTACGTGTTCAGAGATATATGCACCAAATAACCAACACCGCCGGCAGTATCCACCACAATGTATGCGGGATTCTTTTCAACCAACTTTCCTCTTATAAATGTTATCATATTCCGTCAAATTTAAAGTTGCAAAAATACAAAAAAAGCAGATACGATAACCGTTTTAACGCCTTCCAAGCCCTATTCTTTAAGAAATTTATCTTATTGATTTTCAATATATTAATATTTTTTCAATAAAAAAGAATAGACAAAACGAATAATTAGAAGATTTTTTGTATTTTTGCACACCGAAACAGTCCCCGTAGCTCAGCTGGTAGAGCAATTGACTCTTAATCAATGGGTCCAGGGTTCGAATCCCTGCGGAGACACGAGAAAAACGATGTAGAGCCGTTCCAAGGAACGGCTCTACACATTTTATGGCATACGGTTTATTGTTATTTCATTATTGTTATCTCACAGAACAGAATCAGAACACAGGGCCATCCACCTGTCCGTTCGCAGGCACAACCGTTATGATTGAATCAACGACAAAACGCTGCATTCCACGCCACAGCAACGCCCCCTTGTACTCCTTGTAGTGCAGCTCCACAACCTTGCCCGTGCTGAGCATCAACTTATCCGCGACTTTCTCATCATCAACAGAAAACTCAAACTCGTTGGATTGTATTGTCCCATTGGTGTTGTTTGAATTGTAACCAGCTTGTATGAGTTTGCCTTCGTAAGTCTTGAAAACATAACCTTTATAAGTGAAACGGTTAAGTTCGCCAGCTTTTACACCTTCGGCAAACACAAAATAGTATTTGAACCAGAAAATTCCCGAACCGACCAAAATAAGGACTACTACAATACCGCTTATCCAAGCTACAATTTTACCACGTTTTGTCATAGATATTTTATTTTACAATTTGAAATGCAAACATACAATTTTTATCCCAATAAATTCTTTTCCAATATTGACTTTATAAAATTTGCCATAATGTATTCTTTACCGGCAGTTTGTTCTATATGAGGACTAATGGCGAAGACTGCGCCGAGTCCGTACCTGTTGCGCCACGCCGCAGGCCAACCCACCATTGTGTCGGGAAGTCCCTCCGGCTGCCGCAACTCCTCACGGAACGTCGCCAGCACCTGATAGTCATAGCAATTTTCAAGCGGACTTTCGAACGGTACCGGTCCGTTATAATAAAAAATAGCGTGCTCCTCCCCCGCCCCGACTCCAAACCACAATTGTCCGGCTTCATTAAAAGCCACCTTGAGATTTCCCGTGCCACGATGCGCATGCTGATAATCGACCACGACAACGGGACTGATTGCCAAATATTGCGGCAACTGGTGTGACACAGCATAAGCTCCGGCACAAACGCCCAACAATTTGCCGCCAGCAGCCACATACTCCCGAAGAGCGTTCACCCCCGCCTCACCCAAACTCGCACACATCTTACGGCTGTCGCCGCCGGGAAGTATAACAAGGTCGTAGCCGGCAAGGTCAGCCGCAGGATACATGTTGCCATTACGGATTTCAAGTGAGCCCAAGTCGTGAGACTCATAAATACCACGCCAATTTTTCAGCGCGCGCCGCGCAACTCCAACACCAGAATAGAGAACCGTCCGCTTGTCCGATTTCCCCGCCGCCGGCACAAAATCCGGAAAAGGGGATTTAACACTCTCTTCCATAATGTATTACAAATAAGAAAACGAAGTCGTTAAATCACAAGTTTAAAGCCTATTCCATGAATATTGACAATCTGCACAGACGGATCGTCTTTAAAA
>CACYHL010000069.1 GCA_902774205.1 uncultured Bacteroidota bacterium | reverse complement strand
AGCGCACAAAACCTCAGATGATGGAGGAGATTCTTCGACTTGAGGACGATGCTTTCGGCGGACTCGCTGATTTGGAAAAGAAAGTTTCGGAAAATGTCTCCGCAAAAAACGAAGAGGTGTCAAATAGCACGCCGAACAATGCGGCACTGCTCAATGACTACACAGACAGCGTGTTTCGGAGCACCGCCGCGGCATGGCGCACCTTGGAGGAGAAATATTGGCAAATGTTCGGAATGGGGTTCTGAAAAAACGCACAGCTGCCCCAAATTTCTCAGAAACAGCCAAGTTGGTTCCTTTCGTCGACATATCAATATTTTTGACTATTTTTGCGAATGCAAAATCAAAGATTGTTTTTTGGTTTTTTTACAAAGAAAATGAAAAAGCTGTTTATACCTAACCTTCTACTGTCTATTTTCCTGTTGCCGTGGCACTTATGCGGCCAGCACAATTTCAATAACAATCTGATTTTTTATTCAGACTCAATAGGAACTGTCTATCTTGACATGCCGTTAGTGACACTGCCATCGCAGATACACGCATACAAAACCACGGGAGGATTCTTCAAATCGTATATGAATCCCGGATTGGACAACTCACTGACATATTCTGCGGATATGTACTCCTCTGTACATTATGGTTTGAAAAGCGCCGCACGCATCAAAAAGAGCAAGGGCGCACAAATTTTTCTGCAACGCCTCTTGGTCAGCGGGTTTGATGTGGTTTCGCAATGGCTGCCCTTAGGTGCGCCGTGGCTTCATGAGGAGTACCACCGCGGCGTGATGTCCCAATACGGAATCAACAGTTTCAACGAAGTGCTGCTTTTTCCATTCGGGAAAAGTTCCATCGCCGTGAACAAGGTTAAAGATGAAGACCTTGCAATGCTATGCGATTATCATCATTCTGATTTTGTGAGACTTATGAGTGCAGGTCACGAAGCAGAGGTACACCTTGTGCGCAACCTGCAGTCGAACGAGTTTTTTTATCATCAGAATCTTGACAATGAGGTGCTTTACATAATGTATTCCATTCAGAACATAATGTATGTCAGCATGTGCGCCAACGGCTCCGGAGACGAGAACACAAAAAAACGCAATGCCATAGAAACCACCATCGCCTCCCGCGATTTCACAGGAATGGATATGAACGCATGGATTGACGCGCTGTGCAACCCCGACAAGCCATACTCCGCACGCGGCATTCATCCGAGCGGAGTCGGCATAAACCGCTATATAATGTATGAGGACATTTCTGCTGAGGGGCGGAAATATCTGAAAAGGCAAGCATATTTGGATATATTCAACTTCATGTCACCAATGATGTTAGGATTCTCTCACATTCGCTTGGCGAATACTGAGGCGGGGGCGTGGTACGGGAACTTTGCTTTCAGACATTATCTTACCTCTTTTGGTGACGACGTCTCTTTGGATTTGTATCTTCAATCCCCGAAATTCAATCTCTACACCACATTTCACAGTTACAATAATCTGAACCACCATTTCGGCGGCATTGAGGCCGGTCTGATTGACTTTCCATTGCTTGACAATCACTTGCAGCTTGGCGGCACGGTGATGTTCTGGGTACAGCCGAAAGACATGCTTTTCCATACCGGCAAAGGCGAAGCCGGTGGGTTGGTGAAGGCAAAAATCGCCTACAACTACCGCTTTATCGCACCCACTCTCGAAATTGGTTGGAAGAGCAAGGGCTGGGTTGCGGGAAATGTCTCGCTGAAACCATCTTTCTTCTTGTGGTTTGGAATCCGCTGGAAAATAACACGATAATCTTACAAATATTAAAATATACGTATCTGTCAAATCAAATTTAAAATAAAAAATATGAGACAAAACCTTTTATTCAATGCTTTTCTGATATTGTCAATTTTGTTCGTGGCTTGCGAAAAAGATGACCCGCAACCAGCTCCAAGGCCAAATCCGGAACCTGCTGTTGTTGATTCATACGATTTTGATGCTGTAATCGCCGACGATTATCATAGAATTGAAAGCAGTTATGATGATTTCATGTTCTTTGAGTCACATGCTCTGTTTGCTGATAGTATCAATACCCTTACGCGACCGATTATAATTTCCATGAACACGATTTTCCAAGTTGCAGACACCGTAATTACTATAGAACACCTTGAAAACCAATTTGATGCGGAGCCTGTCGTTACAAAAGTCACAACGGGTGTGATAGGTGACATAATTATTGACATCAACAATATTCCAATCAGTTTTGCACAGGCATGGGAATTGCTGCGCCAGTCGGAGATAGGCATGCCGACAGGCAAAGTTATGACATTCCGCAACCCATTAACCCCGCCATTCGACGATTATCCATCATATATTTTCGCAACTGACAACGGTCAGCACATCAGGGTTTATTCCGGTGACGGCACGGTCGAGTACTATGATTAACATAAAGTCTTAATAATGAAAAAAATAACGAGGAAAACCGCAATAATTCTGCTGCTCTGCCTGTCGGCGTGCATTTTCTTTTCCTGCAAACAGAAAGCGCAGGAGACCGAAACGGAAGAGCAGATTGTTTTGGACAAAAACACAGTCACAGCTTTCGCAAAACAGATTGTCTACTCGGTGAACAGAGGTGACGCGGAATTTTTCAACAACGCCTTCGACAAAGAGCACATCAAAACCATAATATCTGACAATTCTTTGGTTTTCAGCAGTTTGGATACAGATTTCGGCAAAGAATATTTTGAATATTGTTTTCATCAGGGCGATTTTGCGGTGGAGACAGTGAACAACGGAGGCGACTTCTATTTCCAGCAATATTATGAAAAAGATGGCGAACATCATATCATTTTCAGGACTTATCAAGGTTATGGTATAAAAATTGAAGATTTTACAGTTAATACTGTCAATAACCAGTTAAAAATAAAAGACGGTTTTCTGTATAATCTGTCAACTTCTTTCTCAAACCAAGTAAGATATTCTGTTCTTCTCAATGTTTTGCAGAAAACAGATGCTGGAGGTTACACACCCATTCTCGCCGAAGCGGGCGACCTTATGCAGGCGAAAAAATATAGCGAAGCGTTCACCCTTCTTGAAACCAACGCCGAAAATCTGAAAGAATATCCATATTTCACGCAATTATATCTTCAGGCGGCATTCATGACCAAGCCGATGCAATTTATCAATTTCATTGACAATCAAGAGCTTGACGAACGGGCAAAACTTATCCACAAACTTTTGTATTACACAAACGGAGGCTATCTCAAAGAATCTGAAGAGACAATAAACAAACTTATAGATTTCACCGGCGATGACCCGATATACCTTTTCCTGTATGCGAGAGCGAATGAGATTGCCGGCAAATACAATGACGCGCTTGTCTGCTTGGAAAATTTGGAAAACGCTCTGCCGCCGCTTTGGGACATTACCCTCACAAAACTCCAATGCTGCGAAAAAAGCGGTAACGACTCGTTGTTTGTCGCTACAATGCTATCTACAAAAGAGATTTACGGCATGACCGATGATGAGATAAAAGAATTCACCTCTACAGATTTTCCGAAAATGCTGAACAAGGTAAACAAAGGAATTTCGGATAAAACCAAATAAAAAATGTTCCTGAAGAAAAAACAAAAAAAAGAATATAAAGCCGTATCACTCAGCGAGTTGACGTGGAAGAGATTCAAAATGAACAAGCAGGGTGTTGTTTCTTTGGGCTTCATCATATTTGTCGTGATAATAGCAACACTCGGCTATCTGATAACCCCTGACACGACACCGTACTGCAACAACCAGCAGCTGGAAATCGCGCTACGCAAGCCGGGTTTCGAAGTGCAGCTTCTTCAGGTGAAACCAGCGACACAAGTGAAAAAAGTGAACCTGTTCCACAAAATGCTTTTCGGGCAACCGGCGTTCTACCAGACAATTCCCATTGATAGTTACACGCAACGAAGTGACACACTATTAGTTACGCTATTCGAGCAATCACAAAACGACACTGTGGCATACTCGCTTTCTCAACTTGCTCCCGATGAGCCAGTCATAACACGCAAATTCCTGCTTGGCACCGACAGATACGGTCGCGATGTGCTGAGCCAGCTGCTGATAGGCAGCCGCATAAGTCTGGCTGTCGGCTTCATTGCAATCATTATCGCTGTCGTCATCGGCATAATAATTGGAGCTGTTGCCGGGTATTACCGCGGCTGGGTTGACGATGTGCTGATGTGGTTCATCAACGTTGTGTGGTCTATCCCTACCCTGCTGCTCGTCATTGCAATTAGTTTCGCACTTGGGAAAGGGTTCTGGCAGATATTCATTGCCATAGGGCTAACCATGTGGGTTGATGTGGCGAGGGTTGTGCGCGGGCACACTATCAGCTTACGCGAAAAGGATTTCGTGGAAGCATGCAAAGCATTAGGATACAGCAATTTTCACATAATATTCAGACATATACTTCCAAATGTATTCGGCACAGTGATTGTCATTGCCGCTTCAAATTTCTCATCAGCAATACTTATGGAGGCAGGCTTGAGTTTCTTGGGCATCGGCGTGCAGCCCCCCACCCCGTCTTGGGGAATGATGATGAAAGAGAACTATGCCTATATTGTTCTGGATAACGCTTACCTCGCAATCATCCCCGGAATCGCCATAATGCTGCTTGTACTATCGTTCATGCTAATGGGCAATGCGCTCCGCGATGCGATGAATGTGAGGCAGAAATAACAAATTGTGTTTCCATTCAAAATGAAATAATACGTTTTTTCAATAAAAAATGTGGGAACGTTGCGTGGTTATAAAAAAACGTGGTAACATTTTCCATGGTTATAAAAACATGTAGAGGCGTTCCATGGAACGCCTCTACGATTAAAAACGAATCAAATACAATATCTGTTAGTACATTCCCGGCATTCCGCCAGCCATACCGCCACCCATTGGAGCGGCAGGGGTTTCTTCCTTGATTTCCGAAAGAACGCATTCTGTGGTAAGAAGCATTCCGGCGATGGAAGCGGCGTTTTCGAGAGCGATACGAGAAACCTTGGTCGGGTCGATGACGCCGGCTGCAAGCATATCCTCATATTTGTCGGTACGGGCGTTGTAGCCGAAGTGTCCATTGCCTTCTCTCACAGCATTCACGACAACAGAACCTTCCTTGCCGGCATTAGCGACAATCTGGCGCAACGGCTCCTCAAGAGCGCGGCGGATGATTTCAATACCGATTTTCTGGTCTTCGTTTTCGGCTTTCAGTTTGTCGAGTGCGGAGATAGAGCGGATGTAAGCGACACCGCCGCCGGGGATTATACCCTCTTCAATAGCGGCACGGGTTGCGTGCAAAGCATCGTCATAGCGGTCTTTCTTCTCTTTCATTTCAACTTCAGAAGCGGCGCCAACGTAAATGACTGCCACACCGCCTGCCAATTTGGCAAGTCTTTCCTGCAATTTCTCACGGTCATAATCTGAAGTCGTCTTGGCAATTTGCGCCTTGATTTGGGCTACACGCGCTTCGATGTTAGCCTTTACACCTTTACCGCTGACAATGATAGTGTTTTCCTTGTCAACTGTGATTTTTTCCGCTACACCAAGCATATCAATAGTGGCATCCTCAAGTTTGAAGCCTTTCTCTTCAGAGATAACGATACCGCCTGTCAGAATTGCTATATCCTCAAGCATCTCTTTTCTTCTGTCGCCGAAGCCCGGAGCCTTGACAGCAACGATCTTCAATCCTCCGCGGAGACGGTTGACAACGAGAGTCGCAAGTGCTTCGCTTTCAACATCTTCTGAAATCACGAGTAACGGTCTGCCACTCTTCGCCACAGTTTCCAGAATCGGCAGGAACTCTTTCATATTGCTGATTTTCTTATCGTAAATCAGAATATAAGGATTCTCGTAAACGGCTTCCATCTTGTCGGCATCAGTGACAAAATATGGAGAGATATAGCCGCGGTCGAACTGCATACCTTCCACCACTTTCACGTTGGTTTCGGTACCCTTGGCCTCTTCAATTGTGATGACACCTTCTTTCTTCACTTTCGCCATAGCCTCGGCAATCACTTCACCGACAGCCTTGTCGTTATTGGCTGAAATAGTGGCAACCTGCTCGATTTTTTCGTGTGAGTTGCCGATAGGAGAAGTCTGTTTCTTCAAATTGGCGACCACTGCGGCGACAGCGATGTCAATACCGCGTTTCAGATCCATAGGATTCGCACCGGCAGTAACATTTTTCAAACCTGTGTTGAAGATAGCCTGTGCAAGCACTGTAGCGGTTGTTGTACCGTCACCAGCCTGATCGTTAGTCTTTGAAGCGACTTCGCGAACCATTTGCGCGCCCATATTCTCAACGGCGTCTTTCAGTTCAACCTCTTTCGCGACAGTAACACCGTCCTTCGTGATCTGCGGAGCACCGAATTTCTTGTCAATAATCACATTTCTGCCTTTAGGTCCCAAAGTAACCTTTACTGCGTTCGCTAAAGCGTCAACACCTTTTTTCAAGCCTTCGCGGGCTTCCCAATCGTATTTAATATCTTTTGCCATAGTATTTTATGTTTTTAAAATTCTAAAATAAGTTAATTGTGAAAATTAAAGGACGGCATAAATGTCGCTCTCTTTCATGATCATGTAAACTTCACCGTCAAAATTGATTTCCGTGCCTGAATACTTCCCGTAAAGGACAGTTTCACCAACTTTAACAGTCATAGGTTCATCTTTTTTGCCCGGACCGACAGCCACGACAACACCTTTTTGCGGTTTTTCTTTTGCTGTGTCAGGGATGATAATTCCGCCGGCAGTTTTCTGCTCAGCTTCTGCAGGTTTTACTAAAACTCTGTCTGCCAATGGTTTGATAGATACTTTTTTCATAAATTTAATATTTTTAAGTGTTATAGATAATCTTTAAAGATGTTTTTTCAAACACAATCACACTGTTTATCAAAAACCGTGCCAAAAGAAGATTGACAAAAATAACAGCGGTAAAAAATATCTTGTCATTTTTTAAGGATTTTCTTGAGCTCTTTTCGCTGTAACCCCGAAAGTTTTTCATATTGCAATGCCCACTCGCAATATTGTCTCACCAACGGATGTTGCTCGCAATTACTTGATAATGACCACACTAATGCGTTATAAGACATATAGTTTATCAATTTGTTCATTTCACCTTCAGAGATATTGTCAATGTCAACTTTCTTTAAACTACCCTCATACTTCTTATATTTTGCATAATCCAATGAATGAATGAGCTTTAGCACAGGCTTGTAACTGCCACTTGCCATGAAATTACCCCAAAGCATGTCAAATAATACAAGCGAGTATATATCCCCATAGATGTTCGGAAAGGGTATTGAATCTAAATATGTTATAATCGCCTGATTGTCTGAATCCAACGTGCTGCGGAAGTTATCATCATCAATTCCAATGTAATGAATGAGAAATAGCAAAAAATACTGTATTTCAGCATCTTGAGAGGCAAAACAATCCAGCAGCTGCGGCTGTAAGAATTGGTTTTGCAGGTAAATTTCCCTCATCATACTTAAAATAGGCCAAAAAGCTGATTCATCGTCTATCATACCCTGTTGAGCTAAATTTATATAGACAGGCAATGCTTGTTCAGGATGAGGGTCAAGATAATATTGGGTCGTCCATTTTCCAATTGCCTGCTCATCTAAAGAAATGTTGTTATATGAAGGCAAATCGCACAAAACCACTTTAGACTCAAGATTTTTTTCAGTCTTGGCGACATTATCCGTTATCACAACTTCAATCTGATAAGTTCCCAAAATATCATCATCTTCAAACACAAGACTTATAATGTACTCGCTCATCTGAAACAAATTGACATTCTGAACCTTACCCTTTAAAATAGGCATATTGTCATATTGTGCATAAATAGTTTTATCAGGTCTGAAGATTTTTATAGAGTATGCCACATCAGCCATTTTATTGGCAGCAAGCTGATAACCGCCAGCGATAGCTGTAATATACAGCTTTTGATCACGGAACACCGTATCCGCCTCAGGAATAATTGCGATAGAAGAATTGGGGGTACAACTCCATTTTTCGCTGAAAGAATAATCGGTGGTTTGTACAATAAAACCATCAATTGCCCAACAATGTAACGACATTGCCACGAATGAAACTACGATAACAATTTTATGCATAAAAGTTTTCATAAATCACTTTTGTTGTCTTATTTTCTCAAATTATTTTTAAAAAAGTAAAGATACAATAAATTTATTGAAATTTAATAACAAAAATATTGATTCAAAAATTCACAACCTGCAGGCCTCTGACGTACGAGTGGATTTTGCAAACACCATTGTAAGGGTGCCATAATATGACAGTTCTACAGGTGGCGACAGACCATAGACCTGCAAATGCTCTCCTATTAGCAAATGTGCGATAAAACATTGCATATTGCCACAAATGCCCGCATCGGTAAGATATTTTTGCTCAATGTTGCGCACGCCGGAGGCGTGCATGGCGGATTCTACGAAATATGTGCGGCAATCACCCTCTCAAGTTTTGCGGTCATGGTTTCCCAATTGTAATTGTTTTTCACGAAATCATAACCGTTGGCGGAAATCTCGGCGTATTTGTCGGGGTTGTTCAAAAGGATGGAGACTGCGTCAACGTAGCCGGTAACAGTATTGCAGATTATTATCTCCTTGCCATCAACGACATTGGAGAGCGGCTTGCCCGCAACCGCATCGCCATCGCCTCAAGCAGCTTGTTCTGCAACCCAGTGCCAAGGTGCATCGGCGCAATGAAAATTTTCGATTTCGCATAATAATCAGCCATAGAGTCAACCCAGCCGGTGACAATGACACCATTCTGGCGCAAAGCCAAAACCTTCTGCGAGGGATTCGCGCCAGCAAGTACTACCGTCAAATCTGGAAACCGCTCACGAAGTTTCGGAAAAATCTGTTTCACAATAAATTCCGCAGCATCAACATTTGGAGGATAACTCATATTCCCCGTAAAAATCAAATCAAACTCTTTCGGTTCGCCATTATAGCTGAACTTTTCAAAATCGACACCGTTCGCAATGACGTGAATCTCATCATGCTGCGGATGGGGTATCAGGTCTCGGTCCACGCCAGTTATTATGGTCTTGTTATCAAAATAGGGAAAGATATTCTCCTCGTAACGCGCCAAACGCTTCTGCTCCATGCGGAAAAACGGCTTCAGATACCATGGTGCCGCCTCAGCACGCCGAGCCATTCCCTTAGACAGAACATCTTGATAGTCAATGGTTTTTGGCAACAAAGAATCTTTAACATACTCAGCAGTGCGCACAAGCTGACAATAAATATGGTCGGGCTTTATCTCTGAAATAAAACGATTCAGTTTCTTCTGCGCAACCCTGCTATAGAACCAACCGCATTGCAACGGCAAGCCTTTCAAAGCGAAAACCGCGGTTTGGCAGATCCGCACCGCAACACCTATCTTATGAAAAACTATCTTCTTGCAAAAACGCTCCAACTCCACCTCCGCTTCCGAATTGTCGCTTTTATCGGACAAGGCGAAGAGATATATCTCATGATTTTTTGAGAGCAGACGTATCTGATGGTACGCGCGCAGCTTGTCCCCTTTTTCAAGCGGAAACGGCACACGCGGCAATACGACCAGAATTTTCATAGCTTTTTATCTGTAACAAGTGCAAAAATAATCATAATTTGCACGCGAAATCATCTCTTTATCAAAAGAACAACATTTTCAACGTGGTGGGTCTGAGGGAACATATCGACTGGCTGCACGCGCACGACTACATATTTTTCGTTGAGCAGAGTCAGGTCGCGAGCTTGCGTTGCAGGGTTGCAGCTCACATAGACGATACGCTTCGGCTCAATGTCAAGAAGTGTCTGCACCACTTTTGGCGCCATGCCAGCGCGCGGCGGATCTGTGATTACAACATCAGGGGTGCCGTTCGCCGCAACAAACTCCTTCGTGAGCACCTGCGCCATGTCGCCTGCATAAAACACCGTGTTACCGATCCCGTTGGTTTCGGAGTTCACACGCGCATCTTCAATCGCCGACTCAACATACTCAATACCAACGACTTTGCGGGCTTGTTTTGCAACAAAATTCGCGATTGTGCCAGTGCCTGTGTAGAGATCGTAAACAACATCGCCCTCCCCTATCGCCGCAAACTCGCGCGCCACGGAGTACAAGCGGCACGCCTGCGCCGTGTTTGTCTGAAAGAATGAGACTGGCCCTATCTTGAACTTCAAATTCTCCATTTTCTCATAAATGAACGCCTCGCCTTTAAAAACATGAACCTGAAGATCGGTGAAAGAATCATTCAATTTGTCATTTATGATATATAACAACGAAGTTATCTGCGGAAAACTCTCCGACAAAAAATCCATCACCAAGCGCGCATCATCGTCATACCTCGAAAAAATCATGATAACCATAAGCTCTTTCGTGGAAGATGTGCGAATGACGACGTTACGAAGCAGTCCCTCGTGTGTCCTTATATTATAAAATGTAAGATTATTCTTTTTTGCGAACTGCTTAAGTGCCAATCTTATAGAATTGCTTGGTTCCTCCTGAAGATAACATGATTCAATGTCGAGTACACGATCGAACTTGCCAGGAATGTGGAATCCGAGCGCATCCGTTTCAACTGGCTGCCCCGCCTCACGCAAAGCGTTGTCCTCATCTGAAAGCCAGCGCAACGACGAGAAAGTGTATTCCAACTTGTTTCTATAGAAATACTGTTTTTCGGAAGCGATAATAGGTTGAAGTTCAGGGAATTCGAACTTACCAAGGTGTTTGAAAGCATCCTCAACTTGTTTCTGTTTGTAGAAAAGCTGCTTCTCATACGGCATAATCTGCCATTTGCAGCCGCCGCACAAGCCGAAATGCGCACAACGCGCCTCGCAACGCGCCTCTGAAGGTTTGACCAACTGTGTGACACGGGCTTCCGCATAAGACTTCTTCTTCCTCACAATCCGCACATCAACCACATCACCCGGCACCGCAAACGGGACAAACACTGTCATTCCATCGAGTTTGGCGACAGCCATGCCCTCCGCACCGGCATCGGTTATAAGCAGATTTTTAACCTCAATTGGCTCCTTGTTCTTTCTTCCCATATTTTTTTGATATTAATTGCCAAGCTTTTTCCGCCGCCTCCTGGTCCGCCTGCTTCATCGTGTAGCCAAAACCCTCGCCCAATGCCTTCCCATCAACCATGATTTGGGACTTGTAGAGCTGGCGGCTACGGCTCCGCTCAACCACGGTATGCACAAATTCAAATTTCTTGTGCTTCTTCTGCAAAAACATGAGCAGTTTGCTTTTATAATTGTCCTCCTCCAAAAAAATCGTCTCAATGTCAAGATGTGTCAGGAAAATATTATTGATGATTATCTTTTTTGTTTTCTCGAAACCCTTGTCAAGATAGATTGCGCCGACAATCGCCTCAAACGCGTCACCGTCTGCTGATTTTGCGAAGACATGCGGCTCAATCTGAAGAAGCGTGTGCAGGCCGATTTTCATTGAAAGCAAATTGAGGCGCTTACGGCTGACGAGCTTGGAGCGCATTTCCGTAAGCGTGCCCTCCGTAGCAAGCGGATATTTCTTGAACAGGAATTCAGCCACAATCGCGCCGAGCACGGCATCGCCAAGATACTCGAGCCGCTCGTTGTTGATTTTTCCGTTAATGTTGTTCCTGCCCGCCACCGAACGATGGGTGCAGGCGACTTTATACAAATCAATATTGTCTGGAGAACAGCCGAACACGTTGGTCATATATTCAGCCAACTTTTTGTCCTCTTCTGATTTCCACCTCTTAAAACGGAACCACACGTGGATTAGATTATCTTTTTAAACAACAGGGAGACATTATGACCGCCGAAGCCGAAAGCGTTGCACAACGCGGTACGAATCTCCTTTTTAACGGGGGCGTTGGAAGCCATATTCCAATCCTGACTGATTTGCGGGTCGCGCTCAAACTGGTTGATTGTAGGCGGGATTATGCCGTTCTGCAACGCCAAAATTGTGGCGACCGACTCAACAGCCGCGGCCGCACCAAGCAAATGTCCGGTCATTGATTTTGTGGAATTGAAGACCATATCCAATGCATGGGCTCCGAAAAGCCGCTCGATAGCCTTGCATTCAGATGGATCTCCCTGCTGGGTTGACGTCCCGTGCATATTAATATGGTCAATATCATCTGGTGACAAATTCGTGTCCTTAATGGCGAGCCGCATTGCATCGTAGGCACCGTTCCCATCAGGGTGCGGGGCAGTGATGTGGTACGCATCGGCGGAAAGACCGTAGCCGGCGAGTTCAGCGTATATCTTGGCTCCGCGGGCAACCGCATGCTCATATTCCTCAAGCACGAGCGTTGCCGAGCCCTCCCCTATCACAAAGCCGTCACGTCCAACATCAAAAGGCCGCGAAGCCGTCTTTGGGTCATCGTTGCGAGACGACAGCGCGTGCATTGCCATAAATCCGGCGACTGTTTCGGGGACGATACACGCCTCCGAGCCGCCAGAGAGAATGACATCGGCCTTGCCGAGTATAATCAGGTTGCAGGCATCCGCAAGGGCATTCGCCGCCGAAGCGCACGCTGACGACACCACAAAATTAGGGCCGCGCAAGTCGAACTGAATGGAGATGTTACCCGCTATCGAATCACTCACGACACGTGGTATCAGAAACGGACTGAACCTCGGAATCATATTGTCGGCAATCAGCGTGCGGGCACTCTCTGTCGCCGCCGCAAAGCCACCGACACCCGACCCCATCACAACGCCAATACGGCCACGGTCCTCGCTGTCAAGCTGCAAACCGCTGTCGGCCAACGCCTCAGCCGCTGTCACCAACGCATAATGCGAGCACGGGTCCATTCTCCTTGCCAACTTTGCATCAATGAAATCAAGGATATTGAAACCTTTTAACTCACAAGCGATTTTGGTTTTGAAATTTTCAGTGTCGAAATAAGTGATTTCACCGGCACCGCTGACTCCCTTAAGCAGAGCGTCCCAGAAATCGGGAACATTATTACCAATCGGAGTCAGCGCACCAAGACCGGTTACGACAACCCTTTTTAACTCCATCAGGATTATTGTTGTACGTGGTCTTCAATATATTTGACGGCATCACCGACAGTTGCGATCTTCTCCGCATCTTCGTCAGGAATGGAAACGCCAAAGGCCTTTTCAAATTCAAGTATTAACTCAACTGTATCCAATGAGTCAGCTCCTAAATCATTAAAACTTTTGTCTAAAGTAACTTCTGCTGGTTCAACACTAAGTTTTTCTGCAATTACTTCTTGAACTTTTTCAATAATTTCTGCCATAGATTTGGTTTTTAAAGTTTAACGTGCAAAAATACTACTTTTTTCATTTGAAACCAAATTTTTAAGGCTTATTATTGCCTTTTATAATATAACTATCTGATTATAAGTATATTAAATTTT
>CACYHL010000068.1 GCA_902774205.1 uncultured Bacteroidota bacterium | reverse complement strand
TATCAGAAACAGGTATCTTATTATATTATCCTTTATTTTAAAATTATGGAATTTCAAAGAGAACATTGGAATATCGGTGAGAAGCAAAATTGAAAATATCACCACGAGCGCGGTTATCAGCCAGAAATTGAACAGGACTGACATTTCTTGTGCGGCGTACGGGATAAAACCGATAAACATTGCATTTGCCGGTGTTGCAAGTCCACGGAACTCTGTCGTCTGCCGCTCATCGTGGTTGAATTTCGCCAACCTCAGAGCCGAACATGGCGGTATGAGGAAGGCGATGTATGGCAGCAAATGCCCCCACTGCTCACGCACAGCAGGCGCAAGCCCTCCGACACAGCGTTCAAGGAAAACGAAAATGATGACTGCCGGCACGAGGCCGAAAGAGACCACATCGGCAAGCGAGTCGAGGTCTTTCCCTATCGGGGAGGATACTTTCAGAAGCCGTGCGGCAAAACCATCGAAAAAGTCGAAAACGGCTGACAGAATTATAAATAGTGCCGCCACCTCAACGTTTCCACGGAGCGCGAAAGTAACTGCCACACAGCCAGATAGCAGATTGCAGCAGGTGATAATATTAGGTATTTGCTTTTTCATTTCAAAAATATGGTATTACAAAAATCAGTTCACAAGCACTTTTTTGACAGCATTGCCAAATCTAACGATATAGAGTCCGTGCGGCAGTCTCAGGCTGCAGTCTGTAACATCGCTGCGGCGTGCCACTTCTCTGCCTGCCAAATCGAAAACAACCAACTCGGAAGCAATGTCTGATTTTACAATTAATTGGTTATAAACACTATAAATCAACAAATTCGTGTTATCAAAATCCGCTATACCGGGGTGATCAGGATTGTTTGGATTCTCTGGCTCTTTTTCGCTGCAAATGGAGCCGAAGGTGAAATTCCTGACGTACCACACTGGAATATCCGCGTCCGCGGTATCGTTGTACTGGAACGCGACCACAACAGAATCAAAGCCGAGAAGTTGGGCTGGAAGGACAACTGTATCGCTCACCCATTCCCACTCAGCGGCGGTTTTCACTGGAAACTCGGTCCACGTGGCATCAGCGGGGTCGTCCTTATAATCGGCAGAGACAAAGAGGCGGCAGCGCTCCGGCCAAAGCGTATCAACGCCGTAGCCCATCGAGTGCTCGAAGGTGAACCACGCCGAATCTGTTTCCGATAAGTTGAAATATGGGGAGAGAAGCCAGTCCTCCTCATTTTCTTTCGAGGAATAGCCGTTCACAGAAGCGCAGCTGTCGGTTGCCGACCAGAGCCATGAGGCTGCGCCGGTCACGCTGACAGGGTAGAAATCGCCGAAATTGTCCTTGAATGTCTCCACGAAGCCAATGGCGGCGCAGCCGGTGTCAACAGGTTGCGGCTTCGGCTGCGAAAAGAGCTTCAGCCCAATTATTATCGGGTCGTGGTCAGCATAACGGTACATTGTCGTATCTTCTCCATTAGAGTAATGATAAATCTCTGATTCATCGGCATTTATGTGATAAGGCTGTGCCCCTGTAATCTGCGCGCTCATCGACGGCGTGGTGAAAACATAATCAAGATACTCCACTTTCTTTTCGTAAGCATAACTGTACTCTGTAGGCGCATATTTTGTAAGCTGGTTCTCAAATCCGGCATTGTCAAAGTAGAGAATCGGGGGCTCTTTCATAAAAGAGTTCATATCGCCCACAATCAGCACGTCATCGTCGCGGTAATAGTTGCTTTTCAACTGAATGTCAATGAAATCAACAAGGTGTTTGACGTTTGCCATGCGAGAGTTCATTGTTGTGGAGTCGCCCGCGCCCGCCTTGAAATGGTTCATGCTCAGTACAAACCTTTCGCCTGTCGCAATCTCTTCAAATGCCTGCACATATTCCCTGTTATGATATGTAAGTTCTTGATATGTGGTGCCGTATGGAAATCCAAGTCCCAAAACCGGAACGACTTTGTCTGGGCGATAGACAAACGCCACTTTCACATTCTTCACAATCTGTGTGTCCTTGTCGTCAACAAAAGCGTAACGGCCGGGTTGTGTCATCTCGTTCAAGCCGTCGGTGATATTATTCAGGGCTTTTGTTCCTGGCTGAAGTTCCGTAAGCGCGTAAATGTCAGCATCAATATTGACGAGGGCTTTCATCAGTTTTAGGTGCTGACGTTGGTAATCGGTGTCACTTTGGGCGGAGCTGAGGCTTCCAGACCAATCGGGGCAATAGTGCTCCAAATTGGCTTCACACACAATCAGCGAAGCATCGCCAACATCGGGGCGGCTTGTTGGGCGGGTGTTATTATCTATCTCTATATATGTATCGTAAGTTTTGATATAGCGTGGCCCTGCAATCATACCCACAAGGTTTTTCACAGTTGCGCCGAGCCTGATGGTATCTTTTTGTTTGAAATATGGGCAATAGACTTTCAGAATCCCATTGTTGAATTTCGTGAGAGCGGAGTCGTATGCAGGGGTACCTCTCTGCGCCAGCTCTTCCGGTTCGCGCTGTCTTTCGTAAGAGAGATAGAGGTAATATGACGAAGTGCGCCCACAGACGTAAAGTGTCTGGTCGAAAAATAGCGTGTCACCGATATTGCCCTTCAGTGTGTCACCGTTGAAGACAATGGTGTCGCGCTCAGCTGCCGTCGCTTCAGTCGCAAGCAGAACCATGATAAAGAAGGTAAGAGCTCTTTTCATTACATTTTGTTAAAACCAAACTGCAAAGGTAATATTTTATTGCGAAATCACACTAATTTTTATTATCTTTGCCGCCAATTATGAAAAATATCAGGAACTTCTGCATAATAGCGCATATCGACCACGGCAAAAGCACTTTGGCGGACCGGCTTTTGCAGCATACTCACACCGTAAGCGACCGCGATTTCCAAGATCAGGTTCTCGATGACATGGATTTGGAGCGCGAGCGTGGAATCACTATCAAGAGTCATGCTGTGCAAATGAACTACCAATACAAAGGCGAGGAATATATCCTGAACCTGATTGACACCCCCGGCCATGTCGATTTCTCATACGAGGTTTCGAGGTCGTTGGCGGCGTGCGAAGGTGCTCTGCTGCTTGTTGACGCCACCCAAGGGGTGCAGGCGCAGACTATCTCAAACCTCTATCTCGCCATTGATAACGACTTGGAAATCATACCGATACTTAATAAAATGGATATGCCAGCAGCTATGCCAGATGAGGTGAAGGAACAGATTGTTGACCTGATTGGCTGTCCGGAAAGTGATATCATCGAGGCGAGCGGCAAGACTGGCGCTGGCGTGGAGGAGATTCTGGCAGCCATAATTGAGAAGATACCCGCCCCTAAAGGCGACCCCGCAGCACCGCTGCAAGCTCTCATCTTCGACTCTGTTTTCAATCCATATAGGGGCATTATCGCCTATTTTCGTATTTTCAACGGCACTATACGTCAGAATGACTTTGTGAAATTTCTCGCAACTGGCAAAGAGTATAATGCCGATGAAATCGGGGTGCTGCGCATGCAACAGGAGCCACATCAGCAGCTTTCAGCTGGAGATGTGGGATATATCATTTCGGGAATAAAGACTTCGAAAGAGGTTCGTGTGGGCGACACAATCACCCATGTGGAAAATCCGTGCGACAAGGCGGTGGAGGGCTTCGAAGAGGTCAAGTCGATGCTATTCGCAGGAATCTATCCTACGGAAGCAGATGATTATGAGGAGCTTAGAAGTTCATTGGAAAAACTGCAGCTTAATGACGCTTCGTTGACTTTTATTCCGGAGTCATCGGCAGCGTTAGGCTTCGGATTCCGATGCGGGTTCCTCGGTCTTCTTCACATGGAAATCGTGCAGGAACGCCTTGACCGCGAGTTCAACATGGATGTCATCGCCACCGTGCCCAACGTCTCTTATCGCGTGATTACCACAAAAGGCGAGACGATAGAGGTGCATAATCCTTCGGGAATGCCTTCACCGAATGTGATTGAGCATGTGGAGGAGCCTTACATACGCGCCCAGATCATCAGCAAAGCCGACTACATCGGTCCGATTATAAAGCTCTGTCTCGACAAGCGCGGCACGCTGCTCAATCAGGTCTATATCGCTGCCAACCGTGTGGAACTCACTTTCGACCTTCCGCTTGGCGAGATCGTTTTCGACTTCTATGATAAATTGAAAAGTATCTCAAAAGGTTATGCCTCTTTCGATTATCATATTTCGAGCTATAAACCTGCGAAACTTGTAAAACTCGATATTCTTCTTAACGGTGATTCTGTTGACGCTTTATCTTCTCTTACGCATTTCGACAATGCTTATCCTTTCGGAAGAAAAATCTGCGAAAAACTGAAAGATCTCATTCCGCGCCAGCAGTTCGACATCGCGATTCAGGCGGCGATCGGCACGAAAATCATTGCACGCGAGACTATCAAGGCGGTGCGCAAAGACGTCACAGCGAAGTGCTATGGCGGCGATATCACCAGAAAACGCAAACTGCTCGAGAAACAGAAACAGGGAAAGAAGCGTATGCGGCAAATAGGAAACGTGGAAGTTCCGCAATCAGCTTTCCTCGCTGTACTAAAATTGGATTAGTAACGTTATAAAGTGTAATTAAAAAAATAAAACTATGAAAAAAATAACCTTAATTTTATGCCTGTTCGTTTTTGGAGCGGGTTTCACATTAAAAGCACAAGAAGAGATGACAGATGAACAAAAAATTTGGTATGCTATCGGCGTAGCTGAAGGACAGAACTTCAAGAATTTCGGATTCGAGTTCTCGGAAAAACTGCTGCTTGAGGGTATTCACGATGCTTTCGCAGGCAAGGAGAAGTACAATCAAGAGGAGCTTCAAGCCATTTTTATGACTTTGCAGCATAAGATGGAAGAGAAAATGCAGAAAGAGGTTGAGGCTGAAAAAGAGAAAGGACGCAAATTTCTTGCTGAGAACCGTACAAGGGCTGGGGTAGTGGAGACAGAAAGCGGTTTGCAGTACGAGGTCATAAAGATGGGTGACGGTCCAAAACCGAGCAGCACCGATGTCGTTAAAGTTCATTATCATGGCACAACGATAGACGGCACTGTTTTTGACTCTTCCGTTGACAGAGGCGAGCCCGCACAATTCCCGCTGAATCAGGTTATTAAAGGCTGGACAGAAGGCTTGCAGCTTATGCCGGTCGGCTCAAAATTCAAATTCTATATCCCGTCAGATATCGCATACGGTGACAGACAGATGAGTGCTGAGATAAAGGGCGGTGCCACCCTTATTTTTGAGGTTGAATTGTTGGAAATCGTTCCTGCGGAATAAAAATTGTAACCGGAAAATACGATAAAATGTGTAGAGGCGTTCAATGGAACGCCTCTACATTTTTTTGTTTATATATAAATATGTATAGACTTAAAATGGTGTGATTATTTCAGCCCGCTCCTTTTCAGCAGCGCGTCTGTCTTGGGTTCTCTTCCCAAGAAATTGATGTACAGCTCCATTGGTTTTGCGGTTCCGCCTTTCGACAAGATATTCTTGATATACGAGTCCGCAACGGTTTTGTTGAATATCCCTTTCTCTTTGAAGCGTGCGAAGATGTCGGCTTCGAGGACTTCCGCCCACTTGTAGCCGTAGTAGCCCGCCGCATAGCCGCCTGCGAAAATGTGCGAGAAGGATGTGCTCATGCAGGTGCCCTTTACAATCGGCATGACCTCAAGTTTGTCGAACACGTTGCGCTCCGACTTCAGCACGTTTTTGATTTTGTCAGGTGCTGTTGTGTGCCACATCATGTCAAGAAGTCCGAAACTTATCTGCCGGCAAGAGGCGTAGCCAGCATGATAGTTGTCAGCTTTCCGCACTTTCTCTATCAGCGTGTCGGGAATGGTTTCGCCGGTCTCGTAGTGGAACGCGAACTTGTCGAGAAACTCTTTCTCCGTGGCCCAGTTCTCAAGCAGTTGCGAGGGCAACTCGACAAAATCCCTCGGCACACTTGTTCCTGACAGGGAAGAGTAGGTCACATCTGACATCATCGCGTGGGTGGCGTGCCCAAACTCGTGCATGAAAGTCTTCACTTCGTCAAAGGTGAGCAATGACGGCTTGTTCTCCGTAGATGGCGTGAAGTTCATAACCAGCGATACCAACGGTCGCACTTCCCCATTGCCCGTCTTTTTCTGGTCACGGAACGATGTCATCCACGCACCGCCTTTCTTTGTGTCTCGCGGATAGAAGTCAAGGTAGAGCACAGCCATGAATTTTCCTTGACGGTAAACTTCGTAAACCTTCACATCTTTATGGTAAATGTCTATTTCTGAATTACTTACGAATTTCAATCCGAAGAGGGTTTCAGCCAAACCGAACACTCCGTCAATAACATTCTCTAATTTGAAGTAAGGTTTCAGCATCTCATCATTGACATCGTACAAGCTGCTTTTGTGTTTGTTTGAATAATATGCGAAATCCCATCTTTCAATTTTCCCCTCAAAACCAAGGGAATATGCGTAGTCTGTAAGCTCGGCAATCTCTTTTTGCATTGCGGGCAGAGAGTATTTCAGCAACTCGTCTTCAAGGTCGTAAACACGGATGACTTTCTCAGCCATACGATTTTCCAACGCATATTCGGCATAATTCTCGTAGCCAAGCAGACGGGCGAGCTCATAGCGGTCTTTCAAAATCATCTTTATTGTTTTCTGGTTGTCGAAAGCGTCTTTGTAAGCTCTTGTGTTATATTTTATGTAGAACTCTTTCCTCAGGTCGCGGTTGTCGGCGTAAGTCAGCACGGCGAGGTAACTCGGTTGCGACAAGTCGAAAAGCCAGCCGTCAGAGCCCTTTTGTGCCGCTTTCTCGTGCGCTATAGCCAACGCTGTTTCAGGGATTCCAGCCAAAAGCCCTTTGTCTGTTATGATTTTCGTATAGGCGTTTGTCGCGTTGAGAACGTTCTCCGAAAACTTAAGTGTCAGTGTCGCAAGCTCTGTAGTCAGGCGGCGGTAGGTCTCCTTATCATTGTCCGACAGGTTGGCGCCGCTCCGCACAAACGACTTGTATGTGTTTTCCAAGAGCATTCGTTCCTCGCTGTTCAGATCACCTGGGTTTTCGTACACCGCTTTGATACGTTCAAAAAGCTGCTTGTCCAACGAAATGTCATTTTCGTATTCCGTCATCAGCGGAGCCAGCTGCTGCGCAATCTCCTGAAGTTCGGGCGTGGCGTTGCAGTAAAGCATGTTGTAGAAGACTCCCGAAATGCGTGTCAGCAGCGCGCCAGAGTTTTCCAAATATACTATTGTGTTTTTGAAATTTGGTTTCTGTTTGACTTGTTTGAGGTGATAAATTTCACGTCTGCCTTTCTCCATCGCGTACTTGAACGCCGGCATATAATCCTCATTCTTGATTTCAGAAAACGGTGGCGTCTCAAACGGAGTTTTCCATTCCTTCACCAGAGGATTGTTCTCTATTCCTTCAAAATTTTCCTGCGAATAAATGCTCATAGCTGACAATATTATTATAAGTGAGATGATATGTTTTTTCATAAAAGATGGATTTTAGAGTGGTTTTGGGTGCAAAAATACATTAATTTGGATTAACCCCAATGTTATATAATGTAGAGGCGTTCCATGGAACGCCTCTACACAAATTAAAAATTTAAAATATGTTCGGTGAATTGTTATTCCCCGTAGTTTTTGATGACAGCCTGACCGTCGAGGACCATGAGTGCGTTCATTGCGAGCGCGCCCATCTCGTCTTCACCTGGATATATCTCAACAGGAGCAATCCATGAGACATATTTTTTGATTCTCTCGCAAATAGGCTTGCCGTATGCGATACCGCCGGTCAATATGATTGCGTCAACTTTGCCTTTCAACACTACAGCGCACTCACCGATATATTTTGAAACCTGATAAGCCATCGCCTCTTCGAGAAGTTCGGCTTTTGCGTCTCCTGCCTGTGCGCGCTTCTCGATTTCGTAAGCGTCGTTTGTGCCGAAATATGCCACATAACCGCCTTTGCCGACAATCATCTTCATGACCTCGTCCTGTGTGTATTTACCACTAAAACAGACTTTTATAATTTGGTTCATTGGCAGAGTCCCGGAGCGTTCTGGTGAGAACGGGCCTTCGCCGTCAAGGGCTTCGTTCACGTCAACGACTTCGCCGTGTTCGTGCGCCCCGATACTGATGCCGCCGCCCATGTGCGCGACAATCAGATTCAAATCCTCGTATTTCCGCCCTGTTTTCTTCGCGTAAATTCTCGAAACCGCCTTTTGGTTCAGTGCGTGGAAAATGGTTTTGCGTTCAAAAAGCGGGTGTCCGGCAATACGGGCCACGTCTGTCAGCTCGTCAACCACGCCCGGGTCGGCGATGAAGGCACGGCAGTTGGGAATTTCCTGTGCGATTTCGTCTACAGATTTCAGAATGAGACCATATTCATCAGTCTCCGGAACCTCTATGAAGTTTATATAATCACTCATAAATGACGTCTTTCGTCCTAATACGCTAGTCCTAAATGAAAGTACAGCACCGTTACCCAAGATCTCACGAATGTTGCATGAAAGTTCGTAGTTTTCGTTTAGAAGCGCTTCTCTGAATGTATCAAGCACAATGTCCCAATTCTGTGAATCATCAACATGATATGCTTTCATCTTCTTGCAGCTTGTTACTATAAGTTGCATCAAGGAATTACGATTGACCTTTGGCACAATTTTTTCAATATTGCCTTCGCAAAAGGCATTTTTTAGGCCTTTTGCTGTTGCAGACGCTTGTTCAAATGCTTTTTTGATTACATCGTTTCCATTTATTCCTGTCTTGACCTCCGTGGGATATAAGTAGATTTTAGGAGTCTGACCTGACTTATCAACACCGACAAACAATATATCATCGCTGGTCGGTCCTTTTTCAAAGCCAAGATTTTTTGCAGAAAGAATTGATTCATCCTGAGA
>CACYHL010000067.1 GCA_902774205.1 uncultured Bacteroidota bacterium | reverse complement strand
AACATTGAAGGTCGTCAAACGGTAACGTAACGCAACTTCACGCCGGTAACGGCATTGATACAAACCCAGGCGGGATATCACCGTCTGGGTTTTTCATTTATCGCAATAAATGCACCTTCTATAAATTGTCATACATTAAAAAGCAAATATTCGTCTAGAATATTCACAATTACCCATACCGAAATAATTTCTATTCTGTTGGAAAAATAAATGAAATTGATAACACATTAACAAAACTTTCTCCCTACCAATTCACAAAAGACTTGTTGAAAATGTCGTCCGTCAATGCCTCGTTGATTTGCTGTACCAAAGAGCTTTCAATGGAAGTGAAATTCTGAGAGCTGTTGTAATCCGCATATCTGGAAAAGGTCTGTTCAAAATTTTTCGTCTCGTCAAATCTATTGACAAACTTCACCAGAACACTGATAGTCAGGCGGTTCATAGCTGCAACATCATTACCTTGAATGGCAACAGGTGTAATTGTGTAGCTTGTAATGCTACCCTCAAATTTGTAATCCCCATTGGTGGTATTGATGATTGTGAGCGGAGTCTGTCGCTGTATCATATCCTTTAGCGCAGTTGTAAAGTCCTGACTTAAAGTCGGATTCACAAGCGTGGAGTTGTTGACGAAAGTTGCGACATAGACAGTCTTTGCGCGCGGGTCGATGTCACCACCTGTGAGCGATACGGTCATGCGGCAAGCACCGAGCAACATTCCAGCAAGCAAAACCACCGCCGCTACGGCACACCTTAAACCGTATGATTTCCTGTTATAATCCATAGTCTTTTATTCTTCTGTACAATGTCCTTTCTGAAATACCGAGTTCGAGTGCGGCAAGTTTGCGGTTGTAATTATATTTCTCCAAACACTTCTTTATCAGGTCTTTCTCTGAGTCTTCTATTGAAAAAGATGGCTCCGAAGTTTCTTTTGCGCCATGTTGCAGTTCATGCTGTACGCTATTCTCATGTTCCAACTGCACAACTGCCTGGTTCTGCTCCTGATACTCAACATCAATTGCGGGCTGGGCATCAATTTCCGAAATAGCGATGGTTTTGTGCCCTTTCTCTGCCTGCCGCTCTGCCACAAGCCCGTTCACCATGCTTTTAAGCTCCGCGACCTCCTTCTTCATATCACCAAGAAAATGGAAAATCAACTCCCGCTCAAAATGTTCGTTTTTGTCTGATGTCTCGCCACCTTTCCCAACGAACACTGGGAGATTTGACAATCCATTGTTTTCCAGATATTTAGACAATGTCTCAGCAGATATTCTTCTTTCTGTCTCCAAAATCGACATCTGTTGTGTAATACTTTTCAGCTCACGCACATTGCCCGGCCAGCGGTAAGATTTCAGCAACTCAACCGCACCGTCATCAAGAGTCAGCGGCGTGGCATGGTTCTTCTCCGCAAAATCATCGGCAAACTTCATGAAAAGCAACGGAATGTCGTTTTTGCGTTCACGCAACGCAGGAACACGAATCTGCACATTGCAAAGCCGCCAGTAAAGGTCGGCTCGAAACTTGCCCTCCGCAACCTTGTCCTGCAAATTCACGTTGGTGGCTGCCACAACCCTGACGTGGGTCTTTTGTGGCAGCGAGTCGCCAACACAGATAAACTCACCGTTTTCGAGGACACGCAGCAGCTTCGCCTGGGTCGCAAGCGGCAACTCCGCTATCTCATCAAGAAATATTGTACTTCCGTTGGCAGTTTCGAAGTAACCCTTACGACTCTCTATCGCGCCAGTAAAAGAACCTTTCTTATGCCCGAACAGTTCCGAATCAATTGTTCCCTCTGGAATTGCTCCACAGTTCACTGCAACAAGTTGTTTGTGACGATACGCGCTGTTCGCATGTATTATCTTCGAGAAGTTCTCCTTCCCCGCCCCGCTCTCGCCTGTAATCAGCACAGAAAGGTCGGTCGGAGCGACCTGAACCGCGATGTGTACGGCATTGTTCAACGCCTCATCGTGACCTATTATTCCGAACTGCTGTTTTACTGCTTCTATATCCATAATATTGTTAACTTCAAGAAAAACAAATTTGAAAAGCTAACTGTTCATCGAAATCAAAAATTCCTCATTCGTTTTTGTGAGCGACATTTTATCTTTCAGGAATGTCATGGCCTCTAAAGTGGTCATGTCAGCAAGATGGTTGCGCAGAATCCAAACTTTCTGCAACACCGCCTCCGGCTGCAAGAGGTCATCTCTTCGTGTGCTTGACGCCACAATATCAACGGCGGGATAAATGCGCTTGTTAGAGAGTCTTCTGTCCAGCTGCAATTCCATGTTACCTGTTCCCTTAAACTCCTCAAAGATAACCTCATCCATTCTTGAGCCCGTTTCCGTAAGAGCTGTTGAGATGATTGTGAGTGAGCCGCCGTTCTCAATGTTGCGTGCGGCTCCGAAGAAACGCTTCGGCTTTTGCAGCGCGTTGGCTTCGACGCCTCCGGAAAGCACTTTTCCCGAAGCCGGCGCCATCGTATTGTAAGCGCGAGCCAAACGCGTTATTGAATCCAGCAGAATGCAGACATCTCTGCCGCACTCAACCATACGTTTCGCCTTTTCGAGCACAATGCCGGCAATGCGGACATGCTTCTCAGCCGGCTCGTCAAATGTTGATGAGATGACTTCTGCGTTTACGCTGCGCTGCATGTCAGTAACCTCCTCTGGTCTTTCATCTATAAGCAGAACTATAAGATAAATTTCCGGGTGATTGGCTGCTATTGCATTTGCTATCTCTTTGAGTAACACGGTCTTACCAGTTTTTGGCTGTGCAACAATCAAACCGCGCTGTCCCTTGCCTATCGGGGCGAACAGGTCTATTATTCGTGTGCTTATCGTTTCTGAAGCATGCCCCGTCAACTTGATTTTCTGGTCTGGGAACATTGGTGTGAGCGAGTCAAACGGCAAACGGTCACGTATATCCTCCGGCAAACGCCCGTTGATTTTCTCAACGCGAATCAGCGGGAAAAACTTCTCACCATCTTTCGGCGGACGTATTAAACCCTGCACTGTATCCCCGTTTTTCAACCCGAACATCTTTATTTGGGACTGTGAAACATAAATATCATCTGGAGAGGTGAGATAATTATAGTCAGATGAGCGCAGAAACCCGTAATTGTCGTTGGGTGCCATTTCAAGCACTCCCTCCGCCGTGACCTCACCCTCATACACAGCATTTGAAATCAAGCCCCACTGCTCATCATAAACAGACGGGACCTGCTCTGCAACGTGCGCTTCCATCGTCATACGGTCAGAGTCTGTCAGCTCGCCGCTACTTTGCTGCCATGTGCTAATCTGTTGAATATCAGTCACATATTCAGCATCAGAATCTTCTTTTTGCTGTAACATATTGTTGTCATTGTCCACAATCGGCAATTCATCATCTGAATCAGTATTATCGAAAAGCTCTGGAACAGGATTCGTTTTTGCCGCTTTTCCGGTAGCCGAATGTTTGCTGTTCTTTTTTGACGTTTTAGTCTCACCATCGCTGCTTTTCCTGCCGCGTGTATGTCTCTTTACAGGTTGTTCCGGCTCAACATTTTGTGCTGGAATATCTTCTGCCACTGGTTTTGCGGGAGCATATTCAGTAACATTCTCCGCAACCGTTTCAATTTTTTCAACCTTTTCTGCTATGTCAACAGAATTTGACATAACTGGTTGTTGCACCGCTTGGCTCATTTCCTCTGTTTGTTCCTGCGGTTTTTCTGGCAGCGTGAAAGTCAGTTCCGGCTTGTCATTCTTCTTCGAGCGGTTCTTTTTGCCTGGGTTAGCGACCATGCCGTTGACAATTTTCTGTTCGTTTGAGGTTGCTACTGGTGCGTTTTGCGGAGTGGTAATTCTCTTTCTTTTAGGTTTTGGTTCTGTTGAATCTAACATAAAATTGCAAATGATAAAATAAATGGAAAATTGAGGTAGATAATATCAGATTATTTCAATAAATGCTAAATTGTAAAATGATAACGTGTGTAATTATATTTCTGCGAATGCAAAAATTTAGTTTAAGAAAACTACGCTGCAAAAATACATTTTTTTTCAAACAATCAAAAAAAATCTTCAAAAAAATTTTTCTTCTAATGAAAAATCGTAAATTTGCATTTTAAAACAAACATATAAAGATGAAAAAACAGATAGCAGTAATTTTATGTGGGTGCGGTTCAATGGATGGCAGCGAAATTCATGAAGCGACAATGACTCTGCTGGCGATAGACCGGCATAATTCCGAATATACAGTGTTCGCCCCTGACGATGACCAGTTTGAGGTTATTAACCACATCACACACGAGAAGATGCCAGAAAAAAGGAATATGCTAATTGAGGCGGCACGAATAGCGCGCGGCAACATTCTGCCTCTTTCGCAATTTGACGCTGAAAACTTTGACGCGCTTGTCTTTCCGGGCGGCTTCGGTGCGGCGAAAAACCTGTTCACTTACGCTTACGAAGGCACAAAGGCGAAAGTCCGTGCTGACATTGCACAGGCAATCCGCTCAATGCACGCCCTCCACAAACCGATAGGCGCACTCTGCATAGCGCCAGTGCTCATCGCAAAAGTGCTCGGAGACGTGGTTATCACTGTCGGCACAGACGAACAGACTATAAAGCATGTCGAGCAATTCGGAGCGGCGCACGTAAACACCCAGCAAACAGAGGTCATTTCCGACAAGAAGAACATGGTCTTCACAACTCCATGTTACATGCTTCCCGCAACTATCGCCGATATTGCCGACAGCGCGGACAATCTTATAACAGCTATATTAGACAACATTAAATAATTAACTATCATGGCAACAAAATACGTATTTGTTTCAGGCGGTGTAGTCTCAGGATTGGGAAAAGGCATCACAGCCGCATCGCTGGGGCGTTTGCTCAAATCACGCGGCATAAAGGTCACTATGCAAAAACTTGACCCTTACCTTAATGTTGACCCCGGCACAATGAACCCATACCAACACGGTGAGGTCTTTGTAACCGAAGACGGCGGCGAAACCGACCTTGACATCGGGCACTACGAAAGATTCATTGACGAAAACCTCAACAAGCACTGCAATGTGACTTCGGGTAAAATTTACCATTCTGTCATTGAAAACGAGCGAAATGGTGTCTATGCAGGCACTACAGTTCAGTTGATACCGCACGTCACAAATATGATTAAGGACAAAATCCGTCTGAACGCGCAAACAAACAGTGCGGATGTGGCGATAGTGGAAATCGGCGGCACGGTCGGCGACTACGAAAGTCTTCCGTTTATTGAGGCCATAAGGCAATTCTCATCAGACGAAGGGTACGAAAACTGTATGTATATCCATGTCGTTCTCGTTCCTGTCATCATGCCGAGCAACGAGTTGAAGACCAAGCCGGCGCAATTCAGCGTGAAAGAGCTGCTCAGCCGCGGCATACAGCCAGATATTCTCGTCTGCCGCTGCGACCGTCCAATGGGCGATGAAATAAAAAAGAAACTTGCCCTCTTTTGCAGCGTGAAGCAGGAAAATGTGATTGAGAACGTAAATATGCCTTCACTGTACGAGATTCCGCTCGCTTTGGAAGAGGAAGGTCTTGCCACGCAAGTGATTTCACGACTTAATCTCAAATGTAAAGAGAAAGATCTTTCAGGTTGGCAGAAGATGGTTGATATGAGCAAGAACACGCTTTCACACACAAAGGTCGCGCTCGTCGGCAAGTATGTTGAGTTGCACGACGCTTACCTCAGTGTGGTTGAAGCCTTGAAGCACGCAGCCATTTTCAACCAGACTGAATTAGAAATAAAATGGATTGATTCTGAGGATATTACAGAAAGAAGCGCAGGTACTCTTCTTAATGATGTTGATTGCATACTGATACCTGGCGGCTTCGGTTTGCGTGGCGTTGAAGGCAAAATCAACGCAGCACGCTATGCCCGTGAGAACAAAATCCCATTCCTCGGCCTTTGTTTGGGAATGCAGATTGCGTTCATCGAGTTTGCGAGGAACGTGGCCATGCTGAAAGACGCCAACAGCCGCGAGTTCAATCCCGACACGCCATATCCGGTCATTGACTTTCTGCCCGGGCAAAACGAATACAGCATACTTGGCGGCACACTCCGTCTCGGCAAATACCCATGCAAAGTGATACAGGGGACAAAGGCATACGAGGCTTATGGTGAGGAGGTCATTTACGAACGCCACCGCCACCGTTACGAGGTCAATAACGAATACCGCGAAATTCTTGAAAAGAAAGGACTTGTGTTATCAGGAACTTCACCGAACGGCACCATTGTTGAAATGGTTGAGTTGAAAGACCATCCGTGGTATGTGGCATGCCAGTTCCATCCGGAATTCAAATCACGCCCCAACCGTCCGCATCCGCTTTTCTACTCATTCATAAAAAAAGCAGTGGAACTACACAAATAACCACTTCCTCGATAGGCGGGTGAATGCCTAAAATGACTTGAGATGAAAAAATCATTATTTCACAGGATAAGCATCACAATGTATTTTGTGGTGCTTATATTGCTTGTGAAAGCTGAGCCCGTGGACACAAACACCGTGAAAAACGTTGCGGCAGCGTTCTGGTCAACCCTGCCTGAGACATCTCAAATAACACGGAACGCTTCGCCTGAAATAGTGTTCAAAGAGGACTACAGCACCGTGACAAAAATCAATGGAAAGAATGTAAAAAGTTATAAACCATGCTTTTACGCTGTAAACTTCGGCAATGCCGGATTCGTTTTAGTTTCTGCTGACAACAAGGCCATGCCAATATTAGGATTCTCAACAGAAAGCAAATTCATGCCTGATGATATTCCTGAAAATATGGCACATTATTTCAATTCTTATAAAATTGAATTAAAATATGTTGTTGAGAATGATATTAAAACTCCCGATGAAATCACTGAAGAATGGGACAAACTAACGGTTCCGCTGCGTTCAAACGAACCTTTGCGGGCAAATGTGATTGTCGGGCCGCTCATTAAAACCACTTGGAACCAGTCGCCAAATTATAATAATATGTGTCCTTATATCAGCAGCAAACACTGCCGGGTATATACTGGCTGTGTGGCTACAGCGATGGCACAAATAATTCGCTATTGGGAATGGCCTGCCGTTGGTAAGGGTTCGCATAGTTACTATGCAATTTTGTCTGATGACCAATCAACTCCAATTGGCACTTTGTCAGCAAATTATGCTAACACAACTTATCTGTATGACCTGATGCCAACTTCCATCAACAATTCGTCTAACCAAAATTTCAAAAATGCAGTGGCGCAACTTTCTTATCACTGTGGGGTTGCGGTCAATATGCAATACGGCTGCAACGGAAGCGGCGCATATTCAGAAGACGTGCCTTATGCCATGAAGACATATTTCGACTACAAATGCAACGGCATATACTATTTGCAAAGCTACTCTCTCGCGAAATGGCGGCAATTGCTGAAAAACGACCTTGACGCCGGACGCCCAATCGCATACGGCGGACAATCAAACTCTGGAGGACACGCATTCATTTGTGACGGCTACAGAGACGACAACTATTTCCATTTCAACTGGGGCTGGGGCGGGTACGACGACGGCTATTTTACAATCAGCAGCACTGGCACTGCTCCCGATGACATTGAATATTGGAATTATCAAAACGCTGTTTTGGGGTTGGAGCCAAACAGGAACGCCTGCGGAACAAATTGCTCCCTCACGATTGAACTCTCAAACAATGCAGGACAAAAAGGGTGGAATAACGCATATATAACTGTTTTTCAAGGAAATAAAGCTATAAAAGCTGTAACCCTCCCTCCTACCGCCTCATCTTTAACAAAAACTTTTTATGTTTGTGAAGACTCCCTTCATTTTGAATGGACTTCAGGCAGCTACGACTCAAGATGCAGTTTCACAATCCGTGATGCTGATAACAATATTATTTTTTCAAGTAATGGAAATAATGTCAGTGGAAGATTTTTATCCACAAACTATGCATGTTCCGATTGCCCTTATCCAATAAATGTAAAAACAGAGTCCATAGGAGAAGATTCTGTGGTAATCAGTTGGACATCAGGAGGTACACCTATAGGATATAATGTGGAATATGGGCTGAAAGGCTTTTCGCAGGGCAACGGAATAATGCTCTCAAATGTTACTTCCCCACTCACAATCACAAATCTAAAACCTGATTATGATTATGAAGTTTATGTTCAATCCGTATGTGCTGGGAATGAGGTTAGCGGCTGGGCATCGCCAGTACAATTCAAAACATTGGTTCACTGCGGGGCCGGAAATGACAACAAGTACTCTATTGCCACAATGGAGTGGATTTCCTCATATTATCCGATAGATTATTCTGACCCTAACAACCCATATTCATACACTCAACAGATATATCCCCGACAGTTGCTCGCAAACGCTGGGATAAACGCAGGACTGATACATTCAATTTCATTTGCCACATACGAAATGCCTGCTGAAACCATTCATGATGTACACATTTACTTGGGGCATACAGAAGACGCTTCCTTCATTAGCGGATTGATTATTCACGACAATTTGACGGAAGTTTATAGTGGAAACTGGACTTTTACAAATTCCGGGCAGGAAGTGTGGAATACATTGAACTTCCAAAAACCTTTTATTTATGATGGGGTAAGCAATCTTGTGGTCGCCGTACTGAACAATTCTGGGGAAATTCCATCTAATGGATATTTTTACAGTTTCACAAATGACACAAATTATGTAAGCTGCATTATAGCAGTCCGCCCGAATGCGTTCTCTCCAGCCTCTCTCAGCACAACAGCATACAATTACTATTCTGATAACTTAAATAGCATAAAATTTGAAGTTTGCAACTCCTGCCAAAACAGTTACACTTTCTTTGACACTACGGTATCTGTTTTCCCAGTGAAGTTTCGCGGATTAGTATTCAATGAAGAAGGGACAAAG
>CACYHL010000066.1 GCA_902774205.1 uncultured Bacteroidota bacterium | reverse complement strand
GATTCTCTTTGATTTTCTTCTCATAAAATGGAATAATATCATTATATCTGATTCCAAGTCTTGAAGTGTAAAACTCAAAACTCGGCTCCTCTTCCGAAGCAATTCTTATCCCAATTTTGCATTTTGTTTGAATATTCTTGTCCAATAAATCGAACTCGGTTTTGCTGTCAAGCACTGGAATTGTGTTTATATATCCCTTGTTCAGCATCATTGAGATGTTGTCAATGTACGGCTGTTTTTTGAATCCGTTACAGATGATATAGTTCTCTTTGTCGAATTCGCCAGCCTCGTGCAGAGCTTCTATCAGGTTAAGGTCGAACGCCGAGGAAGTCTCCAGATGCACATCGTTTTTAAGAACTTCCGAAAGCACAAACTCGAAGTGGGAGCTTTTTGTACAATAGCAGTAATGGTACTCGCCTTTGTAGTCCACTTTAGCGATTGCAACATTGAACCAGCGGCGCGCACGCTGTATATTCTGTGATATTTTCGGAAGATAAGTTATCTTCAGAGGCGTTCCATACTGCTTTATGATGTCCATCAAAGGCACATCGTTGAAATGCAGCTCGTTGTCAACAACTTCAAACTGCTCTTGCGGAAATTCGTAAGTCTGCGAAATCAGGTCAAGATATTTTGTTCTCATTTTCAGTAGTTTTTTTAAATTTGTTTTCAGCCGCAAAAATACAAAAAATAAGTTACATTTCATAAAATATATAAATCCAAGTGAGACGGATTGGAATAAAAATTGGAAAGTAAGTGAGTTGGATTTGTGATTCGGAATGCCACTGTGATTCTGACATCTATTTTGCTTTTTTGAGTGAGATATGATTGTTGAACTGTTTGCCGAGCGTGTGTTTGTGGAAAAAATGTCTCTTTTGGGGTCTAAGACGTGCCCTGCGACGAAACTGAAAGCCCAATCGGAGAAGTGTGAGTTCGGAAGGTCGCGCTCGTGCCATGCGGTGTTGAAAAAGAGATTGAATAGGCGATTTTGTCGAAGATATCCTGTGTTTTCCTGCCATTCATTATGACTATAAGTCTAAATTCTTAATAAATGTTAACCTTTATTTATGTAGGGGGAATTTTTGTATTTTTGCACTCAAATTGAAAAATAACAAAACTAAGAATTATGGCAACAACTGCTGATTTTAAAAACGGATTGTGTATAGTTCATAATGGAGAATTGTGGACGATTGTGGAGTTTCAACACGTAAAACCGGGTAAGGGAAATACTTTTGTTCGTACCAAACTGAAACATATCAAGAGTGGAAGAGTTCTTGAAAATCGTTTCGATGCGGGTGTGAAAATCGAGTTGGCACGCGTTGAACGCCGTCCTTATCAGTTCTTGTACAAAGAAGGCGATACCACTTATAATTTCATGCATGTTGAGACTTTCGAGCAATTGGCTATCGAAGAGAATATGATCAACAATCCTGGACTTCTGAAAGAAGGACAGACCGTTGAAATTATGTACCACGCCGACACCCACGCCGACACCGACACCCCGCTGACATGCGAGCTTCCTCCGTTTGTTGATTTGGAAGTCACCTATACTGAGCCTGGTGTGAAAGGTGATACCGCTACAAATACTCTTAAACGCGCTACAGTCGAAACCGGTGCGGAGGTTTTTGTCCCTCTCTTCATCGAAACCGGCGAAATCATTAAGGTTGATACGCGCACAAACAAATATGCGGAAAGAGTAAAGTAGTTTTTTATTGTCTAAACTTTTATTCAGATGAGATTTGATAAAGCACTGACTATAAGCGAAGTGCTTGGCATTATAGGCCACGATGTCAAGGTTATTGGCAATTCCGATAACATGGTTACAGGAATCAATGAGATACATTCCATTGAAGATGGAAACCTCTCTTTTGTGGATTCGCCCAAGTATTATTCGCGGGTGGTGAACAGCGCGGCGGGCACAATCCTTATCAACAAGGAGATTGAGTGTCCCGCGGGCAAAACCCTGCTCGTCACCGAAGACCCGTTCAAGGATTACGTCCGCATTGTCAAGCATTTCACATCATTCACTCCGCAGAATATGCCAATTAATCCTACGGCGGTGATAGGTGAGGGAACTGTGGTGCAGCCTTGTTCCTTCATTGGAGAGAATGTGATTGTGGGCAAAAACTGCATTATCCACTCCAATGTGAGCATTTACGCAAATTGTGTCATCGGCGACAACGTGATTATCCATTCCGGCAGTTACAAGATCAATGATGTTGAGATTGGATGCGGTGTCACTATCGACAAGGGCGTTTCTGGAGATACTTACATCGGCGACGGAACGAAGTTTGATAACCAAACTCAAGTTGGGCACGACACCCACATCGGTGCGCGCTGCCTCATCGGGGCACAGTCGGCTATTGCTGGCTGCACTTTCATTGATGACGACTGCATACTTTGGGCTGGCACTTCTGTCAATAAGGACTTGTACGTTGCCAAGGGCACTACGCTTCTGGCGCTTTCCGCAATCGACAAGAGCGTGAAGGAGGAGAATACTGTTCTGTTTGGTGCGCCTGCTTACGAGGCTCGCAAAAAATGGAAGGAGATGGCGTGCTCGCGAATGCTGCCTGAGTTGATGGAAGAGTTCCGAACACTTCAAAAAGATGTGGCGGAGCTGAAAAACAAGTAGTTGGTTTTTGAATCATTTTTTTATAATTGATGTAATATGAAATTCCCCTCCTCGTGAGGGGAGATTTTTCTGAAAACATTTCTATCTATGAAACTAAAATTGCAGGTTATGTTTGTGCTGTTCTGTATGTCGCTCCCTGCCTGTCAGCGGCGCACGGCTGTAAATGGCGAACTCGCTGAAGATGAGAGCTTTGAGTTTGTGGCTGACCGTTTCGCCGATATTGAGATTATGCGCTATAAGGTCGATGACTGGGACGATCTCTCCTTGCAGCAGAAGGAGCTCGTCTATTATCTGAGCGAGGCAGCCCTCTGTGGTCGCGACATTATTTTCGCCCAAAATTGCAAATATAACCTTGCTGTTAAGGCGACTCTCGAAAATATTGTCACAACATACAGCGGTGAGCGAGACTGCCCCGAATGGCTCGACTTTATGGTTTATGTGAAAAGATTCTGGTTCTCAAACGGGTTCCATCACCATTATTCAAATGACAAGTTTTTCCCTGATGTTGATAAATCTTATTTCAAACAGCTGATTCTCAATTCGGCTGAGTCTGATTTCCCGTTGGCTGACGGTGAGGATATTTCCCGTTTCGCTGACCGTATGACGGATATTGTTTATAACAAGACTATTGCTCCAGTCAAGGTTTGCCAGAATACGCAGAAGGACCTTGTTCTCAATTCGGCGGTGAACTTCTATGAGAATGTCACTCAGAAAGAGGTAGACAAGTTTTATGATCAGTTGCGAAAAAATGATACTTCGGCGAATCCGGCGGAGCCGCTTTCTTACGGTTTGAACAGCAGGCTTGTGAAAAACGAGAAGGGCGAAATTATGGAGCAGCCATACAAAGTCGGCGGGCTCTACAGCGCGGCAATAGAGAAGATAGTCTTCTGGCTCCAGAAGGCGGCGGCAGTGGCTGAAAATGATGCGCAAAGAACTCATATTGAGAAACTTATCGAATATTACCGCACCGGGGACCTGAAGACTTGGGACGACTACAATGTGCTTTGGGTGCAGGATACGGAGTCGCAGATTGATTATGTGAACGGCTTTATTGAGGTCTATGACGACCCTCTTGGGCAGAAAGCAACTTGGGAGGCGGTGGTCAATTACAAAGACAATGTGAACAACCGCCGCACCGAGGTTATTAGCAAAAATGCACAGTGGTTTGAAGATAATTCACCTATTGACCGCATCTTCAAGAAAAAAGAGGTGAAAGGCATTGAAGCTAAGGTTATTACGGTCGCCCAGCTTGGTGGGGCAAACTATCCTGCTACACCTATAGGCATTAATCTGCCGAACGCTAACTGGATTCGCAAACAGTACGGCTCAAAGTCGGTGACAATGGAGAACATTATGTACGCGTATGCGCAAGCGAAGCTGAAGAACGGTACGATACAGGAGTTCTACTATTCTGATGATGAAATTGAGGCAGCAAAGAAATATGGTTATGTGACTGACAATCTGCAAGTTGATCTTCATGAATGTCTGGGACACGGCTCCGGTCAGATGCTCCCCGGCGTGAATGACGATATGCTGAAAAATTACCATTCGGTGATTGAGGAGACCCGCGCTGATCTTTTCTCCCTTTATTATATTGCTGATAAAAAAATTGTTGAACTCACACTTCTCCCCGATACTTCGGCTTATAAAACCTGCTATTATAAATATATTGTAAACGCTATGATGTTGCAGCTGAACCGCCTTGAAAAGGGTGCTCAGATTACTGAAGCCCACATGCGCAACAGAGCGATAATAGCAAATTGGTGTTACGAGAAAGGGCTGAAAGACAATGTGATAGAGAAGGTTGAGAAGGAGGGTAAGACATATATTAAAATAAATGACTATGCGAAGTTGCGCTCGCTTTTCGCACAACTGCTTATCGAGGTTCAAAAAATCAAGTCAACAGGCGACTATGCGGCGGCAAAAGCTTTGGTGGAGCAGTATGGCGTGAAAGTTGATGAGAAGCTTCATGCGGAGGTTACGGAACGTTTCTCCTCTCTGTCGGTCGCACCATACGGCGGTTTCATCAATCCTGAGTTTGTTGTTGAAAAATCAGGAGACAAAATTACCGACATTAAAGTCACATATCCGGCAGATTACACTCAGCAGATGCTTGACTATAGTGCGAAATATGGATTTTTAAAATAATGCAATTAATTGGTTTATAATAAATTAACTTAAAAAAGAAAATAATATGATTCAGAGAATACAAACCGTTTATCTTTTTCTTGCTGCGGCATTGACAGTGGCCCTTTTATTTATACCTGTTGGATTTATAGTTGGAAATGGCATTCAATTATATGAGTTCAATGTTTTTACACTGAAAGATATTACTTCGCAGAAGATTGAGGCGCAAACTTTCTATCTTGCGATAATGCTCATTGTTTCAGCCGTTTTGTCGCTGATTACGATTTTTCTTTATAAGAAGCGCAGAGTGCAGATGAATCTTATCGCTTTGAATATGCTTCTTTTTTTAGCGACTTACGTCCTGATGTTGTGGATTTGCCCGGATTTCATTTTTGCGAAGAAAGGGCTCATTGTTCCTGACACACTGCTGTTTATGCACAACAAACTCATAATGTTGGGAATCATTCCTGCTTTCATGCTGATTCTTGCGAACCGTGCAATCAGAAAAGATGAGGAGCTTGTGCGTTCGGCTGACAGGTTGCGTTAGTTTTTCGTTTATAAGATTTTTTTGTATCTTTGCCTCAAATTTAAAATTCGAGTGTAATTTATCAAAAATATTAAAATAACTGAATATTAACCAAATATATTTGCCGATGAGATAAACCGCATAACCTGTTTATGCACATCATAGAATAGAAAAAGCGAAATAGCTTGAAACTGGATACTTTGAAACTTCGACACTTTCAAGATATCTCCCAGAATAAAGCGAAGACGCTCCCGTCTAATGGCGTGGGCTTATTTGTTATAATTGGGAGATATAGGTAGTCGAAGACCTCAAAGTATCCAATGAAAACATAAAGTGCCGCGCTTTTTTTTATGTGCGTAAATACCCATTCAAGGCACGAAAACCAATTTAAAATTTATCATAAAAAACCGAAGTGCCGATGGGATATAACCGGCGGAAAAGAAAATGAAAAGAACACTTTTATTATTGTTGGCAGTAGTGGCGATTGCCGTTTGCAACCCCGTGATGGGACAAAGCAGAAAAGACAAGAAGGAGGCAAAGAAGCAAGAGTGGCAGACTCAGCAGAAAAACAAAGCTGAAGAGCAGCAACTGTTACACGAATTGAAGATGGACAGTTTGCGCAATGCCCAAAAAGTTGCTAACGAAAAAGCCGCGAAAGCGGAGGCTGAACGCCGCCAGCAGGAAGCTGAAGCCAAAGCCAAACAGAGACAAGCCGAAGAAGAGGCAGCCGCACAGGAAAAGGATTTTGACGAGCCTTGCTCCGACTATATGTCATCTGCCAATGTGATTTACGGGCGTGGCACAGGAGAGGATTTTGAGCAGCAGATGTCTGTGGATATGGCACGCACATCGGCTATTGAGGAACTCGCATCACAACTTGCCACAAAAGTGCAGGCACTTGTCAGCAACTACAGAAAACAGGAACGTAAAAACACTTCCCGCGAGTCTGTCCGCCGCATTGAGGGGCTGACGATGACAGAGGTTGACCAAAGTACAGGCTTCCGTATCGCCTGCCGCAAGACTACAACATATATTGATAAGGGAGAAAAACTATTCAAAACCTATATGGTGATAGAATTGAATGAAGATGTTATCCTTTCCTCTATCTATAAAAAAATTCAGAAAGACGAAGATTTGAAAGTTAACAGCGACTACCAATCGTTCAAGAAAGAGTTTGACGACCATTTCAAGAACAAGTCGGAAGATATGTTGCATGAAATTATCAACGAATAGTTTCCCATAATGTATAACCTTGAATTTTCAGCGGGGCAATGTGCTCCGCTGACGATTTATTGATTTGTTTATCGGATTATGAAAAAATTATCATTTATCTTTATTCTATCTCTTCTCTCATTTGTTGCATTTGGCCAGCAAAAGCAAACGATTGCCTTGCTTGAACCTCGTCTGGGAGATGGCTCAACAGCAGTTACCAGTATGGAGAAAGCGATGGTGCGCGGCGAGTTGCGCAAGGCGATTGTGAAGTTTGATGGCTTTGACGCCTTAACGCGTGCGGACATTGACCAGATGATGAAGGAACAGAATTTCCAGCGGACGGGCATGGTGAGCGAGGCCCAAATCAAAAAGTTGGGTGAGATGTCGGGAGCGGATTACATTTGCATATCCACACTGACCAAGTACAATACGGAGTTTTATTTGGAGGCTTACCTCATTCACTTGGAAAGCGGGGTCATATCGAATCCTGCTTCGCAGTTGGGTGAATTGGAGAATGGAAAATTGGCTAACATGTTGCCCACTTGCCAAGCCTTGGCGCAAGAGTTGTTGGGTGGGTCGGCCTCCTTGTCTAAAGTCGCTCGTTCTAACAATATTTCCTCGTTAGTTGCCGGCAAGGATTTCACCGAAACGGCGTGGGACATAAACATGAAGATGATATGGGTGGAAGGCGGCGAGTTCATGATGGGCTGCACCAGCGAGCAGGGCAGCGATTGCGGCAACGATGAGAAGAACGTGCGCCGCGTGACAGTTGACGGTTTTTATATCGGCATGCTTGAGGTGACACAGGCCCAATGGGAGAAGGTTATGGGGACAAGTATATACCAACAGCGAAATAAAGTAAATTCAAGTTGGAATATTTATGGTGCGGGTGCTGACTATCCGATGTATTACGTAAGTTGGGAGGAGGCTATGGAGTTCTGCCGTCTGCTGAGCAACAAGACGGGCAAGACCTACACGCTGCCTACGGAGGCGCAGTGGGAGTATGCGGCGCGAGGCGGCAAGAAGGCAGACGGAACCAAGTACGCGGGCAGCAACATGGTGGACGTTGTGGCGTGGTACGGAGAGAATTCCAGCAGTGGTTCAACTCATCCGTGCGGGACAAAGCGCGCCAACGCCCTCGGCATATACGACATGAGCGGCAATGTTTGGGAATGGTGCAAGGATTGGTACGCCGATTCATATACGAGTTACGACACCAACAACCCCACAGGCCCGTCGTCGGGTTCCAGCCGCGTGGATCGGGGTGGCAGCTGGCGCGGCAATGCTTCGGCCTGCCGTGTGGCGTTTCGCGGCTGCAACCCGCCTGGCCTTCGCAGCAACTACCTCGGCTTCCGCGTCGTTTGTATTCCGTAAAATAATAAAAATGAATAGAAAAAACAACAGACAAATAATAAATGTAAAAATGAAAATAAAATCAATTCTTATTATCTTATTGTCCGCTTTTTCGTTGACAGCCTTCGCGCAGCCGAAAAAAGTGGCTGTGTATGTAACAGGTAAAGAATCTGGTGTAAATAAAGTGCTTGGCGACCAATTGGTGGCAGCATTTTCACAAAGTGGCAAATATGTTGCAATAGAACGAACGGCAAGTTTCTTGGCGGAATTGGGGAAAGAACAAGATTATCAACGCACTGGAGCTGTCAGTGACAATGAAATTTCCCGTTTGGGTAAGCAATTTGGGGTCTCTCTCGTTTGTGTTGCTGATGTGAGCGATGTTTTTGGCTCAAAATACGTTTCCGCAAGACTGATAGATGTGGAGAGTGCTGAAGTTGTCAATTCCTCTAATGCCAATAGTTCTTTGGCGAATATGGATGAACTGCTCAAAGTCTCAAAACAAATTACGGCTGAACTAACCGCCAAAACAGCACAAGAAAAAGCGGAAGAACAAGCTGCCATACAAAAAGAACAGGAAGACCTTGTGAAAAAATTAAAGAAAGCAGAGATAGACGGGTATATACAAGTAGATGGTCTAATGTTTGTTGTTACAAAAAATATACCAAAAATGAATTTTTATCCGGCAAAAAACGCTGCAAAGAAAATGACACTCGGAGGATTTAATGATTGGAGACTTCCCACTATTACTGAAATATCACGTATTCGGGATATAACAATGGAATATCATAGAATATACAGTAGCTTTCCGGAATATAGAGGGAATTTTGGATGCGCTTATGACCAATCGGTTGTTAGCGATGGCAGTTCGTATGGAAGTTGGGCTGGGGTCACAAGACAGGTCGTTTTCGTCAGGTCTGTTAAAGAATGAGACTATAAATTAAAAAAATCACCGTTTATCTTTGTATTATTCTTGAAGTATGGGGTAAAATGGAGCTACGAATACGTCAAATTGGAAGATAAAACATTGCATAATAATATATATGGAAAATCATATCATACAGTTTGTATGTTCCCTATGCGGTAGTATTCTGGGCAGCAGTGGTATTTTAGGCCTGTACTATTTTCTTCGCAAAAGGAAAGCCCTGTTTAGTGAAACATTGTTTTGGGAGTATAAAAACATTGCACAGGAATTAGCAAACACTTTGCAAGATTTATTACCTCTCTCATTACATCCAAAAAATTACACAAACGAGCAATGCGAAAAAATTGACAATGAGTTAGCAAAGTTCTTCTTCAAGTATTATTTAATTCTTCCTCAAGCTGTTTTGGAAGAAATCAATTGTTTGCATGCCTGCTTATTAGACAAAGGGGGAAGGAGATTATTTATGGTTGATAAAAAGGAAAGATTTCCAACTTTGAGACCAAGAAAAACTGAAGAGGAAGTAGATGATCTTATTGACGATGTGGCTATAGTAAAAAGTGAGAAAAGTTTGTCAGAAATGTACAAAAAATATCAGAAATTACCACGTTACATCTGTATAAAATGTCAGGCACGGCATGTAATCACAGTTCTACAACGATACTGGTCGATTAAAGATTTGCATTTGTGGTCTTTGCAGTTATCAAAAACCACATTAGCACAAAGACATTAGATTATTGTGGTCAAAATGAACTCAAATCCATCCTAATCATCCTGCTGTCTTGTCTTTTTCGCTTTTTTCAAAACCGCGCCCAACTAAGTACGACAACAACATGCGAAAGACGTTCTATAATACAAACTGAATACATTAACCAACATTACAAAAATAAAAGAACCAACAATGAGATTCAAATTTTTTATTATCATCTTGCTCTCAGCACTCTCGCTGACCGCATTTGCCCAATCAACTCCTAATTGGTACGATGGTGATATGAGGCGTTCGTACTATCCTGCGGGACAGTACTTTATAGGCTTTGCAGAGGGGCAGCGGATGAATGGCGAGAGCATGGAAACGACAACAACACGACTGAAAGAGGCTGCCAAAGTTGAGGCCATAAGCACAATCCGTGTGCATGTGAAGAACACCACCGTAAGCAATTCGCTCAGTCAGACACTGCACACCATGGAGGGCACGTTCCGCCAATCCACCCGCGAGTTTTCGTCTTCAACTGAGGCAACGGTGGATATGGAAATCCCCGGTTTGCAGATTGAGTCATGGCAGAACCCGCAAAACGGTAACATAGCCGCGTTCGCTTGGGTGAAGAAAAGCACGCTTATACGCCAGTTGGAGAAGAAAATCACGGTGTGTTTGACAAAAATAGAAACCTCATTAGATCAGATAGACCAACTTGTCCAAACAGGGCAGAAAATGCAGGCTCGCGAGCTCGCAAAAAAGACACTCCCGCAGTTTGAAGAAATAGATGAGGCACAGAGAGTATTGGTTGCTGTTGATGAGAATGCTGATGATGAGAGTCTGCAACTACAAGAGACACACAAATTGCAGCAACGTCTCACAGGTGTCATCGCACAACTTAAAAATGGGATAAATCTGTATCTTTCTGTAGATGCCAATATGTTTGGCACACAATACACGGCATTGAAAAGCGAAATACAAGGCGAGTTGTCGAAACTTGGCTGCAATTTTGTCACGAATGCTGAGCAGTCTGACTGGGCTGTGTATGTTAATGCGCCTGCACGGCAGTATAACAAGGCGGATTTCGGTGGTGTGAGCAGTTATTTTGTATATGTTGACGCAACCATTATCGTGGATAAAACCACAACGGGGCAGCGTGTTTATAAAGACTATATAAGCGAGAAGGGCGGCCATACCCATAACTATGAGCAGGCCGCGTGTCAAGCTTACAAGGACATTGCTCCGAAGATTAGCAATGCCATAAAACAGCAGGTACAGCAATAATTACGGCTGAGATCTTTAAGGGAAAATCATATAGCTTTTTTTGCCATTGCCCGCAGGCCTCCGGCCTGCGAAAATTCCCCACATTTGTTCCGTTCTACCGAGCCATGCAGTCCGCTGGACTGCAAAATGTGCTCGCTGAAATTAGGCGTTACAATTGTGTTGAAAATTCAAATTGGACATTTTGGGTGATGGAATTTGAAAACCGCTGTTCAATTTGCCACGAATGCCCGCAGGCCGTCAGGTCTGCGGGCGGTGAAAATGTTCTCAAAAATGGCAACCATTATCGTAATGAAATATCAAATTGTTATTGCCCGCAGGCCTCCGGCCTGCGAAAATTCCCCACATTTGTTCCGTGCTACCGAGCCATGCAGTCCAAAGG
>CACYHL010000065.1 GCA_902774205.1 uncultured Bacteroidota bacterium | reverse complement strand
AATATGATTCTGTCTTTCATCAAACGTGAGAAGACGTCCAACTGCGTTATATTCATCGGACGTTCCTCAATGATGTACGGGGTGATGTAGTCGTTGCTGATTTTTGAGTATTGGTTTATTTTTGAACTGCTTATGCCACAATGCTTTACAGCGTATTTTTCAAATTCGTTCTGAAACATTTTTTCTTTTTTTGATTATGAATAATGGATTTATATCCTATTAACCTATTTTTTATAGTGTTTGTTCAATTCCTCCAAAACTTCGTCTGTGATATTTTTGGTTGGGTCACCATAAAGGATTTGTGTTCCAGCTTTGTAGCCCAGAACATACGAAGCACCATATCTTTCAGCGTTTACCTTCGCGGAAACTACTGAAAGAGAATCCATTACCTGCGCCAAAGCTGTGGCTTGCCTGTTGTCGAGGTCGGTGAGTACCCGCTCGCGTTCAGCCATTATTGCCTGGTATTCTTCTTGAAGCTGCTGTTGGGCGTTCTGTATCTGGATTTCAGTGAGAATGCCTGCCTGATAGTTTTGCTGGAACTGGTTGTATTTTTTCTGGAAAGCCTTTTCCTTATTGTCGAAAATCGCCGTCTGGCGCTGTATCTCCTGCTCTATGTCGGTGGTCAGGATTTTCATCAGCTCATAGTGCTCTGAGATTGAGTCCAAATCAACGTACAGGATTTCGCCATTTCCGGGTGTGCCTGTGGAGACGAAACTTTGAGTTGGTTTCTTGCCTCCTTTGTCATAGAAATGCAGAAAGTATAGTCCTGCTATCGCCAATACTATTATTATATAAAAGATAGATTTGCATACACAGCATTTTTTCTTGGTGTCGCAGCTTTTCTTCTCTTTCTTTTCTGGTGTTTCGCGTGGTATTGAAGTCGCGAATCTCTGTGTGTTTGTTTGTTCTGGTGTCTCCTGATTTGTGATTTCTTTTTCTTCCATTTTAGATATTGTTTATTATTTTATTGGTTTTTAATTGATTAGAAATGCTAATTGCCGAGATCTGACATGAATTTTATCCTCATGATTCTTATTTCCTCAATAGGATATTCGTCTTCGCCAAGTTCTTCAACGGCAGCTTGTACCGAGTCGGATTCTGCTTCGTTGAAATAATCTATTATGTCATCTTGATGTTCCGGGTCAATGACCTCATCTATATAATAGTCTATATTCAGATGTATGCCGGAGGCGACAATTTTCTCAATCTCTGTAAGAAGTTCGTCCATTTCCAAGCCTTTTGCGCGGGCGATGTCTTCAAAACTGAGCTTTCTGTCGATGCTTTCAATTATGAAAACCTTGTTTGCAGACTTGTTGACTGGCGATTTCACGACGAAATCCTGCGGGCGTACTATCTCATTGTCTTCCACATATTTGCGGATAAGGTCAACAAACTCCTGCCCATATTTTTGGGCTTTGCCCGGACCGACTCCAGTGATGTGCATCAGCTCGTCTATTGTGGTCGGGTATTGGTTGCACATATCCTCCAAAGAGGGGTCTTGGAAAATGACGAAAGGCGGAATGTTCTCGCGGGAGCAGATTGATTTTCTGAGCTCTTTCAGAAGGTTGAAAAGGGTTTTGTCAACTGCTTCCACTTTGCCCGGCCCGATGTCCTCGTCCTCATCGTCCTCTGTCATGGCTTCAGATTTCACGACTTTAATATCGTATGGCTTATCCATGTATTTTTTCCCTTTCGGGGTTATTTTCAGGATTCCGTAGTTTTCGATGTCTTTTATGATAAGCCCTTCAAAGATTGCTGCGCGGATTACGTTCGACCAGAATTTCTCGTCGTATTCGTTGCCTTCGCCGAACTGCTTGAGGTTCTGGTGTTTGAACTTTTTGATAGATGTGTTTTCCTCGCCTATCAGAATGTCGATGATATGGTCTTCCTTGAACTGCTCTTTAACAACGTCTATGACTTCGAGTGCGAGCTGTATCTGTTCTGCGCCGTTCATTGTCGATTTCGGGTGCAGACAGTTGTCGCAGTTACCGCAGTTTTCTTTTTCGTAATTCTCACCGAAATAGTGGAGCAGATGTTTGCGTCTGCATGATGATGACTCTGCGTATGCGGCGGTCTCTGCCAAAAGCTGCTTCACGATTTCCTGCTCTGCGACAGTTTTTTTCGTGGAGAACTTCTCAAGTTTGTTGAGGTCTTTCGGGTCGTAAAATGCTATGCAAAGCCCCTCCTCGTCGTCGCGTCCGGCTCGGCCTGTCTCCTGATAGTAGCCTTCAAGACTTTTCGGCATGTCGTAGTGCAGCACGAAACGTACATCGGGTTTGTCAATGCCCATGCCGAAAGCGATTGTCGCGACAATTATGTCGGCTTTTTCCATCAGGAATGCGTCTTGGTTGGTGACACGTGTCTGCTGGTCGAGACCTGCATGGTAGGGCAGGGCGCGGATTTTGTTGGCCTGAAGGAACTCGGTCAGTTCTTCCACTTTCTTACGGCTGAGACAGTAAATTATTCCAGATTTCCCGTGGTTGTCTTTTATGAACTTGACAATCTCCTTATCTATGTTATTTGTCTTTTCTCTGATTTCGTAGTACAGGTTTGGACGGTTGAACGATGAGATGAAGATTTCGGCGTCTTGCATTGCAAGGTTCTTCTGGATGTCGCTCTGTACTTTTGGTGTTGCGGTCGCCGTAAGCGCAATGACGGGGACTTTTTGACCGATAGTGTTTATTATGCTCCGTATGTTGCGGTATTCCGGACGGAAATCGTGTCCCCATTCCGAAATGCAGTGCGCTTCATCGATGGCGTAGAACGAGATTTTTGCCTCGCGCAAGAACTCCATGTAGTCCTCCTTGTTCAGCGATTCTGGAGCGACGTACAGGAGTTTTGTCTTTCCCGCTAAAATGTCGTCCTTTACGGTTTTTATTTCAGTCTTGTTAAGCGATGAGTTGAGAAAGTGAGCAATACCATTTTCTGTGCTGAACGTGCGAAGCGCGTCAACTTGGTTTTTCATCAGCGCGATGAGAGGCGAGATTATGATGGCAGTGCCTTCTTTCATAAGCGCGGGCAGCTGGTAACACAGCGATTTCCCGCCGCCGGTGGGCATGATGACAAAGCAGTCTTTGCCTTCCAATAACGCTTTGATGATTGCTAATTGGTTCCCTTTAAAAGAATCAAACCCGAAAAAATTTTTCAGTTTCAGTTTGATGTTCTTGTCTGTATATTGCGCCATAGCTAAAAGATTTTCTTTCAGTATTACAATTTTAATACAAAGGTATAAAAACTTTTAAATATGATGAGCTAATATTTTTGATTTTTAGGTGAAAAAAATTTTTTTAATAGTATGATTCTTTGGAGAGATAGTGCCTTACGTAGTTTGAAGCTCCTTTTTCCAACGGTGTGAAGGCTTTTTTGAAGCTTATGGAGCGCAGCTTTTTGACGTTTGCCTGCGTGTAGTATTGGTATTTGTCGCGAATATCTTCCGGCATGTCAATGAATTGTATGTCCGGTTCGAGTTTAAGGGCTTTGAACACAGAGGTCGCAAGCGTGGTGAACGGTCGCGCGAATCCGGTGCCGAGATTGAAAATCCCGCTTGCACGGCGGTGTTCCATGAACCACGCGATTACGCCGACAACATCTTTCACATAGACAAAATCGCGCAACTGCTCGCCGTCTTTAAAATCAGGGCGGTGAGAGCGGAATAATTTCACTTTCCCTGTTTCTTTTATCTGATTGAAAGAGTGGAAGATAACAGAAGCCATTCTGCCTTTGTGATATTCATTTGGACCATAGACATTGAAGAATTTGAAGCCTGCCCACATCGGAGGGGTCAATGTCTGTTTGAGAGCCCACTTGTCAAATTCATTTTTTGATTTCCCGTATGGGTTCAGCGGTTGCAGAGAGGAGATGATTTCGTGTCTGTCCTCGTATCCGAGCGCGCCGTCACCATACGTTGCGGCGGAGGAGGCATATATTAGCGGAATCCTGTGCGCTGCGGCGAAGCTCCACATCCTTTGCGTGTAGAAGAGATTCAGCTCCTCAAAGACAGAGTAGTCAAATTCTGTCGTGTCGGTGCGGGCTCCCAAATGGATGATGAAGTCTATGTGTGCAACGTTTTGCTCCGCCCATTTGAAGAAGTCGCGGCGGTCGATTTTGTCGCGGTATCTCTTTGTCTCCCAGTTTTTTCGCTTTGCCTCCTTCGTGATGTCGTCAACAAGTATAAGGTCTTCAATGCCTAATGAGTTGAGTTTTCCGGCCATGCAACTGCCAATGAATCCTGCTGCTCCAGTTATAACAATCATAATCTTGAATTTTTGTGCAAACTTACATAAAAATCCACGAATAACAATGATGTGTGAATATAAATATTTGTCTGGAAGAATAAAAAAATAGGCTGTCGGGAAATGACAGCCTATATATTATGTATTTGGTGTTTGATTCTGTTATTTGTTGTTTGTGTTCGGTGCTCCGAGGCGGGCCATTGCGCAACGGAAACCTACGTAATCGGTCGCTTCGTCTTCTTCCATGTAGCGTCTTTGTCCTGGAGCTGCCCAATATTGCAGGTCTTTCCAAGAACCGCCTTTATAGACACGCGCTTTGTCGCCAACAAGTGAGTAGTCGCTTTCTGTGTTCTTCGGATACATAGCCTCTGTTGCCTCTTCGTTTGATGAGACATTCTTCCAAGCGTCTTCTTCTCTTTGTGAAGCCCAGTCACCATCAAGATAGTTTTTGTTGTCAGCTTGGCGGTAGTTCCTTCTTCTTCCGTTCTTGAAGTCTGAAACCGGAACCATTGGGATTGCACCAACGCTGTCGCGTTCTTCAACTTCGCCGTCTTCCAAGAGTTTTTTTGTCTCGTAGTAGTTGCCTCTGAACGGGTTGAGGTCGCTCAAGTCATCGTGAGATGTCTGTCTGTAAACGTCCATCACCCATTCTGACACGTTGCCGCCCATGTTGTAGAGACCGAAGTCGTTAGGCCAGAATGAGACAACTGGTGCTGGATGATCTGCTGCGTCGTTAAGGAAACCAGCGATACCCATGTAGTCACCGCGTCCTCTGCGGACGTTGGCAACGAAGTCACCGTAATATTTCTTGTCATCGGTACGGGTGTAGTGACCGTTCCAAGGATAGAGTTTGCGTTCAAGGATACGTTCGTTGAGAGTGTTGCCGATGAGGCCGTAAGCCGCATATTCCCATTCAGCTTCGGTTGGCAGACGGTAGATTGGGAGAAGAATACCATCTTCCATTCTCACATTTCTGTATTCGCCTGTGGTGATGTACTGCAGACGGTGGTCGCTCTCAGCTTCGTATGATTCGTAAGTCAGGTAGGCGTCTGTTGTGAAGTAGCCTTCAGGTGACGGTTCGGGTGACCATTCAATGAAACCTTGTTCTGCGAGGATCATCTCGTTTACGCGGTCGCCGCGCCATGCCGCATAGTTGGTGGCTTGCAGCCAGTTGACACCAACGACAGGATAGTCGCGATATGCGGGGTGGCGGAAGTAGTAGTTCACCTGTGTTTCAGCGTATTTCAGCTGGTCTCTCCAAACATTCTCATCTGGCAAAGCGTTGTCATACACCACTTTAAGGTCAGCGGGGATGAAGACTCTCTCTAACCAGTACAGATATTCGAGATAGTCGAGGTTGCTGATTTCGGTCTCGTCCATGTAGAAAGAGGAAACGGTGACGCGTCTCGGAGTGTTGTTCCACTCATACATCACGTCTTGTTCCTGACGGCCGAAAACAAATGTACCGCCTTCAATGAGGACGAGTCCTGGACCGGTAATCTGCTCCTCGAACGGATAGACTTCAAAGCCGCCGTTTTTAGCATTGTTGTATTCCCAACCCGTGGTTGAGGAGGATTCGTGCTTGCAACTGGCGAGGAGTACGAGTGAAATTGCTAATAAACCTGCTGTTTTCGCTATATTATTCATGGTTTTGTTGTTTTTTCTATATCTTGTTTAACGACTTTATTTCCTTATTATTGTTAAATGTTAGAATGTCGGACAGTTCAAGTCTTTCATCACACGGTTCTTTTCAGGACATCTGAAAAGGAACTGCAACGATACCTCGTGCGAGCCGCCTGAGAGGTTGGCGAGCTTTGACACTGTGAGGTCGTATGAGTAGGCTACACGTATCATCTCATGCTGCAAACCGAACATGAAGATGATAGCATCGGAGTTCTTGATTGAGTGGCGGTACCATACACCTACAACAAACGGATAGTAGTTGAGATACATTCCGTAGTTGAACTGATGGAATGTGAGCTGGTGTTGGTAAATGATGTTCGGGCTGATTGAAATGTCACCGAAGCTGTGGTTTCTGCGGCTTTTTCTTCTAAGATCGAAGTAGCCTCCGAAGTGCGCCGTCCATTTAATAGGCAGACGTGACACGGAGATGAACCCCTCATAAGGACGTGTGAGGTGATGGGCTGCGATACCGAAGTATATGTTTTTGGTATAACCGATGATACCAGCTGAGCAGTCGAACACGCCTTTTGAGAGTTTCGAAGGCTGTGTCTCGTTAGTCTCATATACAAATCCGTATCTTGGGTCAATCATGTCGGGGAATGTGAGCTTGTTCCAGTCGAGAGTCTTTTGCTGGTAGGTGGCCTGCAAAGCGAAGCGCATGTTGAATTTACGTGAGCATTTCAATCTGTAAGAATAGACAAAACTTGCAGCGTATGTGTTGATTGTGCCCTGACCGGCATGATCGCCCATGAAAAGGACAGCGATACCGCCTGCAAGCTTGTCGAAATGCTGGTCGTATGACGCTGAGTAGGAGATGAATGTGCCTGAAATTGAAGGCCATTGGTCTCTAAAGTTGGCTACTACACGCGGACAAACATTTGCGCCCGCAAAGGCAGGGTTCAGATATACAGGATTTGAGAAAAATTGCGAGAAATGTACATCCTGCGCCGCTATCCTGCCACCTCCGATGAAGAGTGCCAGAACAAATGCTATAAATGTTAGTATCCTTTTCTGCATGTTTTATTTTTTTTAGTTAGAAACGCAAAATTAATATTTTTTACGTTAACTCTTTCAAAAAGTTATCATTTTTTATTGACTTTTTTTACTTTCTGACAATTTTATATGATTTATTGCGTTTTTCTGATGTGATTTTTATTATATAATGAAACGGATGATGAGTCGTAAATCTTTGGTTATATCATTTGTTTTTTTTGTATGTCTGCTGCAAGTTATTGATTCTCAGGCACAAAAAAATCAAAAAAAATTTAATATAAATTGGAGTGACCCCAAAACGTATCGGTTAGATGATGAGACTGCGGTGCGCTGTCTCGCTTTTGAAGGCGCAGTTTATAGCGGTGATTTTCAGACTTTGCCGCTTTTTGTGACAGTTATTCCTGTTGATAAAATGTATGATTCTTACGATGTTAGTCTTTCTGATGTGCGTTATAAGGTTTTTGCGGATAATGAGAAAGCTCTTGTTCCGGAAGATTATTCTTTTACATTTTTAGATGTTAAAGTTGAAACGAGAATTGAAAAGCATAATCCTTTTGCGGTTGTCTCTTTTATACCTATTGTTAAAAGTGGAGATGGGTTCAAAAAGGTTACTTCTTTTTCAATTTCGTTGGCGGGCAGGGGCGTGCGTGAGCCTAAACGCGTGAGCTATAAGGTTCATTCGGCGTTGCAGTATGGCACTTGGTATAAGGTTTCTGTCACGTCTGATGGCTTGCATAAGGTCACTTTTGAGGATTTGTCCTCTTTGGGATTGTCTTCGCCAGTGCAGTCTTCTCTGATTTCGCTTTTTGGTAACGGTGGTGCAATGCTTCCAGAGGTTGCGGGGACAAATGCGTATGATGACATTACAGAGAACAGTATTGAGATGTTTGACGGCGGTGACGGCACTTTCGGCCCTGGCGACTATTTCATTTTCTATGCGAAAGGACCTCATGCTTGGAAATATTCCGATTCGTATTTCACACACAATTACAATATTTTTTCTGATGTGGCTTACTATTTTGTGAATGTTGATGGAGTGGGGGAGGGCAAGCGTGTGAAGACTGAGGATAATTCTGCGATGGCTGCGAATGTTTCTGTCGATACATATATATATCGTAACTTCAAAGAGCAGGATGTGAAGAATTTCGCGGAGACAGGCCGTTATTGGGTGTGGGATATTTTTGATGTTACAACAACCCGTAGTTATGACTTTTCTGTGAGCGATGTTCTTGCGCAGTCGGCTTCTGTGGTGGTCTCTGCTGCTGCGGTTGCGCCCACGCAGTCTGCCTTCAGTGTCACTGTCGGCTCACAGTCTGTGGGCACGGTCGGGCTCTCTCAAACCGGCTCGAATTACGCTTCGTCTGCCGTGAAGCGCTTCTCTTTTGTTCCCACCGCAGGTGCTTCAACAATTTCAGTTACTCTGTCATACAACAAGCCTACGGCTTCGGCGGCTGGTTATCTTGATTATATTGAGCTTCAGGCGGTTTGTGCTTTGAAGTTCCATTCGGGGCAGCTCTCGTTCAGAAACCCGTTATCGGTTGGGGCGGGCAATGTCGCTGAGTATCAGCTGAGCGGTGCAGCGGCAAACACGCGAGTGTGGGACGTTACGGAGCCAACCGCCGCGATAGCAATAAAGGGTGATTTGTCCGGTAGCACGCTGAAAGTTAAGGCGGACGCTTCTGTTTTGCGCGAGTTTGTCGCTTTTGACGGTTCTTCGTTCCTTACTGTAAAGCCGGTGGGCAAGGTTGCGAATCAGGATTTGCACGGCACGAGCGATGTGAATATGGTTATAGTTGCGCACCCCGATTTTTCGGCGCAGGCGGAACGGCTTGCGGAGCACCGTCGCGTGAATGACGGGCTGACAGTGAAAGTGGTCACCCCGCAGCAGATTTACAACGAGTTTTCTTCGGGAGCGCAAGACGCCACAGCCATAAGGGATTATATGAAAATGATTTACGAAAAGAGCACAGAGAATCCGAAGTATCTCCTGCATTTTGGGCGTCCGAGTTACGATT
>CACYHL010000064.1 GCA_902774205.1 uncultured Bacteroidota bacterium | reverse complement strand
AGTTTTTTTTGTGTTTGCACGCCTAGTGAGTTTCGGTATATCTTGTTTTTGTACTCCTGCTCGCTGACGCTCGCGAGATCTTGTAAATCTTGTAAATTTGTTCGCTTCGCTCACTGACTACTGCCAACCATCTACTTAAAATAAATTTGCCTATTTCATAAAAAAAACGTAAATTTGCAACGTCAAACGTCGAAGTCCAAGTGGGCAAGGCGGGCGACATAACATATTGAAAAGACGTTGATTTAAACGTTATTCTTGCGGTGTATCGAATCTCGCAAATTCTTATCCAACTGCACGATAACGCGATGAACGACGTCCATGGGTATGATATACATAGTTTTTCCTATAGTATTTCATTACAGCGTGGGCTTCGACATTGCTTATCTTCAGTTGGTAGGCAGTGCGAGAGCCTCGATACACGGGATAGGCAAGATAGTTTAGACCCGCGCTTTTCTTTTTGCAACTAAACAGAAAGATAAAAGGAAAAAAACTATGGTTTGGGGATTTTTAATAGCACTTGTTTTGGTGGTTGGAGTAGTTTTTGTAATAATGGCTGTTTCCAACAAACAAATAAACATAGTTTCATTGATTGTCGCCCTGGTGTTGTGGGTTATCCTGTCCTTTGAAACGAACGGACTAATTAATTCTTTGGGTGAACGTTCGGAGACAACGGATTTTGTAAACACCATTTTATATTCCTTATCCGGCTATTGTGATTTAGAAAATGACAACTCTGTCATTTCATCTCACGAAGCCAACGAAATAGCACTTTGTTGCAAATTGACTATGCCATCGTGGAGCCGTTATTTTAGTGCTTCCGACTTTCAAGGGAAGCTTTTCGGCGAAATTCCTGACATTATTTCAAATAATGTAGATAAGGCTATGCGCCGTTCTGTCTGGAACAGTGTAGGATGGATTGTGTTGACACTGTTGATAGGAACGGTGGCAATAGTGTTATTCTTAAACGTAGGACAAAAAAACATTCGTGGAAGCAGACAGAACCGCGACAAATACCGAAGAAACAACGAAAGATACCATTCAAGACGTAATTAATAATTTACACAATTTATAAATATGGATAATCTAACAACAAACCACATACTTGTGGGTTTAGGCGGAACAGGCGGAAAAATACTCAAAGCATTCAAGATGAGAATGTTTGAGGAATACCCCGAAGAAACAGAACGAAACAAACAGCCAGTGGCGTTGCTATATGTTGACTCCACCGACGAAATGATGGGAATAGGACGCCCTGATTTCCGTGTAATGGGACTCGACGCATCTTTTCGCCAAAATGAGTTTTTGTATATCAAGGATGTTGATGTCGAAAAAATATTGGACAACATTAACAACTATCCATCGGTTAAAGGCATTGTCGACAATGTTTCTGCAGTAAAAACTGCAATAGGTTCATTGGGACAGGCTGCAGGACAAAAGCGGCGTGCCGGACGTTTGCTCTTCGCTGCAAATGCTGTGGCATATGTCAATGCTTTGAAGGATGCTTACGGCAGGTGCGAAAAAGTATCGAACAATGCGAACAAGACCACTTTCCATATTTTCGCTGGATTGTGCGGAGGAACAGGGTCCGGTGCCATAATTGATGCAATTTTGCAAACACGTAAAGCATTTCCGGAGGCAATAATTTCTGTTTATGCTATGATACCGGAAATGAACCTGCCCCAATCAAACATTGACCAAGGCAGATATTATCAAAACGGATATGCGGCTTTGAACGAACTGAATGCATTGCAAGTTGGACGGTTTTTGCCGCACGATGTTACCGGTGCAGGGCAAGAAGCAAAACTGTTCTCCGACAGAGTTAAAGGTGTAGCCGACGGTTTGACTCTTTACAGCAATGTGAATGAGAACGGCCTGACCATCAATTCACTTACTGAATTACCAAAAATCGTAAGCGACTACGTTTATGCAAGAGTATTCCAAATAAGCTCCGAAGACGAGGTTAATGGAGATATGTTGAGAGCTTATTCGTTCGAAAACATGGATGATTTTGCACTCGAATACGACGAGTGTGCAAATGCCGACACAAATGGACGCATACCTTTTGCCCGTACCAAGAAAATAAACTCCTTTGGTATCAAGCGCGTAATGTACCCAGAACTACGTGTGTTGAAGCACATTACCTATACTGTTGGCGAGAGTGTGTTGTATCAGTTCAAATATAATAACTGGCGGGAAAACCTAGGCTATGTAAACGAAGAAGCTAATAAAGACTACCGCGACGAATATTTCAACGATGCAAACCTTGCTAAATGGAAACTGGACACCAAGCATCTTACATACGAGATAAAAATATTGACAAGTGATAAGGAATTTCCAAAGTTTTCCGATTACTGGCACGACAAAGCCATCAATTATCTTGATGAGGCTAAGCAATCGAGCAATGCCCTTAGTGAATTGGAAGACATAATGTCCGACTTTTTCGCCAAACAGTTCAGAGGCGTAGGTGTGGCAGAATATTACAAGGGCAAAGAACTTGCAATTCCAGATATCGCAAAAGAGATACGTAGAACCATCGAACACGAGCTGTTCGAAAAATGGAAAGTGGGCGATATTTCCATCGTTGAATTGCAGAAAGTAAGCCGACTCTTGATTGAACGCGTCACCGAAATCCGCAAAGACCTTGACAGTAAACTTGAAAAAGAACACGAAGAATACGAAAGCATTTGCGAAGATCGCGATGCAAATATGTCGGAGTGGGCTCACAAAGGCTTTTTGAACAAAAAGGTATTTGGCGGTGATACAAACTCGCTCAGCAACCACCAAGAAATACTTACCGATTTGTTCACATGCAAAACAGCGACTATCGCATTGGGTTTTGCCCAAAAATTAGCCGCACGTCTGTTTGTCGAAGTAGGAAAACTTGACGCCGACATTTCCGCATTCGGCCAGAAAATCAACGACTCGATAGACGAAACCGAACGGCTTGTTGCCGCCCAGCGCAAGGTAAATAAAGGCTTGGAGGATATGAAAGGGGCAATTATCGAAGTTAGCGAAGAGGAAGTTATGTCCGGATTTGAAGCCGACCTTAAAATTGACAAAATAGATATGCCAAATGTGGCAAGACAATTGCGCGAAGCCATACTTCCGCAATCCGAATTCACGACTTTTGGCAATCTTGCACAAGAAATTTCTGTAGATAATGTATGCAAGGCTTTCGACCTCAAGTTGGCAAAGATTGTGAAAACCAAACACGACGAAAGAGCAGAAAGCGACAAGAAAGTATTGGGACTGAATATCCTAACACAGCTGCAACAGAAACTTACGACAGACGAACAGATTCAACGGTTTGCACTTGAAATTGTCAAACAGAGCGGAGTGTTCCTCAAACTGAACAACGACCAAATGCAGCTCCACGTCCGCAATAACGAAGGCAATTTGAGTCCCACCAATCCCGCATCTATCAATAAAAAGACTATACTTGTGAGCATCCCGTCACCCGACGACAACGAAAGTCTTAAAGATTTTGCCGACAAGTTGGAAAAAGCCTTTTTAAATTCATTCTCGCAGGGCAATTCACAGTGTTCTATAAAAATCAACCGCAAAAGTCCAAGAAAAGACGAGCTTACTATTATCACCGTCGCCTACTGTTTTCCGATGCGATGCATAAGCTGGCTGAGCAACTACAAGGAGAAGTACGAACGTTTCCTCAACACGGGAAACCCCAACACCGACGCAAGCAACGCCATTTTGTTGCACAGCGAAGGCAATGGCAAAGAACTGCCATCTCTTTTTGTAGTGGAAAATGCCGAACAGATTGCTAAGCAGGCCGAGGTTCAAACTCCACCTATGGAGCCTTCCGCACCCGCTATGCCACCGATGCCTGGTGCTCCGGCAATGCCACCAATGCCACAAGCTGAGCCAAAAGTCCAGATGTATTTCCATATTTCTGGACAGAACTATGGCCCTTACGATTACTCAACTTGTAAAACATTAATACAAAACAAACAGGTAACCGAACAAACAATGGCATGGCAACAAGGTATGGCAAGCTGGATTCCAGCTGGACAAGTGGCAGAACTTGCAGGTATTTTCGCACCTGCTATGCCACCTATGCCCGGTAATCCAGGTATGCCCCCACTGCCACCAACAATGTAATAAAGTAATAACACCAATTTTAATATTATGGCAAGAGAAACAAAACGTTCCGGTAATGAACGCTTTAAGTACGGGATATGTCTTAACGAGGAATGCCCGAAATGTAAAGCAAAAGAAGTGCAACAAATTCCTATGCGCAAGGAATTTGTATGCGAATGTGGAAGCGAGTTGCGCGAATGTCCTCCTCCCAAGAAGGGCAATAACAAACTACTGCTGATTATTATCGCAGCAATAGTCGTAGTTGGCGGTATTGTAGCAGCCATTCTCGCTCTTGGTGGCAAATCTGAACCTGTTTTACTTACTCTAAACAAAGAACAGGTGGAATTGCGTGTGGGTGAATGCGACACCATTGTGGCAATTGTTGAGCCTGCGGAAATAGATATTCCCGTCAACTGGTCGTCGAGCGACGAAGCCGTAGTTATGGTTGGTACCACAGGTGTAGTCAAAGCTATCGGAGAAGGGCAAGCCACGCTTATTGCTATGGTGACCCCCAAAAATGGCGATACTGTTTCAGCAAAGGTTGCTGTTACCGTCATCGCTCCTGAAGTTGAAGATACTATTGCTGTGGATTCGATTGAAAGCAATCCAGTTACTACTATTGAAGAAAAACAACCAAAAACAGTTACGGAGCAACCCAAAGAAAAGTCCTCGAAACCCAAAGCATCAAAACTTGATTTAGGTTATGCCACCTACGAGCCAATGGAAGGCGCTTCGGGTATTAAGGACGGCAAGCCCAACGGCAACGGCATCATGCGTTTCAAGAGTCGTCAAACAATACCCGGAACCGTGGATTGTGTAGCCGAGCCCGGAGAATGGGTAAATGGCATGTGGCGCGACGGCAAGGTTAATGTCGGCACTTGGTATCGCAACGACGGCAATCAGGTAATTGTGAAACTAGGCCAACGTTATAACAAATAGCAATTATGTTTAGAAAAGGTTTGATTCTTTTTGCACTGGCTTTTATTGTGCAAAGTGGGATATTGGCGACTAACAAGTTCGCCACGAAGCGGCTACAGCAAATTGCAGTTGCCTTGCCAAATATCCCATTCGAACAACTTGACGTGGGCACACATACCAAATACCAGCACCTTGGATATGCCCTTAACATACGAGTCAATAAATCACATGAAATAGAGCATATTGGATATTTGCTTTTCGACGATATGGTCAGAACCAATCAATCGACGGTGTATGATTTTGTTGAACGATATACACTGACACTAGAACTGATGGACGACCTTGACCGCAATATGCGTATGGGCATTGACAAATTCAGGTTCGAGACTGGTTCTCTGCAAGATATCCATAAAATAAAGAACACCGACAGTTTGGTTGTTCTTATGGTAGAAAACAAAGGATATCACATGGCTTGGCACAGGGACGGCATCTGTTTTTTATCCATTTTATTCAATATGGATTACCAGATGCTTGTAAGCAGCAATGCCATAGAGTTGGAGCAACGTTACCTGCGTATAGTTGGACACCGGGACACTATGACGCAATTAGTTCCACCTATTTTAAGAGCCGACTCCAACGACATCTATGCTATTGAGGACAACGGGAGTTATCTTGTTGATGCAATTCGTGCAACCCGATATTTCGAACGCAACTCAACTGGCAATTGGACTCTTGTGTTAAGTCCATCCCAATCACATTGGAGTGCATCAAATCTGATGCTTTCACCGGAATACGTAGGCAACTACACTCTTAAATGCCGACTTGACATGTATGGTTATAAAGACAGTTCTTTTTCCATCTCTCTTAATCGTTGGATATCAGAAACAATGCGAGAAGGATGTAAAATGTATTTCGGTTTGAAGTCACGCTCAAGCAAGGTTATACACGGCACCGTGTTTTGCCCTAACCCAACGGCAGGCTATTGCCACATGATGAGTGTTGACATACCTATTGAAGCCATCAAGAAACATAGTGGGAGCATAACGGGGCGTCTTTATGTATATATCCCCTTGCACAACATAACTGACGATTATTTTGACTTAAAGTATTTGCCAATAAATAAAGAAAATCAATGAGAAAAATAATTTTGACTATAGCTATAACGATTGCCGTGCCTGCTATTTTATGTGCCCAAAATACCGAGCAGACCGCAAAAGAACAGATATCGCAAATTCTTCAAAAAGAAAACGAATTTCTGTATGCTGACCAGACTTGTGCCACAGCAGAGCAAGCACTACAAAAGGCTAGGGACATTCTGAACCGCGAAATCGAAGCCTATCTGAAACAGGATTCTTCCGATATTGAGGTAGTAAAAGGCACAATTACGGACAAAGTAGTAGCTATCACCGTCAGCCGTGGTGACAAATACCGTGCTTTTGTATATATTGACAAAAATGGTTTAGGCACATTTAATGAAAATCTTTTGCCAAAGGCACAAAAACAAGAACAACCTCAGACAAACACGACACAATCAAATCCAAAGCCCGCAGAGAATGTAGCAGAATTAAACGGCACCCACACAGTAACACCAGAGCCTGTAATCACAACAAAAGCACAAGAAAGTAGAAACTATAACAGAAACGAAACAGCAGAAATCTTACTTTCGATGACGAAAAAGAACCAATTGTATGACTACATCACTATGCTGAAAGAAGACGGCGATGGGGCAGAATGGCATCCCCAACCATATTCTTCATCGGATTTGAACAAAATGCATCTGGTGCTTTACCGGCGTAATGGCGAAGTGGAAGCAATACTAACACCTGCAAATGATAACGGGGAACGCACTAACTTGGCCACAGGCGCAATAGATTCCCGAGCCAACCATCCCGGCACATCTGTAAACGGTTTTATATTAAACAATTAGAAACAAACAAAAAAAATGAGAAAGATAATTATTTGTTTATCATTTATATGTCTGTTGCCTATAACACTCTACGCACAAAGTGTAACTGTAAAATTGAAGCCCGACGCAGACTTCAGCAACAGACAAATTGTTTCGGTTATGGAGCAAAATTTATCAAAAGTCCTCACCGAGATAAATGCGGCCCAAAAAGACAAGCGTCCGCTAAATTTGAACGACATGCCCATGAGCGATTTTGCTAAAAACGGATTGCGTATGTTGTGGGCAAATATATATTTCTATTGCGACGATGAATACGTAGTGGATCGCCTATGGAACTTCAGCGACAGCTATATGGCCCGTTCCATTCCTATTATAATAATGCCCGAAGGCGAGGATTTCGGTTCCGGCACTTTCCAAGAAGCCGTAGTTGAGTTCGACCGAACCGGTCGCATTAGCGATTTCCGGTTTGCAATGGATGCGGCCGTAGGCGAAAGCATGGAACAAGGGGGTGATGCTGTGGATATTGAGAGAAGAATGCAGATCCTGTCGTACTGCGACCGTTTCAAGACCGCCTACAACACCAAAGACATAGCATTCCTTGAACAAGTGTTTAGTGACGACGCCCTCATAATCACCGGGAAGGTTGTTACTGTGCGCAATGGAGACATGTCTCCCCGACAGGGCATTGTTTACAACCGTCAAACAAAATCTCAATACATGAACAATTTGCGCCGAGCCTTTGCCCGAAACAAATGGATTGAGGTAAAATTTTCGCAAATTGGAGAACACGGTGAAGGCAATGGTGAACAGGCTGTTACCCGCAGTACCGAAAACCCTAATATCTATGGAGTGCGGTTGCGTCAAGAATGGAATTCAAGCAACTACAGCGACGTTGGATATGTATTTCTCCTTTGGGACTTTACAGACGAAAATCACCCTGTAATACACATTCGCACTTGGCAACCCGAGTATTTGGACAGTGCCAAGAGCAAAAAAATATCACGTGACGAGCTATTTGGAATAGATGACTTTGTAAAATGAAAAACGTATTATTATACATTGTATTAATAATAATTGCTTCGCTCTCATTGCCATTATATGGGCAAGATGGCACTGTTAATCTGAAATCATTCCCAAGTGGTGCTAAAGTGATTATTGATGGGAAAATTGTTGGTATAACTCCATACTCATTAAACAAGGTTTCTGGAAATTATTCTGTAACATTGGAGAAAGACGGTTATAATAGTCTTACCATCCCAGTTGTAGTATATGAAAATCGAATAATCGAACTAGACCCCGTACAACTTGTCCCAAAAGATGTGGAAATAACGGTTAATTTATATGGAAGTGCTGACGGCAAAATTTACATTGATGAAAATCGCCTTATAACTCAAGGCGAACCAATCACAATAAGCCCCGGGAAACACACTTTCACTATAAAAGTACCTGGAAAAAACGACTTGATAGAAGAAGTGGTTTTGCCATTGGGCAAAGACACCTCCCTTGCTTTTTATCCACCTTCGACATCACATACCGGTAAGCTTACCATTAAAACAAATGTGCAGGAGTGTCAACTAATTATAAAAGACAATTCTTTTATAAATATGGAGGACAAACTGATTTATGGCACTAGTGCCACCTTGGAAATACCTGAAGGTAATTACTACATTACAATTCAGAAACAAGGCTATAATACCTTCAGCAAATACGTAAAAATAGATTGGGATAAAGAGGAAACCGTAAATGTTTCCCTGAAGAAAAAAGAAACCGTTTCTATCCAACAAATTAAAGGAGCTGAAAACGGGGCTGCCGAACATTTTTTGGAGTTCGGTGGCTACTATCTTGATCAAGATTTATATCAAGATTTTGGGTATATACTCCAAGCATAAGACTTCCGAAATTTGTTATATATTCGCATTTATGACGCTTTCCCTTTTCAAGTGTTAGATTATGGGATTCTTCTCCGCCTTTAATTATGGTTAAGGAAGCCTATGATGTCAATATGCC
>CACYHL010000063.1 GCA_902774205.1 uncultured Bacteroidota bacterium | reverse complement strand
GTTCCTTTGCTGTCGAAAAGCACCATTTTTGATTCTTACGCGCCGGCAACGACAAGCAGATTTGCCACAGCAGTGTTCGCCGCGCCCGCACCGTAAAACACTATTTTACAGTCTTTTATATCCTTACCAACAACTTTTAGCGCATTCAGCAACCCAGCCAAGACAACGCACGCTGTCCCTTGAGCATCATCGTGCCAGACAGGAATCGCGCACTCCTTCCGCAATACATCTAAAATCTTGAAGCAGTTAGGTTGTGAAATATCCTCAAGATTAACCGCTCCAAAAGAGGGAGCTATCATCTTCACAAATTCTATTACTTTATCTGCCGAGGGTTCACCATTTTCGTCACGGTTGTCAACGCAGAGCGGCACAGCATCAATACCTGCAAGACGGCTCATTAGCAGCGCCTTTCCCTCCATCACACCGAGACCGCCGCAAGGAGTGCAGTCTCCGTCTCCCAAAACACGCGTGCTATCACTGACGATGGCGACACGGTTCGCGCGGCCGGTCAACACAAACGACAGGTCATTATCGTCGCGAATAGCTGTTGAAACCGCAGAAACACCAGGCGTGTACCAAACATTGAACGATGAAAGTCCGTCGAGCGGCACTTTTGGCATAAAATGCATCTTGCCACTATAAAAACGGTGCGCTTCAAGCGAAAAACGCTTGTAAAACGCCGTTTTAAACGCCGATAACTGCTCATCATTCATGTTTTTCGGAAAAAAACGCTCCAGATTAATCCAATCCATAACTTTTTCAAACACTTTCAGCGCATGCGCTTTATTATATAAACCATTATATACCAATTACTTATAAAAAGATTTTAAGAAAATTGGGCAAATGGCGGCAAAAATATTGATTTTTTTTTATATTTTTGCAAATTGAAAAATAAAATTTATGGTGAAAAAGAAAATTTTGTACGTAGCTTCCGAAATTTTTCCATATCTTCCTTCAAGTTATATTTCAGATTTATGTAGATATTTGCCGCAAGGAATCCAAGAAAAAGAAAATGAGATACGCACTTTCATGCCGAAATACGGCTGTATAAACGAACGCAAGAACCTCCTGCACGAGGTAATACGTCTGTCAGGACAGAACATCATAATTGAAGACAGCGACCACCCGCTCATCATCAAAGTGGCATCGCTCCAAGCTGTGAGAATGCAGATCTATTTCATTGACAGTGAGGACTTTTTCAAACGCAAACAGATATTTCGCGATGAAGAGAAGAAATTCTTCCCCGACAACGACTCTCGCGCAATATTCTTCGCGAAAGGGGTTATCGAAACCGTGTGCAAGCTCGGCTGGACCCCAGACATCATCCACTGCCACGGCTGGATCACCGCCCTTGTGCCGATGTTCATCAAGACCTATTACAAGGACAACCCATATTTTCAAGACACCAGAATCGTCTATTCAGCTTACAACGACCACTTTGAAGAAAACTTCGACAAAGACTTTAGCAAAAAATTGAATCTCACTGGTATTCAGGAGGATTTCTTAAGTCATCTTAAAACTCCAAACTACGATTCCCTCATCAAAACAGCCATTGATTTCTCTGATGCGACAGTTATTGGACATCCTGAGGTCAAGGATTCTATAAAAGAATACATGCAAAAGCAAAACCGTCCAATTTTCACCCACAACATTAACGACAACGAAGAGAAATTGTACGTTGACAAGTACGACCAATTCTACGACCAACTGATGACAACAACTCCCATCAACTTTTAATAATTTTTCAGATGAAACGTCTCTTATTCTGTTGTTTAAGTCTGCTGACTCTTTTTTCAGCATGCAAAAAAGAACAAGATATTATCGGGTTGGAGCTTCAAAATGATGACGCACTCCTCGGCAACACATTTTGCGACACTGTTTCAATAACAGCGTTCTCACTGCGTCAGGATTCAATAATGACAAAAAACTTGGCGAACTGCACATTCGGCTGCATTAACGACCCTGTTTTCGGGAAAACGACAGCCGGTTTTTACACCCAATTTGACCTTAGCGGCTCAAACATCAACTTCGGGACATCGCCGACACTCGACTCTGTGATATTCACGCTACCCTACACCGGCTACTATGGCGACACAAACTCCGCGCTAACAATCCGCATATACGAACTGACCGAAGCTCTGACATCTGACGAGACATACTACCAATTCTCCACAACAGCGCACTCATCAAGCAACCTCACATACGAAGGCACTTACACGCTGACCCCAAAACCGACAACCGGCGTTTATCTCGACTCTGCCATGTCTGACCCGCAAATCAGAATCCGGCTGACAAACACTTTCGGCACAAACCGCATTCTCAACAACGCCTCTCTTATTGACAACACCGCTTTCCAGAATGACCTGAAAGGATTTTACGTAACAGTTGAAAATACAACCGGCAGCGGCTGCCTCATCTACTCAAATCTGCTTTCATCTCTTGCAGGGCTAACCATCTATTACAAAAATGCGAACCACGAAAACCAGCAGAAATACACATTTTCGATAAGTTCTTCAAACTGCATTTTCTACACGAACTACAATCATCACGATTATACAGGAGCCAGCACAGACTTAAAGAATCAGATTATTAATGGACAGATAGAACCCGGCAAATCAACACTTTACCTACAAGGAACAGCTGGAGTTATGGCCCGCATAAAATTCCCGAATCTCGCGGACAGCTTCGAAAAAAACATAATCATAAACAAAGCTGAACTTGTCATAAGCGACCTTTCAGAAGACGATGAGCTGTTGACACCGCCTGCTGAACTCGGCCTGCAACTTGTCCGCACCGACAACCAACTCGGCTATCTTCCTGATGACAAAATATACACGAGCGCATCATATTTCGGCGGGACATACGACTCTGACAAAAAAGAATACCGTTTCAGAATAACAAAATATGTGCAGCAGAAACTTCTCAGCGGCAGCGAGGACAACGGCATAAACATCGTTGTCAACGGCGCAGGCATACGTGCTAACAGGCTTGTGTTCTGCGGTCCGCAACCTGACGAGATACTAAAAGAGAAAAGGCTGCGTTTGGAAATATATTACACAACATATTAACAACATTCAGACATGAAAAAAATCTTGATTACAGGTGGCGCCGGTTTCATAGGGTCTCACCTTGTTCGTCTTTTCGTAAACAAATATACTGATTATCAGATATATAATCTGGACAAACTGACATACGCGGGAAACTTGGAAAATTTGAGTGACGTTGAGAAAAAAAGCAACTATCACTTTGTTAAAGGCGACATCGTTGACGCTGGATTCATAAACGAACTATTTGCTGAACAGCGTTTTGACGCGGTCATCCACCTTGCGGCGGAATCGCATGTTGACCGTTCAATCACCAACCCAATGGAATTCATTTTCACCAATGTTGTGGGCACTGTGAACCTGCTGAACGCCGCAAAAGAGACTTGGAAAGATGACTTCACGGGAAAACTTTTCTACCATGTCTCCACAGACGAAGTTTATGGCACACTTGGCGACAACGGCTCATTCAAAGAGACAACGCCATACTCACCGCACAGCCCCTACTCCGCCTCAAAAGCAAGCTCAGACCACTTCGTCCGCGCATATCACGACACATACGGGCTGCCGACACTCATATCGAACTGCTCGAACAACTACGGTCCGAACCAATTCCCTGAAAAGCTTATTCCTCTGTTTATCAACAACATAAAACACAAGAAAAAACTGCCGGTTTATGGCAAGGGAATAAATGTGAGGGACTGGCTCTATGTTGAGGACCACGCTGCTGCAATCGACACGATATTCCACAACGCGAAACCGGGTCAGACATACAACATCGGCGGAAACAACGAATGGAAAAACATCGACCTGATTAAAAAGCTGATAGAGATTGTTGACAGGAAATTAGGCCGTCCCGCAGGCGAGTCATTGGAACTCATCACCTACGTCACCGACCGCGCCGGACACGACCTTCGCTACGCCATTGACGCCACAAAACTTAAAACTGAACTTGGTTGGGAGCCAAAAGTCAAGTTCACAGAAGGATTCGAGACGACTGTGGAATGGTACCTCGCAAACGAGAAATGGCTTGACAACGTGACTTCAGGCAGTTATATGGATTATTATCAAAAAATGTACGGCAACCGCCTATAATACGGTGAAAACCAGATTCTTATCCTCTACAATAGAGCGAATCAAAAACTCTGAATTCGTCCGCAACTCAGCGACACTGCTGACCGCAAATGTCGTTTCGCAAGCAATTGCGATAGCGGTGTACCCTATCGTTACTCGTTTGTACTCCGCCGAAGACGTAGGAGTCTATTCACTGTTCCTGAGCATAGTCTCAATATTGAACATCATCGCAACCGGAAGATACGAATCAGCGACAGTGCTGCCAAAAGAAGACAGAAAAGCCGCCGCAGTGTTCCAGCTGTGCCTGCTCATAAACATCTGCCTTTTCGTCATCATTCTGCCAATATGTCTGTTCTGCAAAAAACCTGTAGCACAACTTTTTGACGCGCCCGCATTGGCACACGTCCTTCCGCTCCTTCCGTTTGTGGTGCTCACGGCAGGATTGTGGCAAGCCATTAACTACTTGTTAATCAGAGAGAAACGTTACAAAAACATAAGCGGCTACCAATTAGGGCAAAACATTGTGAACAGCGGAAGCAAGTGTCTGTTTGGGGCGGCAGGACTTCTCCAAAGCGGACTCATCTACGCAACTGTCCTCGGACAGCTGAGCGCCCTCGCCGGCTCGTGGGTGGCGGCGCGCAAGAAAATCGGAGAATATTTGTCAAAACCTGACAGCGCTGAGATTAAAACCACCGCAAAAGAATACGCGAATTTTCCGAAATACGAGCTTCCGCACGCGGTTGTGAACACATTGGCAGGCAACCTCCCGATATTGATTCTCTCGGCTTATTTCGGCATGAAGGAAATCGGCTTTCTGTCACTTGGTATCACGTTGGGATTCAAGCCAATATCATTGGTTTCATCTTCAATGGGACAGGTACTGTACCAAAAATGCGCTGCCGCACACCAGCAGAAAGCGCCCATAAAGCCGTTCTTTTCTGAATTTGTGAAGAAAATCACACTCCTCACACTGCCTGTTTTCATAATATTGTATTTCTGTGTAGAATGGCTCTGCGGCGTGATTTTCGGAGCGGAGTGGACAGAAGCGGGCTTCTACACAAAATTCATGCTCCCTTGGTTTTTCTTCGTCCTGCCGACAGGAACACTATCTTTCATTCCCAAAATATTCTCGAAACAGAAAGATGCCATGCTGATAGAATTCAGCTATATCACATTAAGAATCATAGCTTTAGCTGTAGGAATATATTTCAATAACCTTCTTCTCGCAATAATTTTGTTCAGTGGCATATCAGCCATAGTCGTAGCATTGCAATTACTTTGGTATTTCTCATTGGTAAACAGATATGAAAGACAAAAATAAGCCCTATAAAATCTTAGAGTTGCCCTCTTGGTATCCACCCGAAGGCGGTAAATTTGTAAAACAGCAAGCCTCTGCCCTCCGCCGCGCCGGTGTTGACGTGGCAGTCGCCGCAAACTGCCCCCTGACGTGGAAGAAATACACATGGCGTGTCCCGTTCTTCCCGCACCGGATATTCAGCATTTATGAGCACGGACTCCTGACCTACCGTTGCTACACCCGCCGGTTGCCACGCGCCGAGAGTTTCAATACGGAGCACTGGATTACAAAGACCATACTCTTGTGCGAAGAGTACATCAAAGAGCAGGGCAAACCCGACCTGATACACGTACACAGCAGCATGTGGGGCGGCGCCGCAGCTCTTATCCTGAAAAAGAAATACAACATACCCTACATCATTACGGAGCACCGCGGCCGCTTCTCAGAAATGTCAGACGAGAACTGCATCAGCATTGACAAGAAATTCCGCGACCGCCTCATCGACATTTTTTCAAACGCTGAACTTATAATCCCTGTCTCATCTCTTCTCATTCCAAAGATTAAATCATATCTTCAGAAGGATATTTCTATTAAGGTGATTTCCAATATGATAGACATTAACAAGTTTCATTATATTGCAAGAGAAAAAAGAGAAAATTTCACCTTTATAAACGCCAATCATTTCGTCTGGCTTAAAGGCTATGACATTTTGCTGAAAGCTTTTGACATTGTAGCGGAAAAACATGGGAACGCACGATTACTTATTGTTGGCGGCGGATTTAACTGCCACGATTTCAAGAAGATATGGGCTGACTGCAAAAACCGCGACAAGATAACGATGTATGGCGAAGCGAATCAGGAGCAGGTGGTTGAATGTCTCGTCGCCGCCGACTGTTTTGTACTGCCAAGCCGCGTGGAGTCGCAATCCATTGCGGTTTTGGAGGCACTTGCCACAGGGCTACCCGCCGCCACAACCGAGGTCGTGCCGCCGGAAGTACTTACAGAGGAGTGCGGTTTCCGCGTGCCCATCAACAATGCGGAAGCCCTTGCGGAAGCAATGGAAAAAATCATGCTCAATTACAATTCTTTTGATAAAGAAAAAATATCAGAAAAAACTATTCAGACCGCCTCAGAGGAAAATGTGGTTTCAGAATTATTAAACATTTATAACACAATTATTTATGATTAAAATTCTCACAAACAACAATAGCGGGTACAAATGGTATACAAACGAAACGTCACATGCTAAAGGTTTTGTTTTCGATGCGAAAGGGAATTTGTACAAAGATGAGAAAATTTTAGATTATTTCTCTGATATTCAAGATAATATAAATTTTGAAAAGAAACTTTCCGAAGCAAACGGACAATTTGCAATCATTATAAACCAAAATGGGAAATTACTAGCAGCGACAGACATAATTCGCTCTTTTCCAATCTTTTATAAAAAAGAAGAGGAAGACATCACAATTTCTGACGACATTTACATCATAATAAACCCAGAAACAAAAATTGATGAAAATTCAAAAAGGATTTTCCGAGCAACGGGCTATGTGACAGGTTCAGCCACACTTGCCGAAAAGGTGAGCCAAATAGAAGCTGGGCAATATATCTCATTAGAAGACAATAAATTAACGATAAAATTCTATCACACATTCATACAAGAAACAGAAAAAAAGAGTTTTGACGAGGCGAAATCAGAGCTTCGTGTGATAATGGAGCGTGTCGGGAAACGGCTGACGAAACTGCTCGGCGACAGACCTGTCGCGATTCCGCTAAGCGGCGGCCTCGACTCGCGGATTATAGCTTTCCTGTTACGTGAGAACGGCTACAACAACGTGAAATGCTTCACATACGGCGTGCAAAAAGGTAATCCGGAGCTGGAGCGAGCGCGCAAAGTTGCTGAGACCTTAGGCTACAACTGGACTTTCATCGACTATAACCTATACAAAAACACCAATTTTTTAGATACTGAACAATTTGCGAATTATGTTGACTATGCCTCGCAATTCTGCTCAAAATTCTATTTTTCAGAATATTTTGCGGCAGAAAACCTGAAAAACAATCTCTGTCTTCCAATGGAAACAGTTTTCATTCCGGGGCACTCAGGCGACAGCATTAGCGGAAGCCATCTTCGCCCATACATGAATAACTATCACAATATCAAGACAATAGCAAAAAACATCCAATATTCCCAATTCAATCTCATAGATATGTCGGGAGAAGATCGGCGCAAATGCACAAAAGAGATTGCCCTGCAACTCAGCCGCAGCAATTACACTGATTATCAAGTATTTGAAAACTGGATTATGAAAGAGCGGCAGGCGAAATACATTATCAACTCGTGCAGGATATGGGAATTTCACGGCTACCAGTACGTGTTGCCGTTGTGGGACAAAGAACTCGCGGATTTCCTTATCAGACAGCCATTTGAATACAGGTTATATCAGAAATTGTACAGGGCTGTTTTAAAAGAATGGTTTTCAGAAAAAGGGCTTTGGTATGCAGCGGACGAAAAGAAGCACGAAAGCAGCCTCATGCAGTTCGTCAAAATGACAGTGAAAAGCGTAATGCCGTGGCTCCGCAGGAAAAGGGACTTGTATGCAGGCGACTGCTACGGCTTCCGTGAAATAACACGCGAAATGGTTTCAAGCCTCCCCCACCCCGAAAAAATCCGCTCCTACAATGGTATTTTCACGGAGTGGTACATTCGGAGAATAAAGGGATAATGTTTTTATAAAATCACCTTTAAATTTTTCCAAAGGCAAAGTCCATGTGACATTTTGAGTGTTATATACCTGTCCCATATTCAGGAGTAGATTCCGCGGCCATTAATTCTGTCCATTCTTCGTTTTGTTGGTACATGCGCACCCTGGTATTTTCATCATCTTCTTCCGCCCTATTTTTCTTGAAATTCTCCGCCTGCTCGAAAATGGCTTTGAACACATCGTCGCGGGTGGCGGGCGGATATTTGTGTTTGGCCAACGTCAGGATAATCTGCACTTTCAGCTGTGCCTTGATGTCGGCCTTCTTGTCCCAATCAATGTATTGTGTCTTGTCGTCCACCACCTCTTTCACATCCTTGGCAAGGGCAATGTATTGCTCCTCGGTGTATTCATCCAAGAAGCCATAACGCTCGGCCACCGATTTCAAAATATCGTAAAAGGCTTTTACCTCAATATTGGGAATGCCGTCGGGCAAAACGTTGTCTTTCTTTATCTCTTCGAATAAATCTGCCAGTTGCTTGGCCACTTCCGTCACAATCTCGTCGGCCAGCACAATGTCGTCCGAACGGTCGTTGTATTGGTCAATGATGGTGTTCAGACGTTCGGTAAAGCTGACGGCTTTCACTTTGTTCATCTTTTTCACGCTGTCGATGACCCGCTTGAGCAGCTGTTCCATCAGTTTGACTTTGGTGTTTTTGTAGGGCAGCCGTTTCAGTTTTTCCATGTACTGCGTGGCCAACAGGTCGATTTGTTCCGAATTGTCAAGCCGCATGGTGTTGATGGCCACCACCTCTTCTGAAAGATTCATCTGTGTGGCATCGGGCGACTCGCCTGTGGTGGTTTTGTAGATGATGGAACGGACACCGGAAAAGAAATGCACATCGTTGACCTCTACCTTGGTGATGCGCTCGTCGTTGTTGCACATGTTGTAGGCCGATTTCATGATGGAAGTGTGTTTCATGAAGCGTTTCTCCATCTCGTCGGTCTGCTGTACAAGCTCAGCAGCCTGCTGTAATGTGTCCAGCTGCTCCAGCGGCGTGCCCGTGAAGAACTTGCTATAATCAAAACCGTGGAAGAGGCTCCGCAACACCTCAAGTTCATCTTTGAACAGTTTCACGGCACTGTCGATGGTCTCCACCGGTGTTTCGTTCTGGCCGCCGTTGGCATATTTCTTCATTGCCTGGTTGAACTTCTTTTTGATGCCTAAATAATCGACAATCAATCCCTTGTCCTTGCCGGGATAGTTGCGGTTTACACGGCTCACGGTCTGTATCAGCGTGTGCATCTGCAAGGGCTTGTAACAGTACATGGTGTCCAAGCAAGGCACATCGAAGCCCGTGATCCACATGTCCACCACGATGGCAATCTTGAAGTTCGACTTCTCCTCCTTGAACTGCAGGTCAAGAGACGCACGGCCGTGCGTCTTTACGTCATCTTCAAGCATGTTATATAGTTCGGGGTCGTCGTCCTTCTGACGGATGCACACCAGTTTTATCTTTTCGATGGGTTTGATCTTTTCGGCTTCCTCTTTGGTCAGTTCTTCGCCATCACTACAAATCCTCATTTCTGCCCATTCTGGCCGCATGGCGACAATTTCCTTGTAGATGGCGAAACCAATCTCGCGGGTGGCGCAAACAATCATCGCCTTACCCTTTACGGTGCTGCCTTCCTCCACGCGGCGTTCGTAGTGCTGCAGGAAATCGACAGCCAGACAG
>CACYHL010000062.1 GCA_902774205.1 uncultured Bacteroidota bacterium | reverse complement strand
TTGTCGCGAAGCGACATCATTTTCGTAACCTCATACAAGCGACTGAAAGGAGCGTAGTATGTGGAGGTGACGGCAACCTGCGACTCACTCGCGGCGCGGGGAACAAGTGCTTTGAAACAATACCGCACCTCGCCGCGAAAGAGACAACATATCAAATATGTCAACTAAATAACCCCGTGAATTTACAAGACCCAAAGGGATAATTCCGTTTCAAAATGAGTATTGAATTGACAATCAAATCTTTGAATAAAATCCGAAAAATTGTATTTTTGTGCGAACATTTTGAGAATTATGAAAAAGCCATCCCTCACCGCTCAAATCGGCATCGCTTTAGTACTGGCTATAATAGCTGGAATCCTTTTGGGCAACTATGCCGAATTTGTCAACAACCTATTGAAGTTTATCGTGGTGCCGTTAGTGCTGTTCTCAATTATGGCGGGCATCCTGTCGATGAACGACATCTCAAAGGTCGGCAAATTAGGGCTCCGCACCTTGCTCTATTTTATGGTGACAACTATCTTTGCCGTGACATTAGGGCTCGTCGTCCCCAGCCTCATGAAAGGCTTTCTTCCACTTATCCACATTACCCTCGACACGACAACAGAAACAATTGCCGTGCCCCATCAGTCGGTGATGGACCAGCTTGTGGATATGTTTCCAAGTAACATTCTCACGCCAGTTAGTTCAATGGCGATGATGCAGGTTATCGTGATCGCCCTGTTTTTCGGCATCGCAATGGTGCATGTGGGCGCAAAGGGCGAAATGGCGCGCAAGGTGACACTCAGCTTCAACGACGTGGTGTGCAAGATTTTAGAGTACATCATGGCGCTGGTCCCCATAGGCGTGTTCTGTATGCTGACACCCGTGGTGGTGGACAACGGTCCAGCGGTTTTAGGCTCGTATGCCGCGCTGCTGGGACTTGCCTACCTATGCTTCGCAATCCACGCGGGAGTGGTCTATTCGGCAGCGGTGGGACTGTTGGGCGGCCTCTCCCCTCTGAAGTTCTTTAAGGGGATGCAGTCGGCCATGCTGTTCGCATTCTCCAGCGACTCATCGGTGGCAACACTGCCCTACACAATGCAGTGTACTGAGAAATTGGGCGTGAATAAGGATATCGGCCGCTTTGTGCTGTCGTTGGGAGCCACCATTAACATGGACGGTGTCGCCATCTACCTTGGGGTGGTCTCCGTGTTCATGGCAACCTGCTGCGGCATTGACCTCACCATGAGCCAGTATATGTCCATTGCGTTCGCCGCCACCGTTGCCTCTATCGGCACACCGGGTATTCCGGGCGGCAGTCTGGCACTCATGGCAATGGTGTTCGCCTCAGCAGGCATTCCTGTGGAGTGCGTTGCCGTGGCCGCAGGCATCGACCGCATAATCGACATGGGCCGCACCGTCATGTCAATCACCGGTGACGCCTCCTGTGCGATTGTCATGCAACGGATTGTGGGGCAAAAGATATGACAGTATGCAAATTATTAATATTTTACACCATCAGATATCAATATAAAAAATGAAAAACACCCTCAACATGCTGGCCGCAATGATGCTGTTGCTGGCCGCTTCGTGCCAAAATGGCACCCCGCAAAAATCCACCATCATCATTGAAGAAAAGGACGGTGTTTCGCTGTTATGCCATGGCGACAACACTCTGATTTTCGGCTGGGTTGACGTAGCGAATGAGATGTCCGCCGAACTTTTCCGCGGCTCCTACAACGACAGCCTGCTCGCCGCCCTGATGCCCACAGGAGCCTCACGCTCTGCCATTAACGCTTTTTTGGCCATCGGACCCGCTAATACGGTACTATTCGATGCCGGATTAGGAGCTGACAAGGGTGGACGTTTGTTGGAAAGAATGAAGAATGCTGGGGTGGAGCCTTCAAAAGTCACCGACGTGTGCCTCACGCACCTGCACACCGACCATATCGGCGGACTGCTGTCGGACGGCCACGCCACTTTCCCCAATGCCACCATTCATCTCTCGCAAGAGGAATTTGACGCGTGGAGCGACAACGGTCCATTGGCTGCAAACAACGGTCTGTGGAAGAAAGTCATGGAAGCCTACAAAGAGCGGATCGTCACCTTCCACGATGGCGAACGGCTTTTCGATGGCATGGTGGCTGCGAAATTAGCGCCTGGACACACCCCTGGCCACACTGTTTATGAGGTGTATGAGGTCTGTCTCATAGCTGGCGACCTGCTCCACGCCCAAGACCTCCAATTGGACCACCCGCAGTTCTGCGCCCGCTACGACTCGGATCCCGCACAAGCAGCCGACACACGCACACGCATTTTTGACGATTTACGCAACAACGGACACTATATGGCTGGGGCACACTGCTACAAACATTTCATTAACCTAAAAAGTCACAACGAATAGATAAAAGCCACAACATTAACAAATTAAGAAGATAACAAAAACATATTGCAAATTAGCGGATTACAGTAAAATTAAAAGGGATAATTCCGTTTTTTAAACTTACTGAAAAAACTGCAGCAACCATTGCAAAGAATGATTATTTTTGCAACCATAAAATCGTTCCCACTTTTAAACTTTCAAAAGCAAAAAGTGTCTTACGTAACGTTTTTACAGTATAACACGATGAAAAAATAACACGATGAGAAAATTTACAATACTAATCATTTGTCTCACAAGCATATACGCGTTTTCACAGCCCACACAACTTACACTTGAAGGATGTATTTCATACGCGAAAGAAAATAACATCACACTTAAAAACGCCAATCTCAGCAAAGAATCGGCGGAAGTCTCATTAAAACAGGCAAAAACCGCTTATGCCCCGTCAGTTTCAGCGAGCTTGTCGCAGGGAATCGGCTATTCGCACGGCACAAACGGCGGCTTCAACGCCAACGGGAACTACGGAATCAACGCGGGAATGACACTTTTTGACGGATTAAACACACAAAACTCCATAAAACAGGCAAAACTGAACGTAACAAAATCTGAATACCAGCTTGAACAGGCGCAAAATAATGTCAGCCTGCAAATAATTCAGGCTTTTCTCTCAATTCTCATGAATGAAGAGATGCTGACCTATCAGGAAGAAGTGCTGAAAACCAGCGAGGAACAGATGAAACAGGGTGAGACACAATTCAAGACTGGCAAAATTCTTGAAAGCGATTTCATGATGCTTCAGGCACAGTTCACATCAGATTCTTTCAATATAGAAAACACAAAAATAGCGATAGAAAACAGTGTCATCGCATTAAAAAATATTCTTTGCATAAGTCAGGATAAAAATATTGAGATTGTAAAACCGACAGAAGAACAACTCAACAAGGCACTTGAACTCCCTGAGTTAAAAGAAGTTATAGAAAAGACTCTCGGATATTACCCCTCCTTGAAAATAAGTGAGAATGCTGTCTCAATAGCAGAATATGATATAAAAATAGCTAAGTCTAACTATTATCCTAATTTATCTTTAAATGCTGGTGTCTCAACAGGTTACACCAACAAAAACGGCTCTTTCGGTACACAGCTGGGCAACAATCTCGGCGAGAATCTCGGCCTTTCGCTCAACATTCCAATTTACAACCGAGGTATCACAAAATCGCAAGTGAGTCAGGCGAAAATACGTATGCAGCAAGCGGAATTGGACAGAGCGCAACAGGAATTGGACATTGTTCAAGAGTTGCAGAAAGAGTACCTTAACACGAAACAGGCAGCCAACAATTATCGCATGGCTGACACTCGCGCGAAGGCCTATTATGCAAGCTATCAGGCATATAACGAAAAATTCAAATACGGGGCAATCACCGCTGCCGACCTGCTTCAGCAGCAAACCAATTATCTGAACTATCTTAACACATACATCCAAAACAAATACACCTATCTACTTGACAGAAAGATACTTGACATATACATGGGTGTTCCTGTAGAATTATAAAAACAATTATTCTAAAAATAACATGGAAAAGAAGAAAAAAAGAAAAATTGTGATTTGGAGTATTGTCATCGCAGTGCTTCTTATCGTGGTTGGTGCCATCATTTTTGGCAAACACGCCACTCTACCACTCGAAGTTAACACCGAAAAAGTAACCGTTGACAGCATTCAGATAATGGTGACGGCAACCGGCGAAATCCAACCGGTGTACCAAGTTACCGTCGGCACGCAGGTTTCAGGCAAAGTGGAAAAGCTATATGTGGATTACAACAGCCATGTTGAGAAGGGGCAGCTGCTTGCCGAGCTCGACCGCTCCACACTTTTAGAGCAGGTGAACATGGCGCAGGCAAACCTCTCTGACGCGGAAAGCAACCTCACGCTTGCAAAGCAGAACTACGACCGCGTGAAACAATTGTATGAAAACAAAGCCGCCACGCAAGAGGCTTTTGAACAGGCTTCAAACACATACATTCAGGCGAAAAACAAAGTTACAACATCAAAGTCGAGTCTGCAACAGGCGCAAGTAAACCTCTCATACTCACAGATTTACTCACCCATTTCAGGAATAGTGCTTAACAAAGAGGTGGAAGAAGGACAGACAGTGGCAGCCTCGTTCAGCACCCCTACCCTGTTCACAATCGCCAATGACCTGAAACAAATGCAGGTTGAGGCCAACGTTGACGAAGCCGACATCGGACAGGTGAAAGAGGGACAGACTGTGACTTTTACTGTTGACGCGTTCCCCGACGATGTGTTTACCGGAAGTGTGAAACAGGTGCGCCTTGAACCGACCGTGACATCAAATGTCGTGACATACACCGTAATCATCAATGCTCCTAACCCTGACGAGAAGCTGTTCCCCGGCATGACCGCAAACGTCAACATAATTGTTAACCAGCAAACTGGAAACACAATACCAATGGAAGCCCTCTATTTCACCCTTTCGAAAGAGAATGAGAAAATCCTTCAAAAACAGGGTTTTGAGATAAAAAGCAGCTCTCAGCAGCACATTGACGAATCTCTGAAGAACATAAGCAAGAAACTGGTATGGGTGAAACAGGGAAACACATTGACACAGAGACCCGTGGAAATCGGTATAAACGACGGAGCCAAATCTCTGATAACCAATGGGGTACAAAAAGGAGAAGATGTGGTTTTGTCGGTAATGCAGATACAGCCCATGCAAAATGGCGCCAACGGCTCAAGCCCGTTCAAGATGGGGCCGCCGCAACGCAAGACAAGATAACCCTTAAAGAACAGCAACGTGGAGAACGAAATCATAAGAATAGAGAATTTGCGTCGCACATTCCGTGTCGGCAACGAGGATGTGCACGCCCTGAAAGGCATATCTTTCACGATTTACCGCGGCGAGTTTGTCAGCATAATGGGCACAAGCGGCTCGGGCAAATCGACCCTGCTGAACATCTTGGGCTGTCTCGACAAGCCAACTTCCGGCGAATACAACATTGACGGTGTCAGCGTCAGCAGTTTGAGCAAGAACCAGCTCTCGACACTGCGCAACAGGAAAATAGGATTTGTGTTCCAAAGCTACAACCTTTTGGCAAGGACGACCGCATTGGAGAATGTGGAGCTGCCGTTGCTCTACAATAATGAAATCTCAACGAAAGAGCGTCACGAGCGGGCGTTGGCGGCACTACAAGCGGTAGGTTTGGAGAACCGCATGCACCATCTTCCCAACCAGCTCTCCGGAGGGCAGCAGCAGCGTGTCGCCATCGCCCGCGCATTGGTCAACGACCCTGTGATACTCCTCGCCGACGAAGCCACCGGCAACCTTGACACACGGACATCTTACGAGATAATGACACTTTTCCAGCAGCTGCACCAGCAAGGGAAAACAATAGCTTTCGTGACACACGAGCCCGACATCGCAGCATTCACCACACGAACAATATTACTACGAGACGGCCACATCACTAACGACTGCGCAATAGAACCGAAATCCGCAAAAGAGGCATTGGAAAGTCTTCCTGTGTCTGACGATTATTAAAAACTTCCTGAAATGAACATTTTAAACCTCATAAAAATAGCGATAAAAGCACTGCTCCGCAACAAAAGCCGCGCAATCTTGACAATGTTAGGCATAGTCATCGGTATCGCGTCTGTCATTGCAATGGTGAGCTTGGGACAGAGTTCGACTTTGAGTGTCAAGAACCAGCTGTCGTCAATGGGTTCGAACATGATAATGATAATGCCATCGAACCAAATGCGCGGCGGTGTGAACTTGGGCTTTGCAAGTGCCAAATCGCTGAATGAGCGCGACTTGAAATCAATACGGGCAAACGCGCGCTACGTGGCGGCGATAACCCCGATGGTAAACTCATCGGCGCAACTTGTCTTCGGTTCAAACAACCACCCGGGCAGCATTCAGGGTGTTGACGCCTGCTACTTAGACATCAGAAAATATGAGCTTGAAAGCGGAATCATGTTTGATGAAAATGATGTCAAGAAATTCGCAAAGGTCTGTGTCATAGGGAAAACCGTAGCAAAAGAGTTGTTCACCAATGGGGAAAATCCAATCGGGCAGACGGTGCGCTTCGGTACAATTCCAATGAAAGTCATCGGAATATTGAAAAGCAAGGGACAAAACCAGATGGGACAGGACCAGGACGACGTTGTGCTTGCTCCTTACACCACAATTCAGAAACGCTTCATGGCGATAACCCACTACAATATGCTCTTCGCCTCCGCGCTCTCTGAGGAGCAGTCGGAGATGGCGGCGACAGAGATAACTTATATTTTGCGGAGCACGCACGGAATCGCAAACGGCTCGGATGACGACTTTGAGATAAGAACACAAGAGGAGCTGCTAACGACCATGAGTTCGATAACTGGAATGCTAACGATACTGCTCGCAGCGATAGCAGCAATCTCACTTGTTGTCGGTGGTATTGGCATTATGAATATTATGTATGTGACAGTTACAGAAAGGACAAAAGAAATTGGTTTGCGCATGTCAATAGGAGCTCAAAACCGTGACATTATGATGCAATTTTTGGCGGAAAGTGTCATTTTGAGTCTTATCGGCGGCGTTATAGGTATAATTTTCGGGCTGCTGCTATCGTATGCCGGCTGCACGCTGCTGAAGTGGCCTTACGTGGTAAGTCAGACTGCTATAGCGTTATCGTTCCTTGTCTGCGCCGCCACAGGTATCTTTTTCGGCTGGTATCCCGCGAAAAAGGCAGCAAACCTCGACCCGATAAACGCATTGAGGTACGAGTAGTTATACAACGAATTACTTTTATTTTTGAAAAACCTCAAAACCGCCATTTGCCGTTGGGCGCATTTCAATTTCCATACCAAGACGGAGTGATTTTTTGACGGCGGCGTGCCCCGCAGGAAAGTTGAAGCATATCGGAAAACCATACTCCGCGCAACAGTCCGCGACTATCTCCTCTGCGGTTTTGCCAAACGGAACCGTATTGTCGTGCATATCAGACAAATCGCCGACTATCAGACCGGCAAGGTTAGCCAATTTCCCCGCACGCTTCAAGTTCATCATCATTCTGTCAATATGATAAAGATATTCATCTAAATCTTCTATGAAAAGAATTTTTCCTTCTGTAGAAATCTCTGATTGTGAGCCCATTAAAGAATACAGAATAGACAAATTGCCGCCCACAACCTTCGCTTTCGCACTGCCGCAACGGTTCAATGAATTTGGCTTGGTCTCATAACACAACAGCTTCCCAGTCAAAGCATCAAGCAGGGATTCGGCATTGGCAACCTCAACAGCGGTGTCGGAAATATTTACCGGCATTGTAGAATGAATAGTTGGAATATTATAATAAGCTGATTGTGAGTGGAATACAGTAAAATCACTGTAACCGCACAACCATTTCGGATTTTTGCGGAAGCGCGAAAAGTCCACCCTGTCTATAATCCGCACCGCACCATAGCCGCCTCGGGCAGCCAAAACCGCTTTCACCTCATCGTCATCGAGCATCGCCTGAAAATCGGCGGCGCGCACGGAATCGGAGCCCGCAAACTGGTTTTCAGCCGCAAAAATATTCTTTCCCAATTTTATCTTAAATCCTTTTTTCTCAAAAAAAACGACAGAAAATTCCAACTCCTCAAATGAGATTTTCCGAGAAGGTGCGACAATGCCAATGGTATCGCCAACTTTAAGATAATCAGGATATAACTCTTTCATAACCAATAAAATCAAACTTATAATTTGGACTTAAGATATTGTCCCGTATAAGAATTTTCCGCTTTGACAATCTCTTCCGGCGTGCCCTCAAAAACAACCTGTCCACCCTTTTCGCCGCCGTCAGGACCGAGGTCGATAATCCAATCCGCACACTTTATTATTTCGAGATTATGCTCAATTACAATAATAGAATTACCTTTCTCTATCAACCTGTCGAACGACTGATACAACTTGCTGATGTCGTGAAAATGAAGTCCCGTGGTCGGCTCATCGAAAATGAAAAGCGAGTGCTGGGTATCGGTGCCACGAGCGAGATAGTAGGCAAGTTTCACGCGCTGCGCCTCGCCGCCCGACAACGTTGACGAAGTCTGCCCGAGTTTCAGATAACCCAACCCCACATCTTGAAGCGGTTTCAGTTTGCCAATAATGTTATTCACAGTCTTATTCGGATTCGGCAAATTCTCGAAAAATTCCACGGCCTGATTCACAGTCATATCGAGTATATCAGTGATAGTCAAGCCATTAACTTTAACATCAAGAGCTTCATCTTTAAATCTTTTTCCGCCGCACTCGCTGCAAACAAGCTCAACATCAGCCATAAACTGCATTCCGATATGGATAACGCCCTCGCCCTCGCACTCCTCGCAACGCCCGCCCGGAACATTGAAGGAGAAAAAGCCCGCCTTGTAATTGCGCTGTTTTGAGAGCGGCTGCGTGGCAAACAACTCACGAATGTCATCGTATGCTTTAACGTAAGTAACTGGATTCGAGCGTGTTGAGCGACCAATCGGCGACTGGTCAACGACAACTACATCGGATATTTTGGAGAAATCCGCATCAATTCTACGATGGCGTCCGGGTTTTTCGGCGGTCTCGTTCAAAGCCCTGTTCAGCGCAGGGGAGAGAATATCCTTTATCAGCGTGCTCTTTCCCGAACCGCTGACACCCGTAACCACAACCAAAATCTCAAGCGGGATTTTCACACTGATATTTTTCAGATTATGCTCGTTAGCACCGACAATCTCTATGTAATTCCGCCATTTCCGCCTTTTTGCCGGCACTGGCACCGACTTGACATTCTCCGAAGACGTATGCTCCATTCCTCGCAGATAGGCAGCGGTGAGACTATGCTCATCGCGCAAAAGCTCATCAACCGTGCCATTAAAAACAACTTCACCGCCCAAGCGACCGGCTTTCGGCCCAATATCAACAATATAATCCGCGCTTCTGATAATCTCCTCATCATGCTCAACAACCACAACGGTATTGCCAATGTCGCGGAGACGTTTCAGCACACGAATCAGGTTCTCTGTGTCGCGCGGGTGCAGTCCGATACTCGGCTCATCTAAAATGTAAAGAGAACCGACCAAACTGCTGCCAAGTGAAGTCGCCAAATTTATGCGCTGAGACTCACCTCCCGACAAAGTCTTGCTGA
>CACYHL010000061.1 GCA_902774205.1 uncultured Bacteroidota bacterium | reverse complement strand
CAGAACAATGTCCGTAATAACCGTGAGTATGACTCTTTGACGAAAGAAATTGAATATCAGAAACTTGAGATACAGTTGTGTGAGAAGCACAAGACAAAGGCCGCAGCTGATATCGAAGCCCGTAAATCCGATATAGAGGTTGTTCGTGAAAGAGCCAATGAGAACGCTGAGATCCTTCAGCAGAAGAAAGGCGAACTTGACGGTATTATTGCCGAAACAGAAAAACGTGAGGCTGAACTCATTGACGAGGCCGAGAAGCATAAAGCTCTGGTTGACCAGCGTCTGCTTGTCGCTTTCGAGCGTATCCGTAAAAATGCCCGTAACGGTCTGGCTATCGTGCAGATAGAACGTGACGCTTGCGGTGGTTGCTTCAGCACAATCCCGCCACAGCGCCAGCTCGATATCCGTCTCCACAAGAAAATCATCGTTTGTGAGGCTTGCGGACGTATTTTCATCGACAAGCAACTTGTTGAGGAGAATGAGCAGAGTAACACAGCCGAATAAGGCGTTACATTTTGTTTGATGGTTGTTATTTATACAGATTCCATAACAAATAGAAAAAAGTACATTTTCAATGTGCTTTTTTTTAATGTCTTGGGCGTTGAATGTGAACTGACAACAGACCGTGAGCGTTTTGACACTTTCAATGGCGTGAAGTTCGCTTATGGTGACTTTGACGAAAAAATCGGAGCTGCCGTAATGCCTGCTTTCGGACTTCTTGATGAGAGCGGCGTGCACCCTCAGCCAACCGATGAAGTGGCATGGAACGGCTACAGATTGCTCTTCCCTGTGAAGGAGAATGTTTTTTTGCCGTGCGATATTTTCTCATTCTCGTTTTATCTGGTTACAAGATATGAGGAATGGCTCGATTGTTATGGCAGAGATGAGCATGGACGTTTCAGAATAGAGGATTCTGTATCGTATCGACTTGGTTTTCACAGAGTTCCACTTGTGCAGGTGTTGGCGGTTGCCTTCGCCGAAAAGCTAAAGATTCTGTTCCCTGAATTTGAATATAGGAAACCGGAACTGAAAATAGTTTACACTTGTGATGTTGACGTAGCATACAAGTATAAAGGGAAAGGAGCGTGGCGCTGGCTAGCCGGACTGCTCCGTAGTGTTCTGCACGGCGAGTCAGCCGACACCGCGAATTTCCTGAAAGCCGCTTTAGGGAAAGAGGTTACAGATCCGTTTGATGTGTATGAAAACACCAAGAGATTTTCCAAAAAATACGGTGTCTCTGTCATTCACTTTCTTCCGACAGGCAAATACGGCCGTTTTGACAAAAATATCTCACCGAAAAATAAGATGTTCAAGAAACTTCTTGACAAAATCAGCTCATTTTCTGAAATCGGGCTTCATCCGTCATACGGCTCTTTTGGGAAACGGGACGAGTTGGCTAAAGAGTTGAAAGCGTTGGTATTAGCTAATGGACAAGAGGTACGCAAGTCGCGGCAGCACTACTTGCTGTTTTCGTTTCCCGAAACGCCACGGCAGCTGATTGCTGCAGGTATCACAGATGATTACACACTTGGCTGGACCAACAATGTCGGATTCCGTTGTTCTATTGCCGTGCCGCACCATTTTTACGATTTGCTTGCTGAGTGTGAGACGGAATTGACATTTCATCCTCTTATTGTCATGGATGTCGCTTTGGCGCGGATTCCCGAGGGTGCGGCGGGTGCTGGAGCTGCGTTTGGAGAGGTCGCGGCGGCGGTGAGGCAATATGGCGGCGAGTTCATCATTCTGAACCATAACACTCAACCGCCTATGTTTCAGATGATTGTTGATGATTTTGATTTGGCGTCCGTGCGCGTGTGAGAAATTTTCACATTATTCATTGTGAATATCTATTTTGCGGAGACGATGTGCGCACCGTCCCTTAAATTCAATTATTTTGGAAAATAAATATGAAATCGCATCTCCAATTCAATATTATCCAATTAACATTTATTAGTATTTTTAAATTGCAGGTAATCAGATTTTTAAATATTTTATTGAAAATAAAATTAGGTGTTTTAATAAAAAAATCGTACTTTTGCCGTTTGTTTTGAAAAGAATTGTAACACACATTGATTATATACCTACAATGAGAAAGTTTTTACAGTCAGGATTGTTATTGATATTGTTAGTAGGGCTTTCGCAACTGCTTGAGGCTCAGAACAAAATACGCGGAACTGTGAGAGACAGCGGCGAAGGGTTCCCAATTGCGTACGCGCAGGTGCGTACAAATTGCAGCAGCGAGGTCATTTTTACGGATAATACAGGGCAGTTTGTCATTTCTGTGCTGAAGGACACATGCGATTTGGAGATTTCGTTCAACATGTATGACACATACAAGCGCAAAGTGATTTTTAACAGCAAAAAGCATGAGGTGCGGCTTGAGGTCAGATTGAATGAGATGCGTCATACTCTTGATGTGGCAAATGTTACTGCTAAAAAGTTTGAGACCAATGTTGAGAAATCCACTAATTCATTACTTGTCCTTGATCCTAAAAAGGTTGAGAATCAGAATATTAACACTGTTGATGCTCTATTGAACAAGGCAGGCGGCGTGGCTGTCGTGGACAACGAGCCCCAGATTCGCGGCGGCAGCGGTTTCAGCTCAGGCATGGGCAGCCGCGTGATGATTCTGCTCGACTATATGCCGCTCCTGCGCCCCGATGCCGGCCGCCCGATGTGGACTTTTATTCCTATGGAAGATGTTGAACAGGTTGAGATTCTGAAGGGCGCCGCATCTGTCGTTTTCGGCTCTTCCGCACTGACCGGTGCCATTAACGTGCTGACAGCCTATCCGCGCCAGAAACCTAAGACAAAGGTCACGCTATTCGCAGGAATGTACGATGACCCCAAGCCGGAATACCGTACAAGCTGGATTCACAACAATCCTATAAAATATGGTGTCAGTTTTCTCCATTCCCGCGTGATTAAGAATGATTTTGACTTGGTTATAGGTGGAGAATATTTTTATGACAAAGGTTATATTGGTCCAGAGGAGCGCATTTCTGAGACTATAAATAAGAATGGCGATGACGTGGGCAAGTTCGAGAGGCGCGCCCGCTTCAATTTCGCGACACGCTACCGCCCAAGTAAAGTTAAAGGACTGAGTGTCAGCTTGAACGGCAATTTCATGTACACCCAGAACAATCAGACTTTCATGTGGTTTGACGCTGACACGAACCGCTACCGCTCATACAAAGGCTCAATGTCGAAATTCAGGGATTGTACTTTTTATGTTGACCCTGTGGTACAATACGCAGCTAAAAGCGGATGGGTTCACACATTTCGTAACCGCCTGACTTTCAGTAATAATATGGAATCAACAGGCAACCAAAATTCTCGGTCGTTTGTGCTTTATGATGAGTACCAGTTCAACAAGAAGTTCCGTTTCAATATGGATTTGGTTGGTGGTATTATGAATATGTACGCTGAGTCTTATGGGCCGCTGTTCAATGGCGACAACTACTCTTTGGAGCCGGCGAAAATGTATTCTGATAACCTTGCTGTTTATGCCCAAATTGAGCAGAAATTCCTGAAACACAAGAACTTGGTTCTTTCAGTCGGCGGCAGATGGGAGATGTACAAGCTGAAAGATGTCTTTGAAAACAAGCCGATTTTCCGTGCTGGGATAAACTATCAGATTCCAAAGAGCCACACATCATTCCGTGCCTCGTTCGGACAAGGTTACCGTTATCCGAGTATCGGCGAGCGTTTCATCGCGATTCATGTCGGCCGCTACGGATTCTACCCGAATCCGGAACTTGTTTCTGAAACAAGCTGGAACCTTGAGGTAGGTATCATGCAGCCGTTCAAAGCAGGCGATGCGTTCCAAGGTATGATTGACATTGCGGGTTTCTACCAGTCGTATAAGAATTATATCGAATTCTGCATGGGGCCGTGGGGCGACAGAGGCTCGTTCATGGACAGGTTCGGCTTCCGTTTCCTCAACACCGGTCCGGCGACAATAGCCGGCGTTGACATTAATTTCATGGCTGGAGGAAAAATCTCCAAAAATGTGGAGTACAGCATTTCAATGAGTTATAACTACAATCTTCCGCTTGCCTCAAATCCTGACAAGGCTTATTATGAAAATGATGGAAAGGAATACACCTTCAATAACACTTCTTCTGACACTACGCGCAGAGTGCTGAAATACAGAATTGAGCACATGGCGAAGTTTGATGTCGAGTTCACTTTCTGGAAACAGCTAAGTGTCGGGTTTACAGGCAGTTACTATAGTGCGATGAAGAATGTTGACAAGTTTTTCTTTACTTATGACGTTGAGAATCCGAATCTCTCATCTGTAAGAATCAAGCAGTTACGCGCTATGGGTGACCTTCCGTTCTGTGGCTATTATAACTATTTCAACTCTAAGGATTATCAGAGAGGCTCTTGGGTTTTCGATGCGCGTGTGAGTTGGAATATTAAAGATGTAACCCTTTCTTTTATCGTGAAGAATCTCTTCAACAAGAGTTATGCGCTTCGTCCGCTTTACGTTGAGCCGACCCGTACTTTTACATTGCAGTTTGTATATCATTTGAATTAATCATATTATCATTATTAAAAAGTCTTAAAAATGAAAAAATTATCTATCCTTTTGTTTGCCGTTGCGGTTTCAACGGCTCTCAACGCACAAAACGTTAACATTCCTGACGGAAGTTTTGAAAACGGCTGGTATAAGCCAGAAGAAACGGTACATAATTACGACGAGTATTCAAGCGCGCTGTTCTATACTCTTAACGAGTTGTCAGAAGAAGAGCAGGTTGATGTGGTTACCGCTTTTAAAAGCACTGATGCCCAAGACGGTCAGTATGCTGTAAAACTCGTCAGCCGTAAGGTTCCGGGATTTATTCTTATCCCTGGCGCTATGGGTACTATCAGCCAAGATTTCATTGGAGAGTATCTTACCAATTACAGCCTTGATCCGAGAAAAGATTTTGCTTTCACAGCGCAGCCACAAGCAATGCAGGGCTATTTCAAATATGTTCCGGCGAACGGCGATTCAGCAGCTATTGAAGTTGGAATTTTTAAAGATGACGAATTGCTTGCCACACACAAGTTTGTCACAACCGAATGGGTTGACGAATGGACAGCCTTCAATGTTCCGTTGGAATATGAGGACACTACAGTCATTCCGAACAAGGTGAAGATTCTTCTGGTTGCGAGCGCGGCTTACGATTTCGACAATTTGGAAGAGTGCCAAGGACAAGACGGGTCCACACTATATATTGACAATATCTCATTCCTTTACAAAGGTGAAAATGGGGTAGGAGTTCGTGAAAATCTTACCAACAGACTCACTGTCAATACATTCCCGACACCGGCGACTGATAATGTGACACTTAGCTGGGGTGTTGAGAGAAATCTTGACGTTGTGGTTTTCAACATCGCGGGTGCGGTCGTTGCTAAAGAGAACGTGACTGGCAGCTCATGCACGCTCAACCTCTCAAATATGGAGACCGGCAACTATTTCTTCCGCCTCGTTGACGGCAACAACATCATCGGCAGCGGCAAGTTCGTGAAAATGAGCAAATAAACAGAGCAAATACATCTAAACCCAAAGGCGTCCTGAACGAAGGGCGCCTTTTTTGTACTATGGAACGGCGAAATTAGCGCATTTACAATAAAATTTTGTTACCTTTGCATTTTAAATATCAAAGTTATGGGTTATAATCTTGATTTTCATTGTACTTCAATAATTGAAGAATTTAATGAAAACTACAGTTCTTTTGAAAAAATCAAAGAAATCGTCTTGGAGCAGCTTAAGTCCCTCCTGAAAAATAACAATATTCTTGTTACGGCTGTTGAGGCAAGAATAAAAGCCGAAGAGAGTCTTGCTGGGAAATTGGAGCTGAAAGGATACAAATACAAATCTCTGAGCGACATCACAGACATAGTCGGGGCGCGTGTCATAACTTTCTACACCGATGAGGTTGACAAGATTTCAGCTCTCGTGGAAACGGTCTTCGATATAGACCGACATGAGTCCGTTGACAAACGTAAAATGCATGAGCTCAATAGTTTAGGGTATATGTCGCTGCATTACATCTGCCGCATTCCAAAAACCCTTTATTATGACGAAAAACATCCTGAAATCAATGAATACAGGTTCGAGATACAGATGAGAACAGCGTTGCAGCATGTTTGGGCTAACATGTACCACGACACTGGCTACAAGTCAGGAGTTGAGATTCCGCCGGAGTACCTGCGAAGTCTGACCTGCCTCGCCGGAATGTTGGAGCTTGCAGACGCGCAATTCAGCCGCATACGCACTGAAATCAATGCCTACCGCCGCCATGTGCAGTCGTTGGTTCAGGACGGCAATTTTGATGACGTGCCGCTTAACGGCGACACTTTCAAGAGTTATCTTGAAATAAATCCTTTCGCGCGTCTCACGGCAAAAATCGCGGCAATAAATCAGGCGGAAATCTATACGGATAATTTCATGCCTTATCTTGATGTTATGAAAAAGTTGGGCTTCAAGACTTTAGGTGATATTGAGAAGATGAAAAGAGAGTGTGCTGATGCCGCTTACCAAATAGCTCTGCACCAAATTGGAGGCACCGACCTTGATATTGTCGCAGCAACAATTTCCATTCAGAATCTTTGCATTGTACATATCATAAAGAAAGAACTTGGTGAAGCGGGTATCACAGCATTTTACAATCGTCTGTATGGGGAATCGGATTACAACAAGACCCGTGCAAAGAGAATTATGGAGCTCGCTGAAGAAATTGGCATTGGTAAAAAAGAATAAAGTATTAATAATCAATAAATTTAAAAACTATGGCAAACAAGTATATTGACAGCACATTGTTGGATAAGGCGATTGTTTTCGCTGTAAAGGCGCATGCGAACACCGAAAGGCGCGGAAAAGGATTTCCGTACATTGTCCACCCGATGGAAGCGATGGAGATTGTGGCAACGATGACCACCGATCAGGAGTTATTGGCAGCGGCGGCGTTGCACGATGTTGTGGAAGACACTGATGTCACCGTTGATGAAATCCGCAAAGAGTTCGGAGACAGAATCGCTCAACTTGTTGATGCTGAGAGCGATAAATTTGAGGCAGGACAAACTGAGGAAGAAAGCTGGCATGCCAGGAAGCAGGCAGCGATAGACCGTCTTGCAGCGGCTTCACATGACGCTAAAATCGTTGCCTTGGGCGACAAACTCTCCAACATGCGCGCCATTGCCCGCGATTTCAGTGAAATCGGCGACCAGCTATGGAACCGCTTCCACGCAAAAGACCCGAAAGACCACGAATGGCACTACCGCGGCCTTGTGAATTCACTAAGGGAACTGTCTGACACCCACGCATTTAAGGAATTTGCAGGATTAGTTGACAGTGTTTTTGCCAATTAGGAGTTAGGAAATAGAAATTAGAAATTAGTAGAGACGCAGCATGCTGCGTCTCGTTTAAAATAAAAATCACAACATGTTTACTGGAATTGTTGAAAAAACAGGAAAAATCGTCAAAATCGAGAAAGAAAAGACAAATTATCATTTCACAATAGAAGTGGATTTTGCCGATGAGTTGTCGATAGACCAGAGCATGGCGCACGATGGCTGTTGTCTCACGATAGTTAAAATTGACAAGGAGAAAAAGCAGTATGTTGTCACCGCAATGGATGAGACAATGCTGAAAACCAATCTTGGCAGCTGGAAAGTCGGCTATGAGGTGAATTTGGAGCGAAGCATGCGCATGGATGGCCGCTTTGACGGGCACATTGTTCAGGGGCACGTTGACCAGACGGCGGTGTGCGAAAAGGTGGTTGACGACAACGGGAGCTGGCGCTATTATTTCACATACGATGCGGCGAAGAACAACTTCACGGTTCCGAAGGGCTCAATCTCCGTCAACGGGGTCAGTCTGACAGTTGTGGATTCGGAGAAAGGGCATTTTTCGGTTGCGATAATCCCTTACACGCACAAGGTGACAAACTTCCACAATTTTGTGCAAGGCACAGTTGTCAACATCGAGTTTGATGTCTTCGGCAAATATGTGCAACGGTTGTTGGAAGAGTACTTCAAAGCGAATAAAGGCAAGGCTGAATAAGCGGTTCGGCGGACGGGAAGATATATTTTTTGAAAAAAAGTTGCTGCGGCGGGCAGCGTATGAAAAAAAAGTGTATTTTTGCAACCGTTTTAAGTCAGAAGACCACGGAGAGGTGGGTGAGTGGCTGAAACCAACAGTTTGCTAAACTGTCGTAGGGGTAACCCTACCACGAGTTCGAATCTCGTCCTCTCCGCAAACAAAAAGGCAACGCTTTCGCGTTGCCTTTTTTCGTTCGTCGGAATCCGGTGAACGCTTGCGTTCACAAGGATGAAGACGGACGAAAAAGAGGCCTTGCGCAGCAAAGGTCTTTTAGTTTGCAAGGACGCCCGCGGCAGCGCAGAGATATACAATCTCGCTTGCTGACGGCGAACAATTAGGAGGCCTTGCGAAGCAAAGGCCTTTTTTGTTTGCAAGGAAGCCGTCATCCGCTTGCTGTAAACAAATGATTATTTGTGTTTTTGCAACCATAAATTGAAAATTCTGTAATTGGGAAACGAGCATTAGGTAATGGTATGAAGATAGACTTTTCACAAATTGGATTTCTTCGCCGTGGTGCCGCAACATTGAGGGGAAATGTTACAAAAAACCAAGGGAAAAAACTGTCATTTTTACGCAAAAAAGTGCTATTTTTGCACCATATTTTGCATTAAACCGACAGTATGATAACTGGTAAAATCAAATCCCAAATCGATGCCATCTGGATGACGTTCTGGACCGGCGGGATTTCCAACTCCATTGATGTGCTTGAGCAGATGACCTACCTCTTCTTTATGAAGATGCTGGATGATGCTCAGCTGAACAAGGAAGCCACCGCGCAAGCGATGGGCATGACTGATTTCGAGGACCCGAATGCGGTGTTCAAAAAGGGCAACTGGCACAATCCCGACACCAACAGGGAGGTGCCGTACCACAACCTCCGCTGGAACGTGTTCCGGCAGTTCACACCCGAGCAGATGTTCGACACGGTGCGTTTCGATGTGTTCACCTTTATTAAGAATATCAGTGATGAGAAGACTTCGGCCTATAGCCGCTTTATGAACGATGCCGTGTTCCTCATCCAGCAACCTCGCACGCTGGTGAAGGTGGTGGAGGGTATTCAGGAGTTGGATATGAACGACCGTGACACCATGGGCGATGTGTATGAG
>CACYHL010000060.1 GCA_902774205.1 uncultured Bacteroidota bacterium | reverse complement strand
CGATATGATTCTTTGCTGACTTTATCAAGTCTGCGGCAAAGACGTATGCGTCGAAAATCTGACCTTCGAAGAAGACACCTTGGGCGGGCGGCAGGGAGGTGCGGACAAAGAAGTCTATTTTCCTGTCGTGCTCCGACACACGCTGTTCGAGCTGTTCAATGCGCTGGTTTACGGCATAACCACGGAGAAGGTAGGTTTTCAAAGTTTGAGTTGCCCAAATTCTGAATTGGGTGCCTCTCCAACTTTTAACCCTATAGCCAACGGAAATAATGACATCAAGATTGTATATGACAAGTTCTTTGTTTTGCCATTTGCCAGAAAGTGCACCATGTGGAGTGGTATGTGCAATTTTTGCACATACCATTGTGGGTTTCAGTTCCCCCTCATCAAAAATGTTTTTGATATGCCGTCCTATGACGGTTCTGTCCTTTTGGAACAATTGTGCCATTTGTGCTTGGCTAAGCCAGACAGTCTCGTTTTCCACCCTGACCTTCAACGAGATAGTATCGTCTGGCTGGTATAATATGATTTCATTAGTTTGCATACGATATGTTTTATGATCGTCTGCAAAGATATAATAAATTTATTAATTTATATTAAAAATTATATTATCTTTGTGGCGTTAAATAAAACCATACCAACTAAAAATAACTATTATGAAAAAGAAAAAGAACATCCCCAAAATTCCAATTATCTACTTATCTTCAAATAAAATACGTTCGTAATATTAAAGTATATCTCAGATGGGCAATAAAAAAATCATTCCCGCAAACTTTTAAGGAGGAGTCTTTCATCCAATATACCTTCTTGCAGAAATGACACTGCAAAAATACTAATAAATCGTGAAAAAGCAATAGGTGCATTTATTGGATGAGTTTGATTATACGGGGAAAGAGTTAAACAAGGTGAATAATGCACTTTCTTTAATTATCCAAAGCATTATCGCATTTTTAGAAACGGGTATTTACACTGATTTAACTGGCGTTGCTGTTGTGCATCGTTCTCCGAAAGAAAGGGAGGGAAAAATTTAATTTTGTACTTTATGCTTCCTTGCAACATAGGTGGTTTATTGACAACCTGCGTACACAACGCAAATTTGATATACACTAATGTCAGATTATAACGTTTGTCGCGCACGCTGTAGGCGTGCGGGGTAAAATGGGAAATAATCCATTGCCAATCTGCTATTCACCTATATAGAAGTCACGTTACGCAAATTGCCTACTCTCTTTCGTTTTCCGCCATATTATTCAATTTAATCCTTCACACAACGGACGGAAAAGGCGTTGTTCTTGTTGTTGTTGTTGTTCCTGTTCACGTTTGCGTTGTTATAGTTCAAGTTGCGGTTGTAGGCGTTTGTACTACTGTACTCGGTAGAACTCCAAAAGTCGGCGTTGTTGCCAAAATTGTTGTAACTGCCGTTGTAATTGCCCGCGGGCAACGCACCGACTATTATAGCGGCAACTGCTTGGCGTCTTCGCCCCCCTTGCGGATGACTCGACAGGTATAATACTCCATTATGCATACGCCTCTACATTTTGTCGGCAATATCAAAATCTGAAGTGTGCCGCCCGATTTTAATTATTGCACACTCCCTGTTCCCGTAAGACACAAGGACTCCGGCTGACGGGATAGCAATATTGACAAAGAACATTATAACGTTTTGCGAAGCCCCCTTGCTGTGCCGCCAGCACTCCGTGCCCGCAAGCACAGCAAGATTTTCTGGTATTTCTTTCCGCCCGCTCCGCATTGCGGAAAGAAATCTATATTTTTTAATCGCGAAGACAACGGACGGAAAAGGCGAGGTACTTGAGGCTGCTGTTCCTGCCCACGTAGGCGTTGTTGTAGTACAAGTTGCGGTTGTATGCGTTTGCACTATTGTTCTCGGTAGAACTCCAAAAGTCGGCGGCGTAGACCAAATGGTTGTAACTGCCGTAGTAATAGCCCGCGGGCAACGCACCGAAGCCAGTGGCGTTGTTGCTTGAGGGAGTATTTCCCACAGCACATGTATAAGTACTCGTTGAAGCCCATCCGGTTGTACTGGCTAACGACTTGGCAATATATGTGCTTGTGGTTCCGCACACATACTGGCTCTGGCTGCTAACATAGTCCGTCAGCTGTGTCCACTCCGCATCGCTCGGAACATGCCAGCCGGTCGGGCAAATGCCCTGCACACCGCTCGGATTGAGAACGCTGGAAGAGGCATTGCGCATCACCGCCTTCCAGTTGTATAGCAATCCGTAGGTTTGTTTGTTACTTGAATCATTGTTCGGATAATACCAGTGTGCAACAGTTGTTGATGTTGTGCTGCCTTGGACTATCGGTGTATTGTCAGCATATTTTGTTGTTTTCAGGTTCTCTCGCATCCAGCACTGGTTGCCAAGCTGCACGGTGTTGTAAACATTGCCGTCAACGTCTGTCACTGTTGGCGTGCCGGCACAGGAGTTGCCGTCCTGCGGAGCATCAAGTGTTGTGAAACTCTCCGCAGCTCCATAGGAAACGCCAATGGTGTTTATAGCGTATGCACGCACATAATATGCCGTATTCTGAACAAGCCCTGTCAGTGTGTCTGAAAAATTCCCCATACCGCTGCCAATATGCAGGCAATTGTCGGCGATAGTCGGGTTGCCGGTTGTGTTCCAGCAGACACCGCGGTCAATGACAGCCGCTCCACCGTCAGAGATGACAGTGCCACCCGCAAGCGCCTGTGTCATCGTAATACCTGTAACGTAAGCTGTAGTAACTGTCGCCAATTGAGCCTGCGCCGCCTCAAATTGCAGCGTGAATGTTTGCGAGGCGCCCTGCTGCTGTGTTATCCGCTGGCTCTCTTCTGCGTTGCCGTTTATTGTCGCGTACCCCACATATTCCATCAGGTCACCGAAATTGAACGGTTTGGTGGTTGCCAATTTTGGGGATTGGGTATTTTGAAGAGCCGCACGGCCGTACGTCTCTACGACGGTTTGCGTTGCCGTAACAGTTCCCGTATATTCAATGCGGTTATCCGCACCGCCGCCATTCGATACCATTTTTATCGCGGCGGCGTGTCCGTTTTGCCGCACGACCAATATGAACGTGCCGGCATTTGCAACGGTAATACGGAATTGGTGCGTGCCGTTTTGTAGAGACGCACGACCGTGCGTCTCTACGGTTTGCGTCGCCGCAACGGTGCGCCCGTTCATATCCATCACCGACAATGTCACCGCGCCGTCATCAACCGTGGTCAGGGTTACGTTCGTGGTGCCCGAAAACGGGTTCGGGGTGTTTTGTTCCACCCGTAGGGACGCGCCATGGCACGTCCCTACGGGTGTGTCATCAATTCCCGTCGTCACCTGCATTTCCAGCACCGTGTCCGGCCAATAAATTGTTTCCTGCCATCCGCGTGTCAGGTTTGTAACGGTTACGCTGTCCAATTGCATCCAATTGTTATTCGCATCGCGCCCCGTAAACGTCAGGGTTACGGTTTGGGCAAACATACTGATGCTCAGCACCAAACCCATTGAAAAAAGATAGAATTTCTTCATTTTGAATTTCATATTTTTCCGGCGACTCCCAAACCAGACATTATAATATTGTATTCAAGACCACATAAAAAAAGCGCGGGAATCTGTGTTTCATCGCTCATCCCGCTTGTGAGGCTCTCGCATTGCCTTCCGCCAAGGATAAGCAATGCCGAAGCCCACGCTATGTATATTTCAACGGATATATTGGTTATCTGTCCGCTGTGTTGATACGCAATGCTTTGCGTTTCAACCGAATATACAAACCAATGGACATTGAACATTGCCTTATCGTGTGGCGGTAATTGAATTTGCGAGATTCCACAAGCCGCAGATAAGACGTTGACTCAACGCCTTTTATATATGTCTGTTGCCCGCCTTCCGCCCGGGCTTCAGCGAACAACGGGACAAAGATACAAATTATTTGTAAACTGAAAGGTAAAAATTCAAAATTTGAAGCCGAAATTTCGGGAAATTTCCCTTTATCCTTGTAACCTCTCAAAGTGATTCAGTTAACGTATTATATACGTTGTCTCTTTCGCGGCGAGTTGCCGTGTAGTTTCTAAGTTATGTTCCCCTACGCCGCGAGTGTGTCGTAGGTTGCTGTCACCTCTCCATACTGCGCTCCTTTCAGTCGTTTGAATGGAGTTATTAAAATGATGTCTCTCCGAGACAATAAGCCCTAATAAATTAGAAGTTAACCACAAGACTAAAAGGGTTAATTTCTTTACGATTTACTTCACAACACGCCACACAATAAAATTGACATTCGGCTCTTTGACCCACATTTTGGCATCGCCGCCCCATGTCTGGAAGCCGTTCTCGCTGTCGTGAATGAATCCGTAGGCGTGACCGCCGGTGAGAGCTATGGCGTTTTGCGCCCCCAAATCCACAAGTGCCTGCGCAAAATCGTGGAACGACTCTTTGTCGAGACAGCTAACCACAACAATTTGACCATTCAGCTCGCACAAAGAGTGACGAAACGCCTTGTTTTTGGGATTGTTCTCCACCAAGACACCTTGGTTCACAAGCGGATATTGACGGAAAAAGTAGCCGTCTTTGTCTGTGGTTTCCTCGAACAACGAGGTGCTTTCAGCTATGCCGAGCCGGATTATCCCGTCAATTATGGCGCAGAACCCTTTTTTTGCGACACCTCTCGAGAGCAGTTCCCCTTTGAGGACAAAGGCTCCTACAATTTTATGGTTGTCGGCGCGGATGTCGGCAGCTTGAAGTCCAAGAATCAGAGACGAGTCTGTGTGGTCGGGAATGCCGAGACAGAGTTCAGGCACAGCGTTAACCGGAGTCAGCAGGCGCAAAGGCACATCATTGATGACCGTGTCAAACACAAGCACGGTCGCATGTCCGTTTTGCGCCATAGTCGGTGGCACCAAACTTGTAGTGGTTTCTGTATAAGGCTCCATATTCGGTTTTATATCTTGTGAACGCATTATATAGATTAAAGCTACTGCGAACAGGACAATAACCACAGCCGCAATCATCCAGAACCACCACCGTTTGTATAACGGTTTATGCTTCACATGCCGCCGGCCGATTACGCGGATTTCATCATCGCCTATATCATCAAAATGCCTCATAACTCGTTTTACTTGTTTTTCTTTTTTTCCAAATACTCCTTCAGATTTCTTAAAGCCTCCTTTGAGGCTTCAAGGTTATACTTAAAGGTATGATTATCAGACAGGACCATTTGTCTGTTAGTCGGGTGAATATATGTCACATAACACGTGTTCACAATCAAACTCTTACCAATACGCATAAAATCCTCCCCAGTCAAGTGGAGCTGCTCATCTATCAAATCTTCAATCTCCCCAAGCTGCAAAGTCACGGTGTGGCTTTTACCATCACATGTATAAATGTCCGAATAATTGCCGTAAGCAACGACATAGACCATGCTTTCAGCCGCAAAACGGATCATCGCATTAGTATTGGAAATGGTTAGGTATTCGGACATTCTCTTACTATTGTAACTTGCAAATATATATATTAATTTTCGGATTTCGTGCTAACAGGTAAAGATTTTTTCTTTAAAACATGCAGAAAAAAAATCACTTTACGACCTTTGACAGAACCTTTCCCTTTTGGTCAATAATAACCATAGATGTCCAATCTTGAAGTTGTGCTTTGAATAACGTGGGGGTGATTCCTGAAATATCGGTGTAAATTGGTGGCGTGATGAATTCCCCCTTGCTATTAACCAAACCTGAATAACCGCCCACATGATACTCGTAAAAGTCATTGATTTTCGCTTGCCCGACTTTTGGCTCACCAGTCTGCAAATCTGTATAATTCACCTCATAATAAAGATTATTTATATAATCGATGATTCCATCTTGCAAGTCATTTTTTTGGAAATCAACCTGTTTCTTGAAATTTCCTTCCTTACACACAATGGCATAGTCTTTAGCCAACTCAATGTCGTCATAGAGTGGTTTTACAACCCAACACCCTTTCTGGTCAATAACCCCGATGTGGTTTGCCGAATCCGCCACGACACAGTGCCCGTTATGGAAAACAAACTCCGAGAGAGGATTGCCACGATAGGAGAATTTAAAGTCAATGACGACATCACCGTTAACATTCACAAAACCAATGTAGCCATTCTTCTCAACAGCCGCCAAGCCTTCAGAGAATACCCACGCCTTGGTGTAAGTTGTTGGCGACACTATGATTTCGTTTGTGACAATGTTGCAAAAGCCCCTTTTGCCATTTTTTGCAAAAAGAACGATAGGCTCATTGTCTCTGCTACTTGAGTAGTGGCACCAGTCAATGTCCTTTACAATGACTTCCTTCGTGGTTGGGTTGATGATGTTGCTTTTGCCGTTATTGTGAGAGACCGGATAATCCGATGGCTCGTCACCATACTTGCTGTAATACTCGTCTTCGTCTTGGAATGCACTTGTTATCAGCATTATCGCCCCACCGACGACAGCAACGACTATACAAAAAATCAGAATACGTTTGAAGAGACTTTTCTTCTTCGGCGGCGCCACCACCGTAGTTTCGGCTGCCACATTCTCTTCTTGAGCTTCGTTCTGAAACTTTTCTTCCGCATTTGCTTCATTTAATTCCTGCTTGTTTTTCTCTTCTGTTTCCATAATGTAATACTGTTTGAATTTTTTAAATGTGATTTGTCGGCAAAAATAATCTGGCAAACCATTACATTTTCAAAACAGTGGCTTACATTGTATAAAATGACAGGTCTGTTGTATAAAATGATTTTTCACGTGCCACAACAACGTGTGGCACGTGAAAACGAAATAAGACGGAATAGGGAATTTTACTCCTTCCCCACCGTGTTTTCCAACTCTTCTACCGATTTCGGAATATGCGGTCCGATGACCTTGTGACCGTCAGCCGTGACAAGCACATCGTCCTCTATGCGGATTCCTCCAAAGTGGCGGTACTCCTCAACCTTGTCGTAATTGATAAATTCGGCGAACTTCTTCTCGCTTTTCCAAATGTCAATCAGTTCTGGAATGAAATAGATACCCGGCTCAACGGTGATAATGAAGCCCTCGCGCAACTCCCGCGCCATGCGCAGTGCCGAGATACCGAAGATTTCGCTTCTCGATACGGTGTCGTCATACCCCACATAGTTTTCGCCGAGGTCTTCCATGTCGTGAACGTCAAGACCGAGCTGGTGTCCGAGTCCGTGGGGGCAGAACAAGGCGTATGCTCCTGTGCGCGCCGCCTCTTTTACGTCTCCCTTCATAATGCCAAGCTCCTTTAACCCAGCGGCAATTATCTCAGCAGCAATGAAATGCACATCTCTGTAGTAAACACCCGGCTTCACATTTGCGATGCCTTCCATATTTGCCTTGAGCACTATTTCGTATATCTCCTTTTGCTTCTGTGTGAACTTGCCGCTTACCGGATATGTCCTTGTGTGGTCGGAGCAGTAGTTCATAGTGTTTTCTGCACCGGCGTCCATAAGCAGGAAATTGCCTTCTGTCAAAATCCCATTGTGGTTGTGGTTGTGCAGTGTCTCGCCGTGCTGCGACAGAATCACCGGGAATGAAATCCCTTCGCCGTATGAGAGAGCGACACCTTCGGCCAACCCCGCAAGCTCCCGCTCCGAAACGCCAGGCTTGCAACGTTTCATAACAGAAGTGTGCATTATCGCCCCTATGATTCCGGCGTTCTCCATCTGCTCAATCTCGTATTTGTCTTTTGCAGAACGCAATGCCACAATGCCTTTTATCAGCTCCGCCGAAGCCGACTGCTTCAGATTTCCGATGGCAATGCCTGTCAGCGCAGACAGCTTTATCTGGTTATCAAAACGATACGGCGGAGTGAAAAGTACCTTGCGTCCTTTGAGATAATCGGCGAGTTTCGCCATAGGGCGGGTGTCGGTAACACCAACTTTCTCAGCCAATGAAGCTATTGTGGGTTGCGGCCCCATCCAAATTATGTCATCAATGCCGAAATCGTCACCGAAAATGATGTCGCGACCTTCGTCAAAATCAATCACAGCCGCCATTCCCGGAAGCGACAGCCCAAAGAAATACAAAAAATTACTATCCTGTCTATACCTGTAAGTATTTGAAGGATAATTCATTGGAGCCTCCTCATTCGTAAGGAAAACTGCCACGCCGCCGCCAACAGACTGTTTCAAACGGTTTCTTCTCTCTTGATAAACTTCTTTTGGAAACAATGGATTCATAATATTATATGTTTAAAATTACTATTTCCTAACTCCTCATTCCTCACTCCTCACTCCTCACTCCTCATTTCTAACTCCTATCTCCTATCCAATCATAAAATACGTATCCGGATACTGGTGCTTCGATTCCCCTGACCGTTTAGCGAGGGCAAATGCGATGGTGAGTGTTCCGATACGTCCAATATACATGTTTATTATAAGCACTAATTTCCCAATATCCCCGAACTGTGCGGCGGCGCCCGTTGATAGTCCGCAGGTGGTGAATGCCGATGCGCTCTCGAAAAGCAGATTCACAAGATCAAAAGACGGTTCGATTATTGCAAGCGTGAATGTGGATATGAATATTATCATAAGCGACATCATCGTTATTGAGTATGCCTTGTCAACAAGCTCGAATGGGATAGTCCTTTTCTGGAACTCGATGTTTTTTTGTCCGCGGATTGTCGCCCAAGTCGATTTGAGCAGAACGTAAAATGTGGTAGTCTTGATTCCGCCGCCGGTTGAGCCGGGTGATGCACCGATGAACATCATAAGTATGAATATCAGAAGCATCGGCACGGTGAACTGGTTGACATCCACCATGTTGAAGCCGGCCGTGCGACCGCTGACTGTCTGGAAAATCGCAGTCATTATTTTGTCATAAATGCCTGTTTTGTTTGCCAATGAGTGGTTATATTCGAGGCAGAATAGCAGAATCGCCATAATAACAATGAGGCTGAAAGTGGTGCGCAATATGATTTTTGAGCCGGGCTGCAACTCTTTCCATCTGTATTTTCTTCTTTCACGGATGACAGAGGGATTGAAGAAGTCGCGTATTGTGACAAAGCCGATGCCGCCGAGAAAGACAAGTATCATAATGACGGCCTGAGGAAAGTAACTTGCCGTTATGGCAGAATCCATGAGGTTTGCGTCCCAAAGGGAGAAGCCCGCATTGTTGAATGCTGATATTGCGTGGAAAAGCGAATAGAAGAAGGTCTGGCTGTCGTTGGCAAACAGCCCCGTTGTCTTCCAATACATGAATAGCAGCAGTACACCGCTGAATTCTATTATTATTGTCGCCCTGAAGATTTCGCGAAGAAGCATAAACGAGTCCGATAACTTGTCGGTTGAGAGCAGGTCTTTTACCAGATGCTGGTATCGCAGCCCTGCCGATGAGCGGGTCAGCCCCCAGGCTGTCTACTTCCATGCGTACATCATCAAGTC
>CACYHL010000059.1 GCA_902774205.1 uncultured Bacteroidota bacterium | reverse complement strand
GATACAATTTGCCATAAGATCATCGGAGTCCAAACTTCCATCCTCATCATAGAATATTATATAATAGGTTGAGCCATAATCCAATGACTGATTAATACTATACCATGTTACTGGAAGATCTGATTCTGCAACATTTTCTTTGGTAGCACTCGTATATATAACAGAACTGCTTGAATTGACTATTTTAAAGTAAATGTCAGGATCAGCCCCACTCAGAAGACCAGTGTCCCACGAAGAGTTATCACTATCCAACATAGGTATTTTTATGAGTTGAAGATAAGTTATTGTTACATTTGGAGATGTTAATGTAAAACTCTTTGTTAACGTTGAAGAGACATTATTCGCATTATAGGCAATTAATTTCACAGTGTAAGTTCCTGTCTGATTGCAGGTGAAAGATGGATTTGAACTGGTACTTGTCGATGTTGTATAATCAGGTTTTGTGAGTGTCCAGTGGTAATGAGTGGCATTTGTTGATGTGTTATTGCAATAAACGGTAGTCGGTGCATAGTTTCCATTGCTGCTGGTGAGATTGAATGAGGCGGTAGGAGCTGTTTGCGTACCGCCACCACCGCCGCCAGATAATGATACATTAAAATATTTCTCCACAGTGGCACTATATTTTGAATTATATGCTTTTAATTCCAATCTGTACTCTCCTGATTCATAGATGTCAAAATATGGCGAAATTTCACTGCTGGAAGCATAATATACAGCATATTCACCATCTCTTTTGTAAAGAGTCCATTCGTAATAATCAGCATTTGACGCGCCATTTGTAGTGATACAAGTGGCATGGTCGTAACTATAAGTAATGTAATAATCAAAATCCGCCACAACTTTCTTCTTGCACGATGTGGCAAAAAAAGGCAAAACAGCCATTAATAAAAGAATGATTTTTTTCATGATAATTTGTTTTAAAAGATTAATGTATAATGTTTTTCCCTTGTAGTTTCATTTTCGCCAAGGCATAAAAAAACCGCGAACTTCGTTTATTCGCGGCTGAGGTTCTGCAATACCCTTATCACAAATAAGAAAGCTCAAGGATTTACTCGTGAGCATTTCCGGCTTCCTTTATAGTGATAAGGTCGAAATTTTGCAGATTTCAGCCACTTAAAAGAAAAGCGAAAACGCCTTTATTATGTTTGTAAATTCTTTTAAATTCCTATTTTATTATTTCTCAATACTTTAAGTTAATACTATTCTTGATTTTATCCATAAATGTATTACGCTGCAAAGATAAGAATTTTTTATTAATCTCACCATACCACCACCTTTTTCCCGCTTTTGCCGAAACGGACGATGTAAACACCTTTCGGCAAAGCGATTTCAAATTGTGACACACGGGCTTGGGCTGCGATTTCCCGTCCGGCAAGGTCATAAACAGCGACATCAGCGGCGGTCTCGCTCCGAACAGAAAGCCGTCCGCAACCACCACTGATAATCACTGGCTCGGCTGTCGTCACCTCGCCAATTCGCGTGCTGTCCTCATCAGATTTGCCGCTTAATGTCAGCCCAATTATTATCGGGTCGTGATCAGAGTATCGGTACATGGAGGTGTCGGTGCTGTAGTAATAAGCTAATGAGCCGTTTTCGTCAGCATTGATGTGATAAGGAGCGGCGCCGGTAATCTGCCCACTCAGTGTCGGCGAAGCAAAAGCGTGGTCCAAATACGATACGTTGTTGTCATATACATAACTGTATTCGGTCGGCGAAAATTTCATCGTAAGATTCTCATAACCAAGCGAATCGAGAAAACGGATGGGCTCTTCCATTGTGTTACAGTTCAAATCGCCCACAATTAGAACGTCCTCATCTTCATAATAATTCGCCGCAAGTTTGGCATTCAAAAAATCCGCCAAATGCCGAACATTCGACATTCTGACAGCATTTGATGTGGCGTATGCATACGAAGTGTCTCCTAATTTTGAAGCGAAATGGTTGACACTCAGCACAAAACGCTCACCCGTAGAGATTTCATCAAATGCCTGCACATACTGGTTGAACAGATATAAAATATTATTTGTGTATGGATGTCCAAGCTCGAGCACGGGCACAACTTTGTCGGTGCGGTAGATGAACCCGACCTTAGAATAGACACTTTTTTCAATGTCACCATCATAAACGTAACTGTACCTACCGGGGGCTGTGCGGGCATTGAGAAGGTTTGTGAGACAACGTAACGAAGAGTCACTCTGCTGAATCTCCTCCACGGCATAAATGTCGGCGTCAATGTTGGCGAGCGCCTTGCCTGTTTTCACGCACTGCCGCGCGAACTGCTCGTCAGAGGCGGCTCCGTATGTGCCCTGCCACTCAGCACAGAAATACTCGAGGTTGGTGTTGCAGATGATGAGCTGCGCATCACCAACATCGGGGCGACTTGTGGGGCGGGTGTTGTTATCAGGGTTCAGCTCACCGTAAATTGTTATTGAGTGGTGCGCCGTGACTGTCGCGACAAGGTCGTTGAAAGTAGCGCCGAGCCGTATGCCGCTTGTCTGAGCGTCAGGGCAATAGGCAACCAACATCTGATTAGGCTGCACAGCTATCACCGAGTCGTAGGCAGCCGTGCCGGGAATTGTCACCTCTTCGGGGTCGCGCACCCGCTCATACGAAAGGTATAACCACCTGCCATAACCGTTGCTGTATTTTCCACACACATACAACGTCTGTTGGAACATCACTTCGCTGTTAAAGTACTGTTTGTCAATGGAATCACCGTTGAAAACTATCGGTTCCGCCGCAAAAACACCTCCACGACAGGGAAACATCAGCAGAATTATTGTGATAATAATCGCAAATTCTGATTTCATATATTTCATTTATCTTTTCTATTTTTAATCAAAACAATATTTTGTATTTTATTGTTGTTCAATTGTTTACATACAAACAATAAACACAGAGACGGTGTACACACCGTCTCTACAGATTTTCATCATTATAATTCCTGTTTCCTCATTCCTATCTCCTCACTCCTAATCCTCATCATCTTCTTCATCTTTTTTAATATTGTAAAACTTATTCACAAACTTGTTCTTTTGTGTGCGGTTGCCCCATTTGTATGTGAACGAGGGCTGGCCGTTCTCCGATTTCAGCGTTCTTTTCTTCGCATCGATAGCCATTATGGCATCAATGAATTTTTTGTCTGATGAGAAACCATACATATTATTATTTTCAAACTGGAAGAAATAGAACTCGTCATCAAATTCAAAATAGATGTAGAGTCTGTTTCGCGAGCCGCGCTTCTCAATGACAATGCGCCCTGGCACCATCTTGTTAATCTCTTTGCCGCCGCAGATTATCAAAGGAAGATGTGTTTGCGATACGAACGACTTGTTGTCTTTATCCCATGTGAAATCGAGGCTGGCAAACAGGAACTGGAGTTGCAGCTTCTGCGGCAGTTTCTTCACCTGACCGTTCGCCACAGCTTTCTGATATTTGTAATATTCATCTTCTCCCAAAATATTTATCAGCGCCATATCATAATCATCATCATTGGAGTAGTCGATGAAATCGAGAGTGTAAGAGGCTGTCAGAGCATCCGTGAGAATCTTCATTGATTTGTCGCAGAAAAAGAAATCAATAGAAGTCGTGAGACTCATGTAGGCGGAATCGTTCAACATGTAATTGACTATGGTTCCGTTTGTTGTGAAGTCAATGCGGCCGAGTTTCGTGCCCATGTCAATGGCGCCGGTTCCCTTCGATATGCACTGCTGTTTGTTGAGGGTTATGATATTTTCGGGAAGAGACGGATTGAGCAGTTTCTCCATCGACGCTGCCTTGAACTCCTGTGTCTCCTTATCGAAAGTTATGTAGCCAAACGCCGAAATGTATTCCGCATCGTTGAACTGGTCCTTCGCCGCACCGAAACAGGTGTAAATCCGCCCCTCCTTGTTTGTGGATGCGATTGCGTTGACAACCTTCCTGTCGTTAACATCTTTCGTTTTCTCATTCACTTCAATAAAAATATGCAAAGGATCAACTTTTTGGAATATCTTCATTCGCGCGAATTTCTCCTTGTTGCAATCGTGAATAAGCTCCAACCCTCCCACAAAAGTGAGGAATGTGTCGGTGCTGTGCAGCTCCACGCGGCCGTTGAAGCCGAAATGCGGACTGAACTTGAAATCGTTCGCCAGTGGGATTTGCGCGCTGCCATGGGTCTCCTGATAGAACCAAAGCGTATCGAAGTGAATGTTCTGAACTGTCTCGTTCTCATCAACGAAATCATAATCTCCAGAACCCGCAAAACTCTGCGAGGAGATGATTTTCGCGCTGACATTCTTGAGTTCGTAAAACTTGCTTTCACGCCCGGTCACCAGCCTTGCATCCTTGAGCTGCTGCAATTCAGCCTTCTCCATAATGGTGACCTTTCCGTCTCTCGGAATGATAGCCGCATCGCCGACATTGATGAATCTGACCCCTTCGGCTTTAATAATATTTCCAGAGAAGTTGAACTCTGCAGAAAGTGCGTTGAATCTAAGACTCCGCTTGTCTGGATTTGTGGAGATAAGCTCATTTATCTGCACGCCCTGCATATCAACAAGGTCTTTTGCAGGTGTGCCGTTTATGTCAACCGTGCTGTACGGGTCGTCCCATGTTATCTTAATGAAATCCTTGTCGATAGGGTCCCACAAGAACGCCGAGGCCGTGGTCTTGAACTCATTCTTGACGAAGAGGATTTCGGAGGCGTCACCATTGGCTGCGAACTCCCCGCGGCGTGTCTTGAAGTTGATGTGCGAGCGGTAATTGTCTGTCTTGAACACCGATTCACTGGATTCTTTCGCATAGATCTGAAGGTCGGCGGCGTCAGAGAGAAGCTCGTGGTGCTTGAAGAGGAACTGCTTTGATGTTATGTCAGCTGAGCTCAACTTGACCACACCGCTGCCCAACATTCCGCTTGGGGTAAGCCTTGAATGGCCGGTGAGCGTGACCTCGTTGAAAATAGACATCGGAGTTTTGAGCGTATAGACATACATCGCCTCATCGTAAGGTTTCCAATCGAGGCTTGCGTTTTTAACTGAAGCGGTCGGATATTCTGTTTGCGCAAGCTGTTCTCTAACAACATGTGAGTTTGCACGCCCGCGCACAGAATCCAAGAAGAAGACCAAACTGTCGCTTTCCGTTGTTGAAGTAAGATATTCTATTGTTCCCTTTCCACGCAGCCCCCTATTACTCAAGTCAATAGTGCGTTTATAAGACCCCGCGCCTCCATAGGCTGAAAGCCCGTTGCCGCCAGTCTTGTGCACAAATCCCAACGAGAAATCAGGTCTCACTTTCAAAGGCTGCTCTATGTCGGGGAAAATTCCGCCGGAGACAAGCCGCCCGTTGTATTTTATCGAGTCTGTGACAAAATTGTCAAGATTTTTAATGATAAAATTATCGACCAAATAATAGAATTTATCCTTGTGATAGACCCCATTCAACACATATTTTTGATTATAATAGACTTTTGACCCTTTACGGCTTTCAAAAATCGGATAATCGGGATAATTCACGCGCCCGCACTTGTTTTCAGGCATATCGATATATAACATTCCACTCAGATCCTGAAGCGTGTTCCTCACTTTAACAAGCGGATACTCACCGTAAAGATTCGGCTTTTGGCGTTTGTCCTCGACATACATAATCATCGAGTCGATGACATTCATCGTGACATCAAACTTGTTGTAATTGAACTCGCAGTTGTGGGTCACGAAATCGAAAAGCCCTGCGATAATCCTGCCAGAAAAGACCATGTCGCGGTTCTTTTTCACCGTAACGCGCTCGCCCGCAGGATATACATTTACAATCTGACTGTCGCTCAACACAAAATACTCGCAACCAGTTATTCTCATTTCATTATTCAGCAGATTTATTGTCGCATGATGTGTCTTCGATTCAAAAACGAGATTGTCATAATCCTTCTTTCCAACATCATTATTAAGATATTGTGCTATTTTTTTTCGATAAGCTATTTTATCATTATTGATGTCATATTCTATAAAACCTTCGCCGGCAAGTTCCATCAGGAGCCGCTTCACGTCAACCGCGCTTTTCCCGAAAGAGGCGATAAAAGTGTTTATGTTTGTAGGCTCGTAGTTATGTGATCGGAAAATTTTCCACACAGTGAAAAGCGGATTCTCCTCATTATAGCCTTGGAGCTTTTTCATTTTCGCGGAGCTGAAAAAGTTTTGCGACTCGAACACCGCCGCGCTGGTGCCACTTTGCCCCGTAACTGGCTTAAATTCAATAGTTTCATTATCAATAAGCCATGAAAGGGTTTCCGCATAAACGTCCAATTTATGATATGTGTCGAAAAACGGGCTGCGTCCAATACCCTCTTTTGTGCGCGAGACAAGCAACTCGCCGGTCAGCTCGCTGTAGCGGAAAGTCGCCGCGGGGTGGTAAATGGAATCCTCATCAATGGTTACAACCACACGGGCATCGTTAGCGAGTATCACATCTTTCTTCAACATAAAACTCTTCGCCTTGACGTTCACCACGGGAGTGTCGTTTTTCAGAATCACTATTTGAGCCAAAGTGTCACCATGCGAGTTCCCCATAATTGATGAGCCGCGCAGCTCAAAGCCGCCGAGATAATCCACATCTTTATATAATCTTTTAATAGTCAATAATTTATCATAACTTGTAAAACGAGGATATGTGGTTTTTTCCTCCGTAGTCTCTAATGCGGCCTTGTCATCAACAAAACCCTCCACAGGCGCCTCAAAGAAATCGGGATAATTCATCATGGCGTGCTCCGCATGAACTTTCGGGTAACGCATATCAATAGTATAATCTTTCAGCTGCGCAAAAATATCCTCACCAAGTCCGGCCTTAAACCAATATACACGACCGCCTTTTCCGACCCATTTGTTCGAGCCCGGATAATAGTAGCCGCTCGCGCCGGTAATCTCAATGCTGTCCTGCTTCGAAGCACCGACAAGGTCAATGTCGCTGTATTTCAAGTACGGTTCTTTGTCAATACCCATCTTATCGACAAGCCCATAAGCGATCCAGTGCGAATTTGAGCTGCTGTACAGACCGTTTCCCTTGAAAATAGTCTCGTATGAGTCCATTTTGTTATGGAAAGTCGCGGCATCATTATTAATATGGTAGTTCACAATCTGGAGCCATTCGCGCTCATATTGCGCCATATCGCTATTCTCAAAAGAGCGGAACGCCGCAAGAAAAGACTGGAAATGCGGGAAAAGGCGCATCTTTTTACGAAGCATAGAGTTCGAGATCTCAATAAAATTCTGTTGCATCTCGTAATCGAGAATGTCACTATTCCAAAACTCTGTAAAATCCTTAACGAATTGGTCTGCCTCACGTTTTCTGTCTTGGGGCGCAGTGCCAGCGAACTCCTTCATCTCCGTAACCGTGACAGAAGGGTCGTTTGAGAAAGTTGAGAACCGCTGCGCAAAGGCAGAAACAGAAACCGCAAGAGCCGTTATTATAAGAAAAAAGTGTTTTTTCATGTTGTTCGCTTTAAAACGGCAAAGTTACGTGAAATTATTAAATCTACAGGAAGGAAAATATAAATTCACCGAAAATTTAAACTGACAACAGAAGATGCGGGAATAAGACAGGGGGAATTTCGCTTTTGGGGAAGTGACACTTGGATTATCATTTGAAATTAGTAAAGAAGCCCGAACATCCACAATGGGATGCGGTTCCTACTGCCAATTTCAATATCATCAACAGCAAGCCAACTATTGGGAATCTCCTTAATCTGGTCAAATGTCTTGCTTTTGCCGCCAACCTCAAACAAATATGTGTTGTCAACCATAAAATCGCCATGATTTGGGTATCGCACATTAAATATTTTCGACACTTGGCTGAGGAAAAAGGTTTCGCGCAAAGTGCCCACATCAACTGTTCCACCCAAAGCATACATAAGGTTTGGGTTGCCAAGATACATTTTCTCGGGATTCACCAAATGCTTATAATCCTTGACTTCTTTTGTGAGTAAAAGAATCAAATCCGCACGGTCAAGAGTGTATAAAAGTTTAAGGCACATATCGCGTGTTGTTTCCAATTGAGATGACATTTTTGAGATATTAGGGGTTAATGGCACATTGTTCGCCACCACCATCAGAAGTTGCTTGGCTTTCTGAATGGTTGCGTATGAAAACTTCTCCACATCTGGCATATCGGTTTCTATAACCAACCTGACTATTTCGGCAAGTCGCGGAAGGTATTCTGTCTTTGCATCAATCTGGAAAGGATAGTATCCCTCTTTCAAATAGTGTTGAAAATGTTTTATCACAGGGATATCTTTGCAAATGCCCATAGCAATATTCTGATGTTCAGCAAGCAATTGTTGTAATGACAAAATCTCCGTATTGTGGATTTTGTGGAGTTCAAGATATTCGCGAAACGAAAGACCATGCAAGGTGTATAAAGTCTGCCGGCGCGAAAGATCCGCACGTGAGTAGTCAATCTCCAACATGCTGCTGCCTGTGTAAACGACATTCAAATCACCGTATGTATCATATATGTTTTTTAGAATTATCTGCCAATCATGGTATTTATGCACCTCGTCGAGAAACAAATGCCTTACACCACGTTGGTAAAGCCATTCAACCAACTCTGGCAAAGAATGCGACTGGAACCACAAATCGTCAAGCGAGGCGTAGAACACAGTGTCAGTTTCCTTGTACGCCAATTTGATACGTTGAAGCAGCAGCGTGGTTTTGCCAACACCTCTGGCTCCTTTTACCCCTATTAGGCGGACATTCCAATTTATATTACCATAAAGGTATCTCACAAATCTTGTGTTGATTTTTTTAATCTTCGCAAGAAACGAATTCTCAAGTTGCTGATAATCTTCCTGTGTCATGTCAAATAAATTTTCACACTGCAAAGATATAAAAAATTTCACTTTTGGAAAAGCGAAAAATAAAGCAAAATTCACTTTTGGGAAAGTGGATTGGCGGTGATTGAAAAATCAATCAAGTGTCAAAGCGCACAGCAAATACAGATTGGGCAGAATTAGTCCATAAATAAAGTATATTTCAACAAAAAGGTGCCAGTGTTAGTATTTATTAGAAATAAAAAAGCGTGCAATTGGCAAAATCATAAAGGGGCAATAATGGTGCGATAAAAAATATACTTGCCATAGTAGTCGAGTTTTATGGCTTCGGCAAGAAAATCACGGCTCCAGGCATTTTTTATCCCCTTCACTTTAAAATGATAAAGTCACGTGAAATTCTTAAAATCAACACTTTTCAAAAAAGAAAATTATCCACAGCACCAAAAGATTATTTTTTTTCAAAAAAAAGATACACTATTCAAAAAAAGTTGTATCTTTGCAACCTCAAAAATGCCCAGGTGGTGGAATTGGTAGACACGCCACTTTGAGGGGGTGGTGGGAGTACTCCCGTGCAAGTTCGACTCTTGTCTTGGGCACTGAAGAAAAGGTTTTGAAATTAATTTTTTAAAACCTTTTTTTATTTT
>CACYHL010000058.1:17153-20308 GCA_902774205.1 uncultured Bacteroidota bacterium | reverse complement strand
GGTGCCTGTGCTCGGTTATTCTGACAATGGATTTATTAATGTGGACAATTTGCCTGCAAATTTCCAATGGTGGCTTGGCGAGTATGAGCGAGAGATAGATTATGCTATTGTGAATGACATTGCCGCAGATGAGGTTACCAAGGAAGAGTGGGCGGCGTTGCGCGCGGGGCAGTCAATTCCGCTTAGGGAAGCGAAAAGTGTCCCACCGCTGTTGCAGACACAATGGGGGCAAGCTCCGTACTATAATGTTTTATGTCCGTATGATGCTAATGCGGAAGAGTATGCTGTTACTGGCTGTGTCGCTACAGCAATGGCGCAGATTATGAAATATTGGGAGTATCCTGTCATGGGACAGGGGTGTCATATTTATTTTGATAATAATTTTGGTCTCCAACATGCTAATTTTGAGACTAACCAGTTTTGGAACAATATGCCAAACCAGCTTGACACGTCAAGTTCTTTTATGCAGGTCTATTCTGTGGCAAAACTGATGCGGCTTTGCGGTGTTGGTGTTGATATGGGGTATGGTATTCCCGATAATGGCGGCAGTGGCGCTTCACCTTCGTATGTGCCGAATGCCTTGATTGGCTATTTCGATTATTCACCAAATACGAAATCGATATTCCAAAGTAATTATTCTAATTCCGCATGGCAGGATATTCTTAAAAATGAGTTGAATAATGGAAGACCTGTACTTTATAGCGGAACTGATCCGAATAATGGTGGACATGCTTTTGTTTGTGATGGCGTTAACAATAGTAATGACTTTCATTTTAATTGGGGGTGGAGAGGCAGTTCGGACGGCTATTTCGCAATCAATGCGTTAAATCCAGATGATTGTGATTTTTCAACAAAGCTCTCTGCGGTTATTGGCATTGAGCCAGCGCATCCCATAGCAAAACCCACTTACGATCTGGTGATGAACTCAACGCTTTCAACTGATTCTTCCACATATTCTTTTGGTGAAAATGTTATTGTTACAAGAGACATAAAAAATAGTGGGACAACCGCTTTTAACGGATATGTTAAAATAATGTTGCGTGATATGAATGACAACATTGTTGATTCTAAATTGGATTATGTTACAATACCTGCCAATGGCACACATTCATCTTCTGTGACATTTAATGGTTACGCTCCGCTTGTCCCGGGTAATTATTATATAATGGTGTGTTCAATGACAGATAAGGACGATATTAGCACTTTGCGTCTTGTGCGAGACGATAAGTCACACCAGAATTTTGCTCAGATTGAAATACAAAACACTGGCTCTATTGAAACATATTCGCCATTCACATGTTCTGCCCTTGATTCGGGAAAGTCAGCCACAGTCAGTGTAAATCTGGAAAATAATACAGATAGCGCTTTTACTGGAACAGTAGCTCTTGTTATAGCCGATTTGTCTGGTAATATTGAACAGTATATCGGGCAGGAAAGCATTTCAAATTTATCAGCGTATAGCACTTATACGGTAAGTTACACAAATACAATAGCTGTAAGTTCAGGTGAGCATTTGCTCATGTTGATATACATACCTTCGGGTTCATCAGGCTGGTATTATGCCGGAAATTCGTATTATGATAATCCGGTCCGCATCTATGTGAATGGTACGCCTTATCCAGACAAATATGAAGCGAATGATGATGCCTCTGCCGCATATGATTTTGGCTTTGGCAATGTGGATTACATCAGGTTAGACATTGACGCTAATTTCCATAATTCAACAGATAAGGATTATTATAAAATTTCATTGCCAGATGGGTATGCTCATATTGTCAGTATGGTAGTTTTTGATAATGGTAATTTTGGGAGCGATTTGTTTTCGGTTAATGCCAAATTTGCCATCTCAGCAGATGGAAATGCGTGGACTTCTGAATATGACAGTGCAAGAACTATAGTAGCTTATGGTGACAGCGTCCTATACTTCCGTGTTTTACCGTATGCAACAGGTGATATTGGAACATACAGATTTAATATTGAAATACTCCGAGCTGTCCAGCCAGACAATTATGAGGAGAACAATACAGAAATGACCGCATACACGTTAGGCACGGTAAATTCAGATGACACTGCAATCGTTGTGAAGGCCACTTTTCACATTGAGAGTGATGAGGATTTCTATAAGGTAATTCTGCCCGCTGGATACGATTATACTGTGAACGCGACCCTATACACGAGCTACAATTCAAGCTATACCGTGGATGCAAAGTTCGCCACATCAGATGACGGTGTGAACTGGTCGGAGAATTATGACTCGCAAATGCCGGAAATGACTGTCAGTGATGGGGATACGGTCTATTTCCATGTGTTTCTTAATTCTTATGAACTGGGAATTTATAAACTGGTAATCTCAGTGCAGCGCAAAGGTGTGGGTATTAGTGAAACTGAAAATGCCGCCGGATGGACTCTTTATCCAAATCCGGCAATAGATGTGCTGAACATCTCAGCACCAGATGCCGTGGAATCATATACTTTGGATTTGCTTGCAATTGACGGAAAGTTGATTCGCAAATATTATGGAGAAGTCAGTTCAATTAATGTCAGTGATTTGCCAAGCGGTATCTATTTTGTCAGGATTGTTGCCGGCAAGAGTGTTGTAATTCGCAAGTGGGTGAAATAGTTTCCTATACTATGGAATGCCGTTTATTTCTTTCATTAAAGTTATAAAAGTTGCTATTGTCTCTGTTTCATATCTTGTGAAAGGATTTGTTCAGAGTGTGGTTTTTCTTGGTCTTGCTACATTATTTTCGGATTTCATTACAAACTTTTGGTGTTTTAATGCAATTATTTGGGCTTTTGTGATAATGTAATGCAAAAACTTTCTTATTTTTGCATTAAAAAAACAACCAAGGTATGAAAAAAATAATTTCCTTTTTGTTGTCCCTGTTTTTTGTGCAGCTGCTTCAGGCGGCGCCGGTTGATTCTGTTGTGGCGGCAAAAATCGCACAGAATTTCTATAAGCAGAATAATGCTGTCAGTGTCGTGAACGGTGTGCCCTTGCGGGAGGCAAAGCCGGATAAAAATTTCCGGAACATTACGTCTGCCACAACTTTCAGGAATTTTTACATTTTCAATGCCGATGACGGCGGTTTCGTAATAGTGGCAGCTGATGACCGCGCGGTGCCTGTGCTCGGTTATTCTGACAATGGATTTAT
>CACYHL010000058.1:6211-17139 GCA_902774205.1 uncultured Bacteroidota bacterium | reverse complement strand
GGTGCCTGTGCTCGGTTATTCTGACAATGGATTTATTAATGTGGACAATTTGCCTGCAAATTTCCAATGGTGGCTTGGCGAGTATGAGCGAGAGATAGACTATGCTATTGAGAATGATATTGCTGCAGATGAGGAGACTTCGGAAGAGTGGGCGGCCTTGCGCGCGGGGCAAACACTCCCGCTAAGAGACGCGAAAGGTGTTACACCGCTTTTGCAAACCAAGTGGGACCAAGGTCCTTATCCGTATTACAATTCTTTGTGTCCACACGATGTTTATGGTAATTATGCTCTTACCGGTTGTGTTGCAACTGCAATGGCTCAGATTATGAAGTATTGGGAATACCCTATCGTTGGCAAAGGAAGCCATTTTTATTGGAATAATAATTTTGGGGCACAGTATGCTAATTTTGAGACTAACTATTTTTGGAATAATATGCCCAATAAAGTTGATGCTTCAAGTTCATTTATGCAGATCTATTCTGTGGCAAAATTAATGCGCGTTTGTGGGGTCAGTGTTGATATGGGTTATGATATTTCCGCTAATGGTGGTAGTGGCGCTTTGCCTATAAATGTCCCCAATGCCTTTAGTAACTATTTCGATTATTCATCAAATGTAAAAATTTTAGCCCAAAGCAATTATTCCTATTCCGCATGGCAGAGTATTCTTAAAAATGAGCTGAATAATGGACGACCTGTATTTTATAGTGGGAGTGGTTCAGATGGAGGACATGCGTTTGTTTGCGATGGTGTGAGCAATAGCAATAACTTTCATTTTAATTGGGGCTGGGGAGGAAGTTCAGATGGATATTTTGCAATTAATGCCTTAAATCCCGGTGGAGCTGATTTTTCAACAGATCAGGTTGCAGTCATCGGCATTGAGCCGGCTCATCCCGTGGCAAAACCCGCTTACGATTTGGTTATGAACTCGACACTTTCAACAGATGCTTCAACATATAATTTTGGTGAGAATGTTATTGTTACAAGATCCATAAAAAACAGTGGCACAGCAGCTTTTAACGGATATATTAGAGTAATGCTGTGTGATATGAATGACAACATTGTTGGTTATAGACTTAATTATGTTACAATACCTGCGAATGGTACAAATACATCTTCTGTAACATTTAATGGCTACGCTCCGCTTGTTCCTGGAAATTATTATATAATTGTGTGTTCAATGACAGATAAAGACGATATTAGTACTTTACGTCTTGTGCGAGACGATAATTCACACCAAAATTTTGCTACAATTGAAATCCAAAGTACCGGCTCTATCGAAACATATTCTGATTTATCCAACTATTCAACACTTGATTCAGGGAAGTCTGCCACTGTGAGTGTCAAACTGAAAAACAATACAAGTAGCTCTTTTACAGGAACAGCCGCCCTCGTCATAGCAGATTTATCTGGCAATATTGAGCAATATATCGGTCAGAAAAGCATTTCGAATTTATCTGCGTACAATACTTATACGGTAAGTTGCACAAGTACAATATTGGTGAGTTCAGGTGAGCATTTGCTTATGTTGATATACAAGCCATCGGGTTCATCTGGCTGGTATTATGCAGGAAGCTCATATTATTATAATCCTGTCCGTATTAATGTGCGCGGAACGCCTTCGCCTGATAAGTATGAGGCGGATAATAGTGTTGCTACAGCATATAATCTTGGCTCTGTGAATTTGGATTATGAGTGTTTTGATATTGATGCCAATTTTCATAGTTCATCGGATAAAGATTACTATAAAATATCGTTGCCCATAGGTTATAAATATTGGGGGCAGTGTGTGGTTTATGATAATTATTTTGGTCAGGATTTGTTTACTGTTGATGCAAAATTTGCATTTTCTTTAGATGGTAATAATTGGTCAAATGATGAGGATCAGGGTGACTATTTACCAAATATTTTAGGCGACAGCGTTTTATATTTTCGCTTACTGCCTTATACTTCAGGTGATATTGGAACATATAGGTTTAATATTCAGTTGTTTCGAGAACATGGGGATTTGCCGGACAAATATGAAGAGAACGATTCTGAGATGTCAGCATATACACTTGCCACAGTCAATTCCGCCTCACAAACAATTACTGCGGATGCCAATTTCCACATCGAGAGCGATGAGGACTTCTATAAAATAATATTGCCTGCCGGATATGATTATAAGGTGAATGCCATTATCTATACAAGTTATAACAGCACAACTTACACGGCTGATGCAAAGTTTGCGACATCTACAGACGGCGTATCATGGTCGAACAATTACGGTACGCAAATGCCTGAAATGTCAATAACTGGTAGCGCAGTTCTTTTCTTCCGTGTACTCCCATATACGGTTGGGGAATTGGGAACGTATCAACTCAGCATTAAAGTTCAGAGAACACAGAGTGCGCCTGTTATCCAACCAGACCAATTTGAGAATAACAATACAACTGCAACGGCGTACCTGCTCACAACAGTAGCAGGCAATGCGGCGACAATTAATGTCCCGGCGAATTTCCATCTTGAAAATGATGTGGATTATTATAAAATAGCATTGCCTGCAGGTTATGAATATGTGGTAAACGCGCAAATATTCACGAGTGCCAATAGTACGTACACTGCAAATGCCATTTTCGCGACATCAACAAATAATGGCTCAACATGGTCCGCCAATTATGACGCGCAAATGCCTGAGATGACAGTAACAGGCGGCGGTAACATATATTTTAAGGTAATTCTTGGTTCAGGTGATGTGGGAACTTATAAGTTGTTAGTTACTGTGCGCAAAAATCATGTCGGCATTAGCGAAAACAAGGATTTGAATGAAGCGTTTGTATATCCCAATCCTGCGACAGAGGTGTTGAACATTTCTGTTCCTGATTGTTTGGAAACTGAAAGAATAGATCTGCTTAATATTGACGGTAAGTTGGTACATTCTTATATGGGTGATGTTAAATTGTTGAATATAGGAGATTTATCAAGTGGAGTCTATTTTGTGAGAATAGTTACTGAGCAAGGTTTTGTTATCAGAAAGTGGGTGAAATAAAACCATAACAAAATTATTTCTATAAGGTAAAATAGTGGTATTTTTGTTTATCTTTGCCATCGTTAAATATTATTGATAAACCTTAAAACAATACCATTATGAGCAAAAAATTCCAATGTATCGTATGCGGATATATCCATGAGGGGGCAGAGGCTCCCGATAAATGCCCTTTGTGCAATGCTCCGAAAAGCAAGTTCATAGAGCTGACAGAGCCCGCTGAAAGCAAGCCGAAATCTCTGAAAGGGTCAAAAACGGAGAAAAACCTTGAGGAGGCGTTCGCCGGCGAGTCGATGGCGCGCAACAAATACACATATTTCGCTTCAAAAGCCAAGAAGGAGGGCTTTGTACAGATAGCGGCTCTGTTTGAGGAGACTGCCGCAAACGAGCGCGAGCACGCAAAAATATGGTATAAGTACCTGCATGGCGGTGCGGTGGGCTCAACTGCTGAAAATCTTGCTGACGCTGCGGCAGGCGAGAACTATGAGTGGACGGATATGTATGCTCGCATGGCACGTGAGGCCCGCGAGGAAGGTTTTGACGAAATCGCAGAGAAATTTGAAATGGTAGGGGCTATTGAGAAGCATCACGAGGAACGCTACCGCAAACTTTTGCAAAATGTAGAGGATAAAAAGGTCTTCTCAAAAGACGGCGAGGCAATCTGGCAGTGCGCCAACTGCGGCCATATCGTCATCGGTAAGCAGGCCCCCGAAATCTGCCCCGTGTGCGACCACCCGCAGGCATATTTCCAAGTGGAGGCGAGAAACTACTAAACGGATATTTGGCATACCGAGACAATTATACAAGTGGTAGCCAATTATGATATTAACAATTTTTATAAATCACTCTTTTGTAGTGAGATAGTGGCAATTATCGGATAATGGTCCGAGACATTGACGTCTTTTATAACCCTGTGTCCGTACGACCGGTAGGCGTTGTCGTGCAGTATGTAGTCGATACGGTAGGCGGGGACGGCGTCACCATTGTAAGTTGTGCCCATCCCATTGCCGCTTTTGCGGAATGAGTCCTTCAATTTTGAAGCGATTTTGTTGTAGCTGTATGAGGCTGGTGTGTCGTTGAAGTCGCCGCAGAGGATTATCGGGTGCGTGCAACTGTCAATGTGGGCGCATAGCGCTTCAACTTGCTTCTGACGGTGCTCAAAAGCCGCGCTCAGCTTTCTGTATATCACGCGGGCGTTCCTGTTGAAATCAGGGTCTTCCTCATGGTTTGAGAATTTCTTGCTTGTCTCGTAATCGGTCTTGTCCATGTGTATTGAGGCGAGGTGCACATTATATATGCGTATAGTGTCGCGCTTGAATTTTATATCGACAAAAATGGCTGCATTTGAAGATGATTCGGACATCTCGACCGGCCCCGCGTCCACAATGCGGTATTTTGTGAATATTGCCAGACCGTAAAAATATTCGTCACGCAGGTTTGTGGGAAAATATTGGTAGAAATGTCGTGTGTTTTCGTCAAGATTAAGGATTTTTACGAGTGTGTCAGTTGTTGGAAAAGCAATTTTTTTGCTGTTTTCGTAGAAATATTCCTGAAAACAGACAATTTCCGGCCGTTCTTCAGCCACAAAGTCAAAAATTTTCTGTTTTTTCGCTCCTGTAACCGGCTCATCATCATTATCGTACACTCCAAACAATTTTACATTGTAGCTCAAGACTTTAACGCAGTTGACGCACGGCTCAGGAATCTCGGTCGCGCGGAACTGGTAGTGTCTGTCAATGTTATTTATATTTATAAGTATAAGTATGACAGAGATGAGAGCTAACCTGTAATTTATTATCAACCAAACTATCACAAAAACAAAATTGGCATAAAGAAGATAAGGGAATGCCAATCCGCAGAAAGTGCAGACAGACGATACTGATGGCGGGACATATTGTGCGAGGAAGGCCAGCAGCAGCGGGACCGCCACAACGAGGTTCAGCACTATAAGAGTACCTTTAAGAATACCTTTCCCGTTCTTTTTTTTCTTCATAAAATGTCATTTTTTATTTTTCCAGCCAAATCGCGCAGAGATGGGTAAGAATTTTGTAGTTTTTCGTCAAGTGTGGTGCGTTCAACCCAGATAGCGTCTTCAATGTCCTCTTCTGTTTGAGGCACTGGAACGGTGTTCCCGTGTTTTGCACGCATGAGGAACCACGAGGTCTGTTTCAAGATTTTGCGGCCGTTGAGAAGGTATGTGTGGAACGTTGATGGCAGTGGTTTCACAACTTCAACGGAGGTTATGCCGGTCTCCTCGGCGACCTCGCGGCGGGCGGCTGTCTCAAAACCTTCTCCCTGCTCAACTTTTCCTTTCGGAAAATCCCAACGTCCAAGCCGGTAAATCATCAGAATCTGCCCAGACTCGTTTGTCACAATGCCACCGGCGGCATATATCATAGTGTAATTGCTCGCAAATTCGTGCAGCTCTTCCCGTGACCCGATTGTGCGGCAAATGTCTCCTTCAAATATGTTTATCGGAAAATTCATAGTGTTTTGTTTAGTGTGTGCAAAGCTATATAAAATTTGATTTTTATTATTTCGAGGTTATTAACGTTATGCTTCCGTTCATTGGCTTTTTTATCACCCCTGATAATGTCTGGAAAAAGACATCGCATACATAATAATATACGCCGTCTGTGCATTTGCGTTTCGTGTAAGTGTTGTCACCGTTCCAGTTTAGATCGGGGTTGGTGGTGTGGAAGACTCGCCGCCCCCACCGGTCATAAACCGTGAAATTTACTTCAATTACGTTGGTGTATGGTTGCGGACAGAAGTTGTCGTTCACGCCGTCGCCGTCAGGAGTGAATACATTCGGAAGTATGTATGGCATACATTGGTCAATGTCAAAGCATGTTATATCGCTCATCGGCGATTCGTTGCCTGCCGTGTCTTCAGCTGTCATCGCAAAACATCCCGTTATGACAGGAAGTTGTGCTATGGTGTAATTGCAATCAGTTGAATAACAATTATTTGTGTAATCGATGATAGAATCAATGGCTTTGAATGGGTCTTGATATGTCGGTTTATAATAGATTCTGTATTTGTAAACATCATAAAAAGATGTGTCTGTCATAAAATGCCATGAAAAATATACGTTTTCGCAATCAGTGGTCACTGTAACTTTCGGAGTTTCAGGCGGTAAGATGTCAGCAGGTGTCCCGCAATTCTGCTGCGAACGGTTGTAATACGGTGAAAGAGTGTCGGTGAATGAGTAGCCGCCTTTTGAACAAACGAAATAGCAATAACTTTTTCCGTTTAGAAGATTTTCATCAATGTAATTTTTCTCAAAAGTATTGTCTATTGAATCAAACTGATGGCTTAACTCATTATATCTGTAAATAATATATTCATCATTAATCCACGGAACATTTTCATTCCAATGTAGCTGCAAAGCCCTATCCATTTTCTCTATTTCCAAGAATATTGATGAGGCGGCGTCCGAAACTTCAACCAACTGGTAAATTCCGTCAGCCTCACCCCATAACTCTATTTTGTAATAATGGATTAATTCTTTGGTGTTCAGATATTTATGGTAGGAAATGGTATCTTGTAAAGAATATGTGGTGTCAACAGGTTCGAATTGGTTTGGGGCAGCAGAGGTGGAATGAAGAACAATGTATTTGAACCCGGTGTATTGCGCGATGTCCAATTCCGCGGGATTGAGCCATTTGAGGTTTATCTGTCCGGTTTCCGTATCTGTTACATCAACGTCAACATTAGTTATCATTGGAGCATCATTTATTATCGAAGTGCAAACCTCCTCAGAGACAATGCTTTCTGCACCGTTCGCAAAAAATGCCACTATCCTGTAACAATATTCCCGTCCGTGCAGGGTGGGGAAGACACTTCCGTCATCGGTGAAAAGAGTGTCAGTAAAACTGTTTGTTGTGCCAATAAGCTGGTATCCGGCATATTCTGGCAGCCCTGTTTCACATTCATCAGGTTCAAAATAATAACTCGAAACGCGTTTGTAGATTTTGTAGCCGCTGATGTTTGAACAGTAGTCAGGAGACCATGAAATGTGAATGTTATTGCCTGAAGGGGTGGCAGTTACATTCTCTGGCGCGGGTGCGATTACAGATATTCGCACCGTCTTGAAATTGACGAGATTGACCTGCGGCCCGTTGTCGATTGCCTTGAACGTTACTTGGTACGGCGGTTTCCTGACGTGGGCGCATTGTGTGTGCCAAAGGAACTGTGTCACGAGCGGCGGCGTGTCGTGTTGCTGCGGGAAGACCGCTGGAGTGACTGACACCTGAAATGGTTCGCCAGTTGCCGAAAGCGTTACTTGCGTTGAGTTCGCGTCTGTGGCGGTGACGTCAAAAACAAGCGTTGTGCCTGCGACAATGCAAGTGTCTGTTATTGTGATGATTTGCGGTGGTTCGTTGTCGCAGGCGGATATGGATATTTGCATGTCGCGGGTCACGGTGCCGATTGCGACACCGTTTCGCCATTCCGTTATCAGTATTGCGATGTTGTATTCTCCCTGCATTTGCGGCGAATCCCAGTATAAGTCGCCGGTGACAGGGTCAATGGCAATGCCGTTGGGTGCGGGCGGCAGGGCGTAACCGGGAATGTTTTCGCCATCAAAGCCGCGGCAGGGCACAAGGGAATAACTCAGACTGTCGCCGTCAGGGTCGTATGCGCCAGGGTTGTGATAGTAGGGCTTGTGCGTGCATCCGTTGTCAATTGGCGGATTCAGCAGCTGCGGTGATGAGTTCGCCCCAATGAACGGATTGATGAGAAGTTTGGTCTCTATGAAGAAAGGAATATTTACCGAATTGTTGATGTTGACAATTCCTGCGTTGCGGTTAGGGTCCTCCAAACTTATGGAGTAATTTCCAGCCGCAGGGAAAGTGTGTTTTGCTACGTAAATGTTGCGGCTGATGTCGTTGTCAAGGTTGACTTTGTTGGTGCGCGCGACAATCTCCGTGGAGCCGTCCCCCCACGATATTTCCAATTCGGGACGGTCTGCCGGACTTGGAGTGTAGGTGTATGTTATTATCGTGAACTCGTAAGTGAGGCCGCTGAGGTGGATATATGTTATCTCACCCGCCCGCTGATGAGTGGCGAAAAGAAGATTGCAAAACAGCAGCAATCCGGCGGAGAGGTATAGTTTCAGCTTCTTCACAAATTTTGTTGTTGCCCGCAGATTCTGCTGTTAATTGCAGAGCCATCTGCCTAAACCTGCGTTCTCTGCGGGAGTTATTATAATTCCAATATTATTCTATTAATGCGATGACATCACCTTTTCTCACGGTAGCGCCTTGCTCCGCTGCAACCGCACACAATTTCCCGCTGAAGAGGGACTTTACTTCCTCTTGTCCGTAATATGCTGATATAAAGCATACTATGTTACCTTCTTCTATTTTTGTGCCGATCGGTTTAGCCATTGACGGCTCATCAACTGAGAGTTCCCATATCAGCTGTCCCGATACCGGCGCCACAACCGGATGAGCGTTCGGATATTTCTTCATCAGCTCATCTGTTTTGGAGACGGGCACTTGTGGTGCGGGCGCCGGTGCTGGTGCCTGCGGTTGCTCCGCTGCCTGCTTCACCTTCTCAAACTCGGCCTCGAATTTCTGCTTCGCCGCTCCTGATTTGTAATCACGGTACTGTCTGTCGTGCATCGCAAATTCAAAGAGTTCCTCATCATCTTCGCCAAACTCCCAATTCAGTTCTTCCATCTCTTTCCTGTACTTTGGAAGTTCGTCAGGATAGTTGTCTTGCGGGTTGCCGGTGTAAAATTCAAAGTTGTTATCTTCGGCGAGTTTCACGATTTCCGGTGCGAGTGTCCCAGGCAGTTTGCCAGTCTTGCCCAAAATCATGTCCCATGCGTTTTTATCTATTTGGCTGAATCTCGCTTTCCCTTGTGCCATCTGCAGAATATTCATGAGAGAAATATTCTTGACATATTGGCTGAAAGGTGTCACCAATGGCGGATTCCCGACCTTCGGCCACACATAGCTGACCTCATCGAAAAGCTGGACAAGCAGTTCGTCTTCGCTCAACTCTTTCTTGCCGCTATTTTTCAAGAACATGTTGATTCCGTTGTGCGCGCCTTTGAGGTCTGCCATCATCGAGCCCATCATGCCGCCCGGAAGACCGCAACCAACTAATAAAGAGGTCATTATCTTGTTTTTTGGGTCCATGAAGTAGCCGAGAAAATCGTCCATGAACTTTTGTGTCAGCGCTCGAGCCTCCATGTAAGCGTTCATGTCAATTTCGGGCACGTCATAGCCGGCGTCTTTCAGCATCGCCTGAATTGTTATGACATCGGGGTGGACTTTGCCCCATGAGAGCGGCTCCATCGCGACATCGAGAATGTCGCAGCCATTCTTCACCACTTCGAGCATTGAAGCTACGGAGAAGCCCGGTCCTGAATGACCGTGATACTGTACGATGATGTGAGGATATTATATTTCTCTTTTATTTGTTTGACAAGCTGTCCCAACATCACTGGTCTTCCCACGCCTGCCATGTCTTTCAGGCCGATTTCGTCAGCGCCGTATTCCACCAACTTATCCACGACCGACATATAGTAATCTACGGTATGGATAGGGGAGTATGTTATGCTCAACGCTGCCTGCGAAATCATACCTGCTTCTTTGGCGTATTTCACCGACAGCTCAAGATTCCTGTGGTCGTTGAGTCCGCAGAACGAGCGGGCGATGTCAACGCCCTGCGCCTTTTTCACCTTGAACATCAATCGGCGCACATCGGCGGGGACGGGGAACATGCGGAGACCGTTGAGGGCGCGCTCCAACATCATGGTTTTGATTCCGGCTTCATTGAACGGTTTCACCCATTCGCGAACAGCCTTGTTGGGGTTCTCCCCATACAGCAGGTTTACCTGCTCGAATGCGCCGCCGTTGGTCTCGACTCTCGAAAAACAGCCCATCTTTACGATGACTGGCGCAATTTCTTTCAACTGGTCAACTCTCGGAACGTATTTGCCCGATGATTGCCACATATCCCTGTAAACTAAACAAAATTCAACTTTCTTTTTCATGATTTGTTTTTTTAATAGTCTCTTCTATAATAAGTTTTTTTAGATGTATTTGTTCAATTTGAAAATTTTTTCTTGAGAATATTATTTTATATTAAGAGCCTCTTTAATAGCACTTTCCATATTGCTTTCGTTAAGATTGCGGGCAACAATCGTGCCGTTTGCGTCAATGAGCATGATGTGCGGGATGCCGTTTACGCCGTATGTTGTGCTGACGATATTTTCGCTTGTGGTGTCAGCTATCTGTATCCAATTCATATTCAAAGATTTGACAACTTCCGCCTGCTTTTCGGGCTCGTCCCAAACGTTCAGTCCGATAACGGTTAAGCCTTTTGAAGCATATTTGGAATTCATTTCCGCAACGTATGGGATTGCCCTGCGGCATGGTCCACACCAAGAAGCCCAAAAGTCGATGAGGGCGACCTTCCCGTCAATGTAATGGCTCAGTTTCTGCAACTCACCTGTTTGGGAATCAAGTACTTCCACGTCTGTATATTGTTTTCCGGGAGCTGTGTTTTCCAGAGTCTTAAGACGTTCAACTCTTTTTTGAATTGAAGGATATTCGCGTACAAGTGGAGATGCGGTGGAAATTATCTCATAGAATTGCTCAATGTCGTCTTCGTAGATCTCAAAGAGATTTTCAGCTGCTAAGACACCGAGAATATTGTCTTTGTTGTCGTCAAAAAGTTTTCGTGTACATTCTTTGTATTCCTCAAGAATTTGGGTGTAGATGCTGTCTATTTTTGCAGCCACAGTTTTCGCCGCTTCATTGTCCTCCTCATTTTCCGCAAGACTAGCTTCCTCCATTGCGGCTATGGCAGTTTCTTCCAGTTCCGATTTCCTTATATTATACTGGTAATAGGCATCGTTGAGCGGAGTGCCCGAGAAGATGCCCGT
>CACYHL010000058.1:0-6174 GCA_902774205.1 uncultured Bacteroidota bacterium | reverse complement strand
TCGGTTACAAGGTCGCCGTAAACGCTGCCGGGTTCCATGATATAATAGAGATAGTAGCCAACTGTTTCAACGCGCTCGGTCTTCACATACCCTATTTTTGCTTGGCTTACAGTGTCGGTGAAAGTGAATTTCCCGTTTTCTATGATTGCGGAGTCCAATAATGTTTTGTCCTTATAATCATAAAGATAGACTTTTTTGCCTTCAAGTACGGGATTGTTGAGCACACCATTGAAAGTGCAGATGTTGTCAGCCTTTTGGGAGCAGCTTGCGCTGAATAATGCGAGTGCTATAATGCACAGGAATTTTATTTTTTTCATGATGATTTGTTTTTGTTTTAAATGGTTATTTCATTCCGCGCGCATCTTTAATGCGTTCGTATGCTTGGTTTAATTTCGTGAATTTCTCTTCTGCTGCCTTCCGCATTTCGTCTCCGAGGTGTGCCACTCTGTCGGGATGATGCTCTTTGGCAAGTCTGCGATAGGCTTTCTTTACCTCATCGTCAGTTGCTGACGGGCTGATTTCCAATATCTTGTAGTCATTGTCCAAATTGGAATATGAATAACTGCTTTGAGAAGACGATGACCGCTGGTTTGCATAGCCGCCTTGGTTGTAGCCGCCGAAATTTCCGCCGAGATACATCGCCTTCACAGATTCATAGTGCATGTAAGGGATTCCGCAGCTGTCTGAGATGTATTTTATTGTGCGAAGCTCGTCATCTGTTATCTGTCCGTCCGAGTTTGCAAGTCCGAAAAGGAAACGTAACATCAGAAGTCGCTCTGAGGAGTTTGTCTTTCTGCTGAATGTCCGGCAAACCTGTTGCAGATCATATTCGGTTTCAAGAATGTCTTTCAACTCGTGCAGTGCGGTGCTTGCGTTTTCGGGACCGAGGTTGCGCAAAAGGAAATCCTTCACATAGTTGAGTTCCATTTTGTAGAGATGACCGTCAGCTTTCATTACGGCGGCGGTGAAAATCAGAAGATCGTGCGTGAATGCTTGCGGATTTACTTGCGTATAACTCGTGTTTTTAGGCGCTGGTTTTAAAAGAGATTCTATCAGACTGCCAATAAAATAGCAGCACACACCAATCCAAAAGGACTGAAAATAGAGTGCCCCGACAATTCCGAAAATCCACCTTATCATACTCTACACTTTTTTGCCTATCAACTCAAAAGCATCGGCGGCGGTGATTCTGACAGGATAAAATTCACCTATTTCAAGTTTTTCATTTTCAGATTTATAGAGGAAAACCTCATTGTCAACTTCGGGGGAATCGAATTCTGTCCTGCCGAGATAGCCGTCTTCCAATTGTTCATCGATGATGACTTTCAGCACGCTGCCTATTTTTGCGTTGTTGAGTTCGGCGGAGATTTCTTCCTGAATAGCCATGAGTTCTTCCACACGTCTGTTTTTCTCGGCCTGCTTAATCGGGTCGCCGAGCGGGTAGGCGGGGGTGCCTTCTTCCTGCGAATAGGCGAAAATGCCGACACGCTCAAAGCGCATGTCTTTCAGAAATTGTGCGAGTTCCCTGTGGTGTTCGCGTGTCTCTATCGGGTAGCCCGAAATGAGTGTGGTCCGGATCGCTATCCCCGGAACTTTTTTGCGTATGTTCTCTATGAGCTTGTAAGTCTGCTGTTTTGTGCTGCCCCGCTTCATGCTCTTGAGTATGTCATCGCTGATGTGCTGGAGCGGAATGTCGAGGTAGCGGCAGATATTCGGGTAGTCGTTCATCACGTCAAGAATCTCGTAAGGGAATCCCAGCGGATATGCGTAGTGAAGCCGTATCCACTCAAGGCCTTTCACTTGTGCCAGCGCACGCAGCAGCGATTCAAGGTCTTTGCGGTTGTAAAGGTCCACGCCGTAGTCGGTCAAATCTTGCGCTATGAGCATAATCTCCTTAACGCCGCTGTCAACCAACATTTGCGCTTCGCGAAGAATCAGCTCCTTGGGCTTTGACACAAATTTGCCTCTTATTGCCGGAATCGCGCAGTATGAGCACTGCCGGTTGCAGCCTTCCGCGATTTTAAGGTATGCGTAATGCTTTGGAGATGAGAGTGTTCGCTCCGCATGTCCCAACAAATCGAATTTCGTTTTGTCCTCAAAAAGATTGTTCAAGTCGGCGAAGCCGTAAAAGCCGTCAACTTCGGGAATCGCGGCAGCAAGCTCATCGCGGTAGCGTTCCACAAGACAGCCCATCACATACAGTTTCTTGACAAATCCTTTTTTCTTTCTGTCGGCATACATTAATATTGTCTCCACCGACTGCTCTTTAGCGTCTAAAATGAAAGCGCAGGTGTTGACAATCACAACATCACAATCCTTCTCTGATTCATGATAAACTTTAATGTTCTTTTTTTGCAGTTGTGCCGCAATAACTTCAGAATCAACCTGATTTTTTGAACACCCTAAAGTAACAATATTTATTGTCTTAATCCTATTCATCAGAGAAGGCGTGGTTTTTAGTTTTTATGCTGATACGAATCTACTTTCGCTTTCAAGTCGGCAGGAATGTCTTGAACTCTGAGCAAAAGCACGTAAGTCTGTTGCAGTCTGATGTTGTTGTCCATGTCGTTGCCGTCAATTTCGTAAGCTTTTGTACACCAAGTGAGTGCGTTTTCGAGCACGCCCTTGCGTTGTTCGTCAAGTTCTTTGCGCAAATCCCAGTTTTTGGCTTTTGTGGCGTCGTCCATCAGTTTGCCGTATTTTGCTGTGGCTTCGTAGAGATAGCGGTATCCGTTCATAGCAACCAATTGGAAGTCTTTCGGAGATGCCTCAATACCTGCCTGCAACAGCGTGTCGGCTTTCTCAAATTCCATCGCATTGATGAGATAGTTGGCTATCATCGCAATGACGGTCGGATTTTTCGCGTATTTCTTAACCGCTTTGTCCGCGACCTTGTCCATTTTGTCGGTCTTGTTTGTCATGGCAAGATAGTCAAGTTCTATTTCAAAAGCTTTGTCAATATCCTGCTCGGCGATGTTTTTCTTTGCTGCATTGACAACTTTAGCACATTCGGTCGTGTCGCCTGCCTCTTTGTGGGTATAATATAATAATGTATAGATGTTTGCGACAGGTGTTTTAACTGTAACGCCTTCGTTCAACATCTTCTTGAAGTTCTCCTTGTTATCCATTTTAAGGGCAATGTCTGCAAGGTCGAGGTAGATAAGCCCAAGGTCAGTCGGATTGCTTGTCATCTTGTCCAATTTAAGGTTCTTTGCGGCGAGGTTAAGGTACTCGTACGCTTTTTCCAAATTGCCGGCTTTTTTTGCAGCCTGTCCCATCTCGTACAATGGCCCTGCGCAGTAGTTCTGACCGGCGATAGCGTCATACATACCTTGTAGTGGGGTCACTTTGGGGTCTAATGTGACAGCTTTCAAGAAGCTTTCATTTGCAATGAGTATAGCATCAGGGTTTTTGGGCACATACTTAGGATCTTGTTTTTTACGGGTCTGCTCGTAATCGTACAGTCTGAGATATACGTTGCCGTGCATAAGCCATGCATCAGCGCTGTTTTCGTTAAGTTTTACACATTCGTCTATGCTTTTTTTTGCCGGACCCACTTTTTTGTTTTGCAGGTTCATCCAAGCGTCTTTAACACAAGCCGGTTGTGCGACTGCAAATTCGCATATTAATGCTGTAGCGATAATGACAAATAACTTTTTCATAGTATTTTTTCTTTAAAATTAATGTTCTTTAGATTGTTTAATTGCCGATTCGTTTAATTATCTCATCATATTTTGGAGATTGTTTTCTTGCGTATATGTTTTTCAAGATGTTGAGGACGCTCTCTTCTGAGGGTTCCATCTCAAGAGCTTTTTCAAAATAGTTTTCCGCCTTGTCGAGGTAGTCGTCAGACTCTTTTTTGACGGCGGCGGCGCGCTCCTTGTTGCCCTGAACGTCATACTGGTTGGCTTCCGAGAATTTGTTCTGCGAAATGTAGTAGCAGCAGACACCAAGATTGTAAATGACGGCGAAGTTCGGCTCGGATGAGCGGTAGGCGCGTTGCAGCATCGTCTCAGCCTCGGTGTAGTTTGAGTCGGTGATGTAGATGTTCGCGACGTTGACTATTGAAGTCGGAGTGTTGAGGGCGGCGGCGGGCAGTTTTTGCAGAAGCTCTTTTCCTTTCTTGTTGTCCTTAACCCAATAATAGTAATCAACTTCGGCGACCTTAATGTCAATGTTGTCAGGAAGAGTCTGTTTCCCTTTTTCGATAGTCTCAAGAACTTTTTCTTTAAGGTTGTCTTTCTTGTAATTCTCTATCAGTCGAAGGAAAACGTTGGCATCTTTTGAGTTGTCGGTTATCGCCTTTTCGTAAGCGGCGATCGCGTCTTTCGGGCGGTTGAGCATTTCGAGGGCGTAGGCGTAATAGTAGTAGATTTCACCGTTCAGCGGGTACTCTGGTTTCTGCATCTCGTAGCTTTTGATTGCTTTTTCGAGTACACGTTTGCCGGCATCGTATTTGTTATCCATCAGCAGGTCAACGCCTTGGATGAGCAGTAGCGTGTACATTTTCGGAAGCCCTTCGTCTGGCGTGAGCATATCAGTCGCCATGGCGTTCTTGTTAATGGATTTCGCCTTCACAAAAGCGTCGTATGCCTCCTCGGGAGTGGTCGGTGTAGCTATCTTGTAGCTTTCGTCATTCTGGCGTTTGCCGTACTCCTCATTGGCGAGATAGTAGTATATGTTTGCCTTGTAAAGCCATGTGCTGGCTTTCTCCGACAGTTTTTCATCTGTTGTGCAGAGGTCTATCGCCGCTTTCGCCTTTGTGAAATTCCTTTCATAATAAAGGTTATAGGCTTTTGTCAAAGATGGTTTTTGGCAGAAAGCTGTAATGAGCAGCAGACTTATGCAGACCGACAGAAAGATTCTTTTCATAATTGTTTGTTTTATAAATGAATAAAACTTTTATTGTTGGTTATCTTCCGTCTCTGTGTCGGGTTGAGTTTCTGGGGCGGTCTCGGCATTTTCTGTGTTGGGTTCCTCATCTTGCTCATCTTCTTTCGGGACTTTTGTGACAGCGGCAATGACGTCAGTGTCCTTGAGGTTGATGAGTTTCACGCCTTGCGTTGCGCGGCCGGTGATGCGCAGTGTGTCAATATGAAGTCTTATTGCCACGCCGGAGCGGTTGATAATCATGAGGTCATCGTCATCGGTGACAGCTTTCAGAGCGATGAGGCCGCCAGTCTTTTCGGTGATGTTGATGGTCTTGATGCCGCGCGCACCACGGTTGGTGATACGGTATTCGTCGAGCTGCGAACGTTTTCCGAAGCCGTTTTCAGAGACGACTAAAATGTTGCAGTTGGGGTCGTCAACGCAGACCATTCCGATGACACGGTCGTTCTCGCGCATGAGAGCGATACCCTTCACTCCGAGGGCGGTACGTCCCATCGGGCGTACCGTTGTCTCGTTGAAGCGGACTGCCTTGCCCGAATAGGCGGCGAGCATTATCTCGCAGTTGCCAGATGTGATGCAAGCGTCAAGCAGGTGGTCATCCTCTCGGATTGAAATAGCGTTGATACCGTTGACACGCGGGCGTGAGTAAGCCTCAAGTGTGGTCTTCTTTATCGTTCCGTTCTCAGTGCAGAGAATGACGTAGTTGTTTTCAACATATTCTTTATCAGTAAGATCCTTGACATTGATGACCGCCTTAATCTTGTCGTCCTGTTCGATGTTGATAAGGTTCTGGATTGCGCGGCCTTTCCATGTCTTATTGCCTTCAGGTATCTCGAAGACACGGAGCCAGTAGCACTTGCCTTTCTCTGTGAAGAAGAGCAGGTAGTTGTGGTTTGTCGCGACATACATCATTTCGATGAAGTCCTCTTCGCGGGCGTCACCGCCTTTTGAGCCCTTGCCGCCGCGTATTTGTGCTTTGTACTCAGCGAGTTGCGTGCGTTTGATGTAGCCGAGGTGCGATATTGTTATCACCACGTCCTCATCAGCGTACTCGTCTTCAATGCGGAACTCGGAGGCGTTCTTCTCAATGCGTGAGCGGCGTTCGTCACCGTATTTTTCCTTAATCTCCTGCAACTCGTCTTTCACAATCTGTTTTCTCAGTGTCTCGTCAGAGAGGACACGTTTCAGATATTCTATCTGTTTCTGCAGTTCATCATATTCTGCCTGAAGTTTCTCTCTTTCCAGACCGGTGAGCTGACGGAGGCGCATTTCGCAGATTGAGCG
>CACYHL010000057.1 GCA_902774205.1 uncultured Bacteroidota bacterium | reverse complement strand
TGTTTACTACCTGAAGATGGCGAAAAGCTCTGTAAGAGAATGCGTTGTCTTCACAGAAGTTGCTTCAAAATTAAGCGTAATGGACGATGAGGCTAAAGAATACTCACGTACGCAGCTTATGGAACTCACAAAGATGATAGGCTCATTGGTGGCGTCATTGCAGAGAGCCGCGATGTCTAAAGAAGAAATCAGCGGTGACGATGACGAAGTGCCTGAAATGATATAAATCATCTGCGGACATTATTGGAAAACAAATAGATGGAGTTTTTGACTTCGTCTGTTTGTTTTTTAGCATTAATAATGACAAAAATCAAAAAACTTATAATTAATCCATAAAAACTCAAAGCTATGGCAATAGTAAAACCGTTCAAGGGACTTCGTCCACCGAAAGAGATCGTAAAACAACTCGCATCACGTCCGTATGACGTGCTCAACTCAGAAGAGGCACGCGTTGAAGCCTCTGGCAACCAATATTCGCTTCTTCACGTGACCAAGGCCGAAATCGACCTGCCCGCCGGCACAGACGAACACTCACAGGCAGTTTACGACAAAGTGGTTGAGAATTTCAACGCTTTCAAGAAAAACGGCTGGCTCGTCAAAGAGGACAAGGAGAAATTCTACATCTACGCGCAGACCATGGACGGCCGCACACAATACGGCATTGTCGGTTGCACACACATTGACGACTACCTCAACAACAACATCAAGAAACACGAACTTACCCGCAAGGACAAAGAGGAAGACCGCATGATCCATGTCCGCATCACAAACGCCAACGTGGAACCAGTTTTCTTCTCATATCCGGCAAACCCGAAAATTGACGCCATCGTCTCCAATATCGTGAAAAACGAGGCTCCGACTTACGACTTCACCGCTGACGACGGCTTCGGACACCATTTCTGGGTAATCAACAATGACGATACCAACAAGGAGATTGCGAGAATCTTCGCAGAGGAGATACCGTACCTTTATGTCGCGGACGGTCATCACCGCACCGCCGCCGCCGCACTTGTCGGCAGCGAGAAACGCCGCAACAACCCCAACCACACCGGCAAAGAGGAGTACAACTACTTCATGGCTGTGATTTTCCCCGACAACCAGCTGAAAATCATAGACTATAACCGTGTTGTGAAAGATTTGAACGGACATTCTGAAGAGGAGTTCCTGAAATTGTTGGAGAAGAATTTTATTGTTGAAAAGAAGAGCGCAGCGATATACAAACCAGAGAAACTGCACGAGTTCAGCATGTATCTTGGCGGCTGCTGGTACAAGATGACAGCAAAAGCAGGAACATTTGACGACAACGACCCGATTGGCGTGCTCGACGTCACAATCCTCTCGAACCTCGTCCTTGACGAACTTCTTGGAATCAAAGACCTGCGCACCGACAAGCGCATCGACTTCGTGGGCGGAATCCGCGGGCTCGGCGAACTCCAGAAACGCGTTGACAGCGGCGAGATGAAGGTCGCCTTCGCCCTCTACCCGGTCTCAATGAAACAGCTCATCAACATCGCTGACTCTGGCAACATAATGCCTCCGAAAACAACGTGGTTCGAGCCGAAACTCCGCTCAGGCCTCGTCATTCACGAACTTGAATAACAGAGTTTTAAAATGAAATTACTGAAAAGGTTAATACAATATATTTTCCCCTTCAAGAAAAATATTGTATTAATCTTTTTTGCACATCTGTTCTATTCGCTTTTCTCCGTCGTCTCTTTGTCGATGGTGATTCCTTTTTTGTCAACACTGTTCAGCACAGTCCCCGCCGCACCCGTCAAGCCGGATTTCGCGCTTAACTCCCAAGCGGTCGGCGGAATTTTCAACTATTATATGGCTGTCATAATCAACAGCTATGGTAAGATCGCCGCTCTTGTCGCAGTCGCCGTAGCAATGGTGTTATTCACATTTCTCTCTAACTTTTTCAGATACATGGGGCATTACCTCATGGCTCCGGTACGCACGGGACTCATAAAAGGTTTGCGCCACGACATCTATCACCGGCTGCTCATTCTTCCGCTCTCTTTTTACGCCCACGAGCGTAAAGGCGACATTCTGAACCGCATGGGCTCAGATGTGCAGGAGGTGGAGTGGTCGATTGTGTCGATGCTGCAAATGCTTTTCCGCGACCCGCTTCTGCTGATAGCTTATCTCACCTCGCTTTTCATCATCAACGCACCACTCACACTCATAACTTTGGTTGTGCTTCCGCTCGCCGGTTATCTCATCAGTCTCGTTGGCAAGAAAATAAAAAAGAAGTCGGCGATGGCGCAGCAGATATTGGGACAGCTCTCATCAAAGTTTGAGGAGACAATCGGCGGACTGCGTATCATCAAAGGTTACAACGCGATAGACCACGCTTCTGAGAAATTCAAGCAGGAAAATGACATCTATTATCATCTTAACAAGAAGATTTTCATCAGAACGGAACTTGGCGCCCCAATGATTGAGGTGCTGGCTGTGCTTTGCATGATGATTGTGCTTTTCATCGGAAGCAATCTGATAATCGGGGAGAATAGCGGCTTCACTGGCGAGCTTTTTGTCTTCTACATACTCATTTTCGCACGTGTCATTCCGCCTGCAAAATCCTTAGTCACATGCTATTACAATATTCAGAAAGGAATGCCGTGCGCCGAAAGGATTTATAAAATCATTGATGGGGATGAAAAAATCACAGAAGTTGACAATCCTCTTGCAATTTCGGAACTGAAAGATAAAATTGAATATAAAAATGTAAGTTTCAGTTATAATGAACAGACAGAAGTTCTGAAAAATATCAATTTCACACTGAAAAAAGGCGAAATTATCGCCATTGTCGGACATTCCGGAAGTGGCAAATCGACTTTGGTTGACCTTCTGCCGAGATTTTATGATTATGAAAATGGAGAGATTCTTATAGATGGTATCAATAGTAAATTATTCAAAATTAGTGATTTAAGAAATCTCTTTGGAATAGTGAACCAAGATGTGATACTTTTCAACGATACGGTTTACAACAATATCGCTTTCGGCAATGAGGGTGCGACAAGTGAGGCCGTTGAAGCCGCCGCGCACGTGGCCTACGCACACGATTTCATCACGGAGATGGAGAACGGCTACGACACAGTCATCGGCGACAGGGGAACGAAACTCTCCGGCGGACAAAGGCAGCGGCTCAGCATCGCGCGCGCCGTCCTCAAAAATCCGCAGGTGCTTATCTTGGATGAGGCGACATCGGCTTTGGATGCAGAATCGGAATTTATTGTGCAACAGGCACTTAATAATCTTTTGCAGAATCGTACAGCTATAATCATAGCACACCGGCTTTCAACTATAAGAAACGCTGACAGAATTATTTTTATGGACAACGGCTCAATAATTGAATGTGGAAATCATGATGAGCTGATGGCGAAAAAGGGAGAATATTACAAATTCCACACACTTCAAGAGATAAAATAAAGGTTAAAAATCTAAAAAGTTTACAATATGGCTATTTTAGTTAAGAATATAAAGAAACTGGTACAGGTTGAGTCAGAGCCAGTTATGTTGCGCGCAGGTGCTGATATGCAGACTGTCAACACCATTGACAACGCATATTTGCTGACTGTCGGCGACAAGATCGCGGCTTTTGGCGAAATGAAGGATTTCTCTGAAAAAATCCTTTCCGGAATAAAGGAGAAAATTGAAACCATTGACGCCACAGGCAAAATGGTCTATCCCGCCTTCTGCGATTCTCATACCCACATTGTCTATGCAGGCAGTCGCGAGATTGAATACATAGACAAAATCAAGGGCTTGAGTTACGAGGAGATAGCGAAGCGTGGCGGCGGCATTCTCAACTCTGCAAAACTGCTGCACGCTGCCACGGAGGACGAGCTTTTTGAGGCGGCATTGCTCCGGCTCAACGAAATGGTGGAAACAGGCACCGGTGCCGTTGAAATCAAGAGCGGCTACGGACTGAACACCGAAGATGAGCTGAAAATGCTCCGCGTGATACGCCGCCTGAAAAATGAGACACCGCTGACAATACGAGCGAACTTCCTCGGTGCGCACGCCGTGCCCGCAGAATACAAGGGAAAGCAAAGCGAATATGTGGATCTCATTATCAATGAAATGATTCCAATGGTTGCGGCGGAGGACCTCGCCGATTTTGTCGATGTCTTCTGCGACAAAGGATTTTTCACCTGCGAAGAGACCGAGCGCATACTGATGCAAGGCATAAAATACGGACTCCGCCCGAAAATCCACGCCAACGAGCTCGACTATTCCGGCGGGATTCAGGTCGGCGTGAAATACGACGCACTCTCTGTTGACCACCTCGAATACACTGGTAATGAGGAGATTGCGGCGTTGTTGGATTCTGAAACGATGCCGACAATCCTACCCGGGGCGGCCTTCTTCCTTGGCATGGTCTATGCTCCCGCACGCAAGATGATTTCCGCAGGGCTGCCTGTCGCACTCGCCTCTGACTACAATCCAGGCTCATGTCCGTCAGGAAATATGCAGTTGGTATCGTCAATGGGCTGCGTAAACTACAAAATGACGGCTGAAGAGGTCATCAACGCAACAACAATCAACACCGCGTATGCGATGGGTGTCAGCGACATTCTTGGCAGTATCGCCGTTGGAAAATTAGCGAACTTCTTCATAACCAAGCCAATGAACACTATAGAGTTCTTCCCGTATTCGTTTGGAACAAACAAAGTCGAACAGATGTTTCTGCAAGGGGTCCGTTATAATGGCAGTTTAAGATAAGTTATTAAAAAACAACAATATATGAAAAAGAAAATTCTTGTCATAACTCTTTTAGCAGGATTTTTCATCACTTCATGCGACAAAATAGACGCGCCTTATATAAAAACCGACAACACGGTGAACACAGACGTGGAATTTCCCGAAATAGACCCAAGTCAAGTGGTGCGACATATACTTGTGGAGGAGTTCACGGGGCAGCAGTGTCCGAATTGTCCGTCGCAGGGGCACGTCCCGTTAAAGGCATTGTTGGAGTCAGACCCGACAGTGGTGCCAGTTGCAATTCATGCTGGCAGTTTTGCCATCCCGACTACATCTTATCCCAACGATTTCAGAACAGAGATCGGCAACAAACTTTACTCACAATTTGTAACCGGCGGTATTCCGTGTGCCATGATAGACCGCGTGAAATACAACGGCAGTTATACAATAACAAGCCAAAATTGGAACGCCGCCATCGCCGAGATAGACAGGAATGACATTGTCGGCGCGATACAAATCATCAACAAAACCGATGGCGATGAGTTAACTGTTCACACAAAAACAACAATATTAAAGGATTACGAAAACAAGCTCATCTTGTCTGTCTTTCTCACCGAGGACAGCATTGTAGGGCCTCAGTTGGACGGCAGCGAGAGAATTGAGGAGTACGTACACAACCACCTGCTTCGAATTGCAGTCAACGGAACAGACGGAGCCTATCTCTCCCAAAGCGGTTTTGTAGAGAAAGACTCCTCATACACAAAATCTTACGGCTTATCTTTCGCCGACAAAAACTGGCGGAAAGAGCACTGCAAAATAGTCGCGTTCATCTTCGATTCCGAAACGCAGGAGGTTTTGCAGGCTGAAACCTCGGCGGTGGGAAAATGATTCAGCCCGCACGCCTCCGGCGTGCGCAACAAACCGGTGTGCCCCAAACATCTGCCAAGCCCCGCAGACATAACGGCCTGCAGGCTAAGAGACTCTATATATTCATAACCGATTCAAGGTCTTCCTCATATAGACAAAAAATTTCCCCACGCTTTCACGCAGGGAAATTCCATACTTATTTTCTAACTCCTATTCATCTTTCAAACAACGCACTGGGAAATAGTCGCCTATGTCGCGACTGCCGAACATATAACAGTTGGGAGAATCTTTGTATAATCTGAATAAACTAACGGAAGTGTCAACTGAGGTAGTAGTTTGTAATTCAGCATAAATGCCTTTATTAAAATAATTGCCGAACCAACCGCCTGCAGCCACTGCACTGAATCCTGTCGCGTTATTTGTTGATGTATCGTAGCCAATAGCACAAGAAGTGATACTCGAGTTCCATGTTGTGGTGGAAGCTAATGATTTGGCTACATCGCTACTATTGCCGCCACATTGGTATTCAGCATCGCTATATAAATATGAAAGAAGATTTTCATATTCAGCCCGGCTTGGAACATGCCATCCTGTCGGACAAATTCCCTGAACTCCGCTCGGTACAGAATTTTTACTACTTGCTCCATTCATTACAGCTACATGATTATAGAGCAACCCATACGTGGCATCATTCGAGGCATTATCTTCTAAATGAAGATAATAAGCATCAGTTGCACTATATCCGCTGCCCAAAGGTAATGCAGTGCCATCAGAGTAATGTGTAGTTCTCAGGTTTTCTTTCAACCAGCACTGTCCGTCAATTTGTACTGTGTTATACACATTATTGTCGTAATCTGAAATTGTACTTGTCCCACATACAAAAGGTGCTACGGTGGTGAAACTCACGGTCTCTCCATAAAATGTCCCGGTAATGCTGATTGCGTAAGCACGCAAATAATAGGTTTGTCCTGCTTCGAGGCTTGTAAGAGTGCTCGTGAAAGTGTTGGAGTCCGGATCTGAAATAGGGATAACTACCTTTGTATTGGAGATTGTGGGTGTCGTATTTGAGGTACTGTAGCAAACACCACTCTCAGTTACATAAATGGCATTGTCGGCAATTCTGCCACCAGCTAAGGCTGTGTTTGTGGTAATATTGCTTACAGCTGCGGTTCTAACATCAGGTGTGGGAAATGGAATAGTATCGTTAAAGACACAACGAACGGCATAAGCATGGCTCTTTGCATCTACTTCTTTTTGACCTTGGTCAATCCAATTGACTTTGGGTTGTGCGTAGTCAACTCTTAAGAAGTAGGCATTATCACTATTATTCTCCGCTATTGTAGAGGACCATATTGTGGCATCCTTTGCACTTCTGTTGCTGCCATTGCCTTCGCTACCAACTGGCACCATTGAGAAGCCCGTTGCATTATTACTGGCAAGATCATTTCCTGCAGTACAAGCAACTGTAGATGTTGATGAAAAATATTGAGTTGAAGCCAATGCCTTTGCTATATATAAATCTGTTAAGTTACATTTATATGCAGGTATGCTATTAACATAATTTATGAGTGAGTTGAACTCAGTGTGGCTCGGAACATGCCAGCCATCAGGGCAGATACCTTGTACACCGCTTGGTTCGGTGTTTGAAGAGGCGCTGCCGTGCATAACCGCATACCAATTGTAAATCAGTCCGCGTGTTTCATCATTGGCACTATTACCAGCAACATGATAATAATAACCTACTATATTGGAGGTGATAGAAGTTGTAGGGGCAGGTGTTATCACGTCTCCATTAGCATAATTGGTTGAACGCAGATTTTCCTTCAGCCAGCACTGAGTGCCCATCGCTACAGTGTTGTAAAGATTATTGTTGTAATCCGAGATTTGGCTGATACCGCAAGTAAATGACAATGTAATGGTCTTTACTGTACTATATGCAGTACCAGCATCACTGGTAGCGTATGCGCATACATAATAGGTCGTGTTAGTCGTTAGTCCTTTAATAGTATCATAAATGCTGCCTAATGATGTGCTTGAATGAACCCAAACATTATCTGAGATTCTTGGTGTGGAATTAGTGGTGCTATAGCAGAAACCGGTCTCTGTAATTGGTTCAGAGCCGGCCGAGGTTACTTCAGCATCGCAAGCAATTGCATTATAAGAATAGGCGGCTGTATATGTAGTATCCAATGAAATTGACGGAAGCGTACCCACAATAGTCGTACAAGTTTGAACAGGACCGTATGCCGTGCCGACAGGTGTTGTAGCGTATGCCCTCACATTATATGTTGTTGAAGCAATAAGGCCTTTGATAGTACTTGTAAAGATACCTGTTCCCGAACCGTCAATTGTAGTGTCATTTGCAATGGTAGGAATTGCAGGGCTGGCAACCCAACATACACCGCGCCTTATTACAGAAGCTCCGCCGCTTGCAGTGACATTACCGCCGCTGACAGCTGTAGTGTATGTTATGCTACTCGCAGCTGTTGTGGAAGCGACAGTAGGCAGCCCGTATGTTGTTACAGTTCCTGATTGCGTTGCTGGAACATCTGCCCCGTTGTTAACAGCTATTATTACAGTATAGCCCGTAGCTATATTAAGAGCAGTAATTGTATCATTTATAGAAGAAGTTATTGTTGAAGAAGAGGTAAGAGTGTCTGTCTCTCCTGTCTCTACATATTTAATACTAAATGTAGCGGAGCTTGCGCCTTGCAAATTTACATCAGCTGTAACAATAATACCACGACCATTGTCAGTTGATGTAAGGAGGAAATTACTTATAGAAGGTATGTCCGGCTTTGTTGTGGCTGAGAAGACAGCTGATGTGTCTGTGCCTATTGAGTTGGAAGCAACTACCCATATATAATATGTGGTGTTTTGGGAGAGACCTGTGATAGTCGCGTTATTTGATGCGCTACTTACACTTGTTGCCGCAGCTATGTTGTTAACAGTGCTATAATAGAAATAACGTGCTGTAAGCGCTGAGCCTCCAATAGCGATTGAAGCCTCCAGATCCATCGAATTTGAATGTGGAGTTATATAAAGGTTCGTCACATTAGGAACTGTTCGAGAGTCATTGACCAAAACAGCCAAAGAGTCGATAACCTTCTGCATTTGATTGAATTTGGACTGAATTGAATCGAACAGGAACATAAGATCCTTGTATGTCACTGCCTGCATTTCGTCATTAGTGTAAGCAAGGGTAGTTGTGTTCACCGCTTGCGGCACAGTAACTGTGCTTGAGAAAGTGTTCGTCCCGCTGAAAGTATTGTTTCCAGCTACTAATGCGTAATTTGAAGCGTCTGACAATTCAGCGACTGTGCTCGGAATTGTCGGTTGGTCTGTCAGGTCGTTATAGCTGCCGGTTGTCGCGACCGTAGCCAAAGAAGATGTTTTAGCATAGTTGGCGAGAGAATCTTTAATAAGATGTTGGATGCTATCTGACTTAAGGTATGTATTAGCGTCAGAAAGTTCAGCAACGGTAGTTGGGACGGTAATATTTATAGCTTTGTCAGATGAGGCGTTAAGCGTGAAATTATCCACATCAACGCCATTCTTCTGAATTGTGATGGTATTGTCGTTGACAGTCGGGAGATCTGTTGTCTTCGCATAGTTCTTCAGGGAATCTTCAACAAGCTGCTGAATGCTGTCAGATTTCAGGAAGTCCTTAATCGCAGTCTTAAATTCTTTGCGGAGTACGTTTGCAGTGTCGTGAGCAAGGTGCTGAATGCTATCAGATGAGAGGAAGTTTTCGATAGCGGTTGCGAGTTCCGTGCGTACCTTGTTGGCGGTGTCGTGTGCAAGGTGTTGAATGCTGTCGCCAGTCAGATAGTGACCGAGTGTGTCATTTATCTTCGCGGTTGTTGTGTAGTAGCCAAGTGTATCGTTCAAGTGAGTGGCAAGAGCGAGACTGTCATTATGTATTAATGTTCTGAGAGCACTTGCCGTGTCGTCCAGACTCTTCTGTAGTGCGTAGTTGCTGAGTGAGTCTTTCATTGCTTTGCGGAGGACATCGGCGGTGTCGTGAACCAAGTGCTTAATGCTGTCGCCAGTCAGATAGTGGCCG
>CACYHL010000056.1 GCA_902774205.1 uncultured Bacteroidota bacterium | reverse complement strand
ACGTTGTTAAAATGGTGGTATTAAAGACAATAGCCAAAGATTGTTAGCCAATGTGTCAACTTCTATATTATGCCTGATTTTATAGTTTTAGCGAGTGAATAAATAGTAAAAAATATTGCAAAGATAATATTAATTTTAATATAAAAATAATAATTAAAAATATTTGGAAAAATTAGGGCTGTTTTTCTGAAAGGTGTGTTTATACGATAAAATAATTAAACGCTATCTGAAATATGTTTGAAATAGCAAAAGTGTGTGCTGGAAAACTAAATATATTAAATTTGCAATCTTTGAGAAACTGAACAAACAATGCCTCAAAATATTGATACAGAAAGAATTGAAAAATTATGGAATGGCAACTATTTGAAGGTTTGGATTGCCAATTTTATGATTTTCTTTTCGTTTATGCTGCTCACGCCGCTGCTGCCACTTTACCTGAAGGAAATGTTCGGGGCAAATAAGGACATGATTGGCTTAGTATTATCCGGCTATACGCTTACCGCACTGCTTATCAGGCCATTCAGCGGATTTTTCGTTGACAGCTTTCCGCGAAAAAGGGTTCTTTTGATATGCTATTTCTCTTTTTTCGCCCTGTTCGCCGGCTATCTTGTCGCGGGCACGCTACTACTGTTTGCCATCGTCAGGACACTGCACGGCGCGCCGATGGGGGCAACAACAGTCGCTAACAGCACAGTCGCCATTGACGTCTTACACCCGACACGGCGCGCCGAAGGCATTGGCTACTACGGCCTTAGCAACAATATCGCCTCAGCCATAGCACCCGCAATAGCGATTTGGCTCTTGCAAAAGACCTCCAGCTACGACTTGCTGTTCTGGCTTTCGTTCCTCACAGCCGGCTGCGGCTTCGCAATCAACTGCACCCTAAAACTGTCGCCAAAAGAGCTTGTCCCCGACAAACCTAAAATCTCCCTCGACCGTTTTTTCCTGCTGAAAGGCTGGGGCTTGTGCCTGATTATGATATGCCACTCTTTTTCATACGGCATTGTCTCCACATACGTTGCCATTTACGGGAAAGAGGAACTTGACATTTCTGGTGGCACGGGGCTCTTTTTCACGCTTCTCTCTCTTGGACTGATAATATCGCGCCTTGTCGGCAGCCGCTCGCTTCGAGATGGCAAGGTCGTCAATAACGCCTCCGCGGGACTGGCGGTGACAATTTTCGGCTATCTGCTCTTCGCGGCGGTACACAACCAGCCCGCATACTACCTTTCCGCTCTCATTATCGGCTTGGGCAGCGGACACATGTACCCAGCCTTTCAAACAATGTTCATCAATCTTGCTCCACACACACAACGCGGCACCGCAAACTCCACACTGCTGATTTCATGGGATACAGGACTCGGCATTGGTATTCTTGTTGGCGGCGTCTTGGCTGAGGAATTAGGCTACCACACAGCCTTTTACGCAGCGGTGGTCGGCTATCTGCTCGGTATCGCCGGATTTTTCGGATATGTAAGAGGACACTATTTGAGAAACCGCCTAAGATAAGAACTGTTTTTCGATAATAATAATCCTAAACATTAAATTCTCTCCACCAACTTCATTTCGCCCTCGGCAATGATTTCATCTCCTTTGTAAGTTATTGATTTGACATGAGATATATCAAAAACTTTGTTTAAGATAGTTATCTCTGTCTGAAGATTGTCACCACAAAGTGGGAGCGCGCTGAACCTGAAATTAACGACCGAGGCGACAACACCGATTCGGACATTATCCTGATTGTGCCAGCCGATGTACGCCGCCATGCTCTGCGCAACATGCTCAATCACACCCGCTTCCGTCAAACAACCGTTGCGGGTCATAAGAGAATCTTCACGGATAAGAAACTCACTCCTGAAAAAAGTGTCCGTTATGTCATAAATCTTGTCAACAAAGACAAACGGCGGGCGCTGTGGAATAAGATTCAGAATATCCATAAGAATAATTTTCTATAAATCAGCGTTTTATTATAACCTTACGAATCACAGAATCGCCCCTCGGATTAATAACTTTTACAAAATAGACACCAGACGGCCACCCGTCTGTGAATATCCGCACAGCATTCCTCACACAGTTTTTCCGCTCATCTACAAGCTGACCATACACATTATATATATATATGTCAGAAATAACATCACCGGCAATAGTAAAATAACCGGTTGCAGGATTCGGATATACAGTATAGTAACTTATTGAATGTAAGTTAGATATGCTTAAAGAATCTGTATTGATAGGCGGTGTGGGTATTGAGTCGGTGTGTGTGGAGTCAACAAGCGTACTATCGATGTTTACTGGCGGAAGGTCAGAGGTGTCAATCGGGTTGACAATGGTGCTGTCAACAGGATTGCTTATAGAATCGGGCGCGGCGCCGATTGTGAAAATGTGCGGGTCGGCAGCCCCGATGTACGGGTGTTTCTCGTGCCGTCCCGACATATCCTGCGCCGAGAGGTAATATTTGACCTGTGCATTTGATGGAAGACTGTCGAACGAACCTGCCCAAGTTTTTCCACCCGTATTCTGCAACTTCATCATCTGCCATTGAGCCGTATCCACCTGATAGTAAGCCACTACCGAATCTGCTATAAGCGACTGCCCGCTGTAGGCGGTGATTTCTGCCGTGAACGGATAGTGCGGCTGGTATGGTTTCGTCCCGAGCAACGGATAGTGATGAATGGAAAGCATTCCCAAATCAGGAATCTCGTGGGTGCGGCAGTGCAGCGCGTCTGTGTTCTCCCACGGCGTTGACGCACTTTCCTGAACAGGTACTATTGTGTAACCCGGCATCGCCTGCTGGTACGTGGCAATGGCAGCGGCGTCCCAGTCACTTCCGGTCTGCGCCACAAAGACATGGTCGTTGAGAATCAGCGAGTTAGTGTATGGAGTTACATCATTGTTTATAGACGTGCAACCGGGCGAATAGACACGGTAAACCTGATATTTGTTACCCCAAGATGAAGTCGCGGAAGCGAAGGCCTGCGCGGTGGCTTCGTAGTCGGCGTATCGGTAGTCACTCTGCGGCACCTCCCCTATCAGCACTTTGTCAACGTCTAAGAATTTGCCCCAGCAATCAATGTGCTCAATGTAGTCGTCCATTGGATCCTGAAAAAGCATATAATTTGTGATTCCCAGATAATCATTCACTTCCTGCTCAATATCTGAAAGCGAGAGAGTTGAGTTCTCTGTCAGCACAAGTGATGTCGATGCGCTTGTCCCGTAGCCGTCTGTCATGTAATTTCCACCAGTGTGGCTCAAATTCATACAATAGTAATTGAGCCCCATTGCCTCAGCTATGGTTTTCAACGCCTTATTGTCATTCGGGCGCGGACGGTTATAGGTGAAATCCACAACTCCGAACTCATCGTTGCCATCAACGATGAACCACGGACTGTAATCGCGTGTCCAATACGAGTCGGTGGTAACGGTGATAAAATCAATATTAGACATATTCACACCCGCCTGCTGATAGGCATTTTTCACCGTATTCTTCTGCCAATCGGAAGAAACGAGAGTTGTGACAGTAACCACATCAGCCATCTCTTTAACTAAAGAGGTGGGGATTCCGAACGGATAGCGGACAATCACGCCCTGCATTGGCTCGAACTCAGCGATATTGCGGACAGGAGCGGCAGGCTTCTGCGCAAAAAAGAATAACGGCATCATCAATGCCGTTATCAATATCCATGATTTTATCTTAAAATTCATGACATTAAAAATAAAAAGAAGAGTTTTATTCTGCTGCCTGACAAGCTGTTATAGCGATAAGACTCACGACGTCCTCAACGGAGCAGCCGCGTGAAAGGTCATTAATCGGTGCAGCCATACCCTGCATGATGGGTCCGATAGCATCAGCGTTGGCGATACGCTGAACAAGTTTGTAAGCGATGTTGCCGACTTCGAGTGTCGGGAAAACGAGCACGTTGGCGTGGCCTGCGATTGGGCTACCCGGTGCCTTGCTCGCACCGACTTTCGGAACGATAGCCGCATCAGCCTGAAGCTCGCCGTCAAGTTTGAGTTCAGGAGCCATTTCGTGAGCGATTCTTGTTGCATTGACAACCTTGTCAACCATCTCGTGCTTCGCCGAACCTTTTGTCGAGAAGCTCAGCATTGCCACACGCGGGTCAAGTCCGGCGATTTTCTTCGCGGTTTGAGCCGTAACAACCGCTATCTCAGCAAGTTCGTTCTCATTCGGATTCGGATGAGCGGCGCAGTCAGCGAAGACCATGATACCATCATCACCCCACTGTTTATCCTTGAAAATCATAATGAAAGCACCAGAAACGACAGAAACGCCGGGCAGGGTCTTAACAATCTGGAAAGCCGGACGGAGCACATCACCGGTTGCGTTCTGCGCGCCAGCAACCTCGCCGTCAACTTCCTTGTTTTTAATAAGAAGCGTGCCAAGATAGAGCGGATCCTCAACCAAGCGGAGAGCCTCTTCCATCTGCATTCCTTTTTTCTTTCTGATTTCGCAAAGCATCTCAGCGTAGAACTCTTTTTTAGGATTGTTCTTCGGGTCGATGATTTTTGCCTTGCCGATGTTTGTCAAACCCCACTCAGCAGCTTTCGCTTTGATGTTATCAGCGTTGCCGAGCAGAACGATGTTGGCATAACCCTCTTTTATAGCCACGTCGGCAGCTTTAAGAGTTCTCTCTTCCTCGCCTTCAGGAAGAACGAGTGTCTTGTTAAGTTTCTTTGCGTTTTCTTTTATCTGATCTATTAAATTCATAACTATAAAAATTTTATTTGTTATTACTCTCTTTTCTTGGACCGCGGCGACCGTTTCTCTGATGGCCGTGTGACTGGCGGGCTGGCTTCTCCGGACGCTCGCCGGTTTCTGTCAGAGCCTTGTGCGAAAGTTTGTATTTGCCTGTCTTCGGGTCGATTGAGAGAAGTTTCACTTGTATCTTATCGCCTTCGTGAAGCATCTCCTCAACAGTATCCAGACGTTTCTCGCAAATCTCTGAGATATGGAGAAGTCCGTCTGTGCCGGGCAGGAACTCCACAAACGCGCCGAACGGCTGGATATTCTTCACAACGCCCTCATACACCTCGCCAATCTCAGGTTTCGTGGTGATGGCTTTGATACGGTCAATGGCACGGTTGATGTCATCAAGGTTCGGGGCGGCGATGTCAATAATGCCAAAGTCGCCGACCTCCTCAATATTGATGACAGTATTGGTCTCGCGCTGAAGTTCCTGAATGTTCTTGCCGCCAGGGCCGATAACAGCACCGATGAACTCGCGGTCGATCTGCATTTGCATGATACGCGGAACAAACGAGCGGTAGTCCTCACGCGGAGCCGGCATCGCCTCCTTGATTTTGCCAAGGATGAACATACGGCCTTTGCGAGCCTGCTCAAGAGCCTCTGCCATAATCTCAGCCGAAAGCCCGTTTATCTTTATATCCATCTGGCAGGCTGTGATACCATCTTCAGTACCGCAGACTTTAAAGTCCATGTCGCCGAGGTGGTCCTCATCACCCAATATATCAGAAAGAATAGCGTAATTACCTGTTTTTTCGTCAGTTATAAGTCCCATAGCGATACCTGAGACAGGCTTTTTCATCTTCACGCCGCAATCGAGCAACGCCAATGTGCCAGCGCAGACAGTCGCCATGGAAGAGCTGCCGTTTGACTCCAGAATGTCGGAAACGATACGCACCGTGTAAGGGAATGTCGGATCATCAAACGGAATCATCGGTTTGAGGGCGCGGTTGGCAAGGTTGCCGTGACCGATCTCGCGGCGGCCTGTGCCCATGCGTTTGACCTCACCGACAGAGAACGGCGGGAAGTTATAGTGAAGAATAAAACGGTTTGAGCCTTCAACAACGGCGCCGTCGATAGTCTGCTCATCGAGTTTTGTACCGAGTGTGCAGGTACAGAGCGACTGTGTCTCACCGCGGGTGAAGATTGCTGAGCCGTGCGCTGACGGCAGATAGCCGGTCTCAATCCAAATCGGACGAATCTGGTCGAGGCTGCGACCGTCAAGACGGATACGCTCGTTGAGAATCATAGCGCGCATCGCATCATACTGGACATCACTGTAATAGCGTTTCACCATCGGGGCTTTCTCGTCTCTCTCTTCTTCAGGAAGAGATTCTATAAACTCCTCGACTATCTTGTCGAAATCCTCATTGCGTTCCTGTTTGCCTTTAAACGATTTTGCAACAGCATAAACCTTATCGTAAAGTTCCTCGTGGACACGTTTACGAAGGTCTTCATCGTTAGTCTCGTGGCAATATTCGCGTTTCGGGTTTGCCTTCTCAACCATCGCCGCGAGGTCGAGCTGAGCCTGGCACTGGACCTTAATGGCAGCGTGCGCGGCATTCAGAGCCTCAACCATATCAGCCTCCGAGATTTCCTTCATCTCGCCTTCAACCATCATGATATTATCCATTGTGGCGGCGACAATCATGTCGATATCGGATTTCTCCATCTCCTCGACTGTCGGGTTAATCACCATTTTGCCATCAATGCGGCCGACACGCACCTCTGAAATAGGTCCGCCGAACGGGATATTTGAGACAGACAATGCTGAAGAAGCAGCGAGGCCTGCCAATGCGTCCGGAAGGTTGTTCTTGTCGCCCGAAATGAGCGTGACGATAACCTGTGTCTCAGCGTGGAAATTGTCCGGGAAGAGCGGACGAAGCGCGCGGTCAACAAGGCGGGCGATCAGAATCTCATAATCTGAGGGGCGCGCTTCACGTTTGAAAAAGCCGCCGGGAAAACGACCGACAGCCGCATATTTCTCTTGATATTCAACCTGAAGAGGCATAAAATCAGTCCCTTCAACAGCCTCTTTCTTGCAGCAAACAGTAGCAAGCAGCATTGTGTTGCCCATTTTCACAACTGCGGCGCCGTCTGCCTGTTTAGCCAACTTTCCGGTTTCTATTGTTATCTCTCTACCATCTTCAAGTTTAAAAGTCTTACTTACTCCTAACATAATAAAATACAGTTAAATAATTCATTAAATATCAAAAGAAGGCAATTGTGATAATTGCCTTCTTTTGTAAGACGAACAGTTGAATCGTCTCTTACTTTCTCAAACCTAATTGTTTAACAATGGCTCTATACCGCTCGATATCCTGCTGCTTGATATATTCCATCATTTTTTTTCTTTTACCGACCAGCCCCATCAAAGCTCTCTTTGTTACGATATCTTTCTTATTGGCTTTGAGGTGTTCTGTCAGGTGTTTGATACGGTGGGTGAACAACGCCACTTGGCTTTCCGGTGAACCCGTATCAGCTGCATTTTTCCCGAATTTCGTGAAAATGTCTTTTTTTACTTCTGGTGTCAAGTACATAATTTCCTTTTACTTTATTGTTTTTTTATCGTTAAAATTTCAAGGTGCAAAAGTACAAAAAATTTCTATATGATATTTATTGGTGGAGATTTTTTTGAAGAAATGAAATTGGGGTTGGGGAAAGGGCAAAAAAATGCCTGTTTTTCCATTGGAAAAGTGTAAAGAAAATCGTATCTTTGTAGATTGAATAATTTATGACTAATAGTTGATTATGATCAATATCCGTAAACTCGAATACGAGCTATGGTGGTCGGCTGACCTGTTGAGACAGGGGAGCAAACTGACATGCAGCCAATATTGTATGCCCGTGCTGGCGTTGCTGACGGGAGGGAGAATGGAAGTATAAATGAAATAACAAAATTTAAAATAGCATTATGAAGATAGCCTCGTTAAAAGTATTGGTTGATCAAATCAATAACGATTTGGGCTGTTTTTGCGTAGAGTTTGCTCTCAAAAGAAAAGAACTGGGGCAACTGCGTAGATGCTCAAATAGAAATATTTTATTCAAATATGACGAAAATAGTGGTAGAGATTGGGCAATCAACGAAGGAGGAGGGTCAGAAATACAGTATCATATATACTGGAGAGAAGATGAAGTAGGATATGGATTAGGTTTTAATGCCCAGTATGTACCATTTGCAAATGAAAAAACACCTGTTGATTATATCAAGCCCTTTGCAGATGCTTTCCTTGTTTTGCTTAAAAAAAATAAGGAAGACTGGATTAATAGGTGCCATTTTGATTGGTTAGAGCAGGATGAGGATAGATTAAAAAATATTCAAAAGGATAATTATGTTTTATTTGGCAAAAGAATTTCATTCAAAAATGGAGAAATAGCAGATGAGAACTATCATCTAATGATTGAAGATATAAAAGGCCCCTTATATACTATATACCAACAAGTATTTGAGTTAAAAAAAACAAAAAGTATACCAACGGTGCCTTGTGTAATTATATATCCAACAGAATCTGTCAAGGGAGGCAATCCCGTCTTGGGAACTCCTTTGCAAATGCTTTGTACGAATAGGGAACGTAATCTTTCACATTTTTATAAAATAGAAATACCTTTACCCGTAGTGATTTAATAAGATACATTCAACCATTTATTACTACAGCTAAGGCCAACTTAACAAAAAGATCGTGGCAAGGACTGTTAGAAGAGACAATGAACTATGAACAAATAAACAGTTGAAAATGAAACAGGAAGAATTTGATGAATATATCCGACAGGTGGAGCCATCGGCGCAGGAAAGTGCGGCGGCTTGGCAGACTGCCATCGGTTTGCAGCAGGTGGATGGACTGAAGCCTTCGCAATATCTGCTTGATGTGGCACGCCGCAATATCGAAGGCGACATTACCATCGACGAGGTGCGGCAACTGCTCGACACTTACTATAGCAGCAGGACAAACCGAACACCGAAGGATGACGATGCCGCAGAGTGCGACAAGGCATCAGCCAATATCAAGAAAATACTTTCTTCCAAGACCTTCGCATTCAACACAAATGGCTTTGTGGCAACACACCGCCGTATCTTCGAGGGTGTGTTCAAACATGCCGGTGAGCTTCGTCAGTTCGACATCACAAAAAAAGAATGGGTGCTTCGGGGCGACACTGTCAATTACCTGAACTGGGAGGACCTTCGGCGTGCCATTGATTATGATATCAAGCAGGAGCGTGAATTTAGTTACAAGGGACTGACTGAAGAAGAGAAAGTGCGCCACATCTGCCAATTCGTTTCAGGTTTATGGCAAATCCATCCATTCCGTGAGGGAAACACCCGCACAACGGCGGTATTCGCTATCCAATATCTGCGTTCCCTGGGGTACGAGGCCACCAACGATATGTTCAAAGAACATTCATGGTATTTCCGCAATGCGTTGGTCCGCGCCAATTACAAGAATGCTAGGCTCGGCATTGACTATGATTTCAGTTTCCTCGAACGTTTCTTCCGTAACCTGTTGTTGAACAAAAACAACGAGTTAAAGAACCGTTACATGCTCATCAATGCCCCTGAAGGATGGGGACCCTCCGACGACAAACCTACGGCAACCGACGATAAATTAGCAAAAACCGACGATAAACCGACGATAATTTTGTCCTACCTTAAAGAAAAAGGCAGCGTCAAGACATCGGAATTGTCGGCACTACTTGGATTGAAGCCGACGCAAACCAAAGCATATCTATACCAATTGTTGAAAGAAGGCAAGATCGTGGCACATGGAGCCAATAAAAACAGAACCTACACTCTGGCATAATACTATTATATCACACGATTACAGCGAAGGCCAACTGATACAAAAAAGCGCGTCGGTTATTGATTTTTCTTCACCTGAGAAAAATGAATTTTTGGGGAAGAAAGTGCCACACTGAAACTGACAAAAATTGGAAAAGTGTAAAAAATAGGGCGATTGGGGGTTAGGAAAGTGTGATTTTCAGTTTGTACCATTCTGTTAATCTGAAATATAGCTCTTTTCTATTGTTTCTTGCAAAAACGATATCGAAAAAATGGTTGAGAACGTAAAAA
>CACYHL010000055.1 GCA_902774205.1 uncultured Bacteroidota bacterium | reverse complement strand
ATAAATGCCGTCCCCCCAGTCTATGGTCTGCAAAGAGCCGCTAATGACTGTGCCGCCCCCGACTTGGAATGTCGCCAACCCTTGGGCACTTGTAGTCGTTGTGTGGGTTTCACTATAAACCATTGTACCATTGGGTGCGTTGTGCATGATTGAAATCCTTGCGCCAACAGTCGCGCCATTCACCAACCTGCCATCAACATCCCTCACAACAGCCTGCCATGTGAAAGTCGCGTTTTGCCCGACAGCGAAAAATAAAAATGAAAGAAAAAAATTGATAAAAAGTAATAGTTTTTTCATACTATTCTCATGTTAAAATATGGGACTTCTTTTTGTTATTAAGCAAATTTCCGATATTTTGTGAAGCCCGTTGACAAAATCGGCGAAAAAATTGACCGCAAAGTTAAGAAAAAATTTTTTACAAACAATCCGCTTTTTTGTCAAATTATTGTTTTTTAGACTAATCTAAAAACTACAAATTTTCAATAACTGCCAAAAGCGTGGTGCCAACAACAGAAAGTGTGTTTTTGTCAATGTTGCTGATGTTGTCGTCCAAAGTGTGCCAGACGCGTGGGAAGCCAGTTCCTGATTTTTTATCCTGATGGATAATGTCTATCATTTTGATATTCGCGTACTTGTTCACGTAAAGATGGTCATCTGTGATGGGATGGGCTGACTCGTTGATGAAATATTGTCCATAGCCCAATTTGTTTGCTGTTCCCCAGACTTTGGAGACAATGTCGTTGGCATAATAAGCGGAGAAAGACTCGTGGTAGAAAGTGGCGTCTGAAGCCCCGACCATATCGAGCAGGATTCCGAACTCAGCGTTGTAGCCAGTTGCAGCCGCCTGCCTTGCCCAATGCTGTGAGCCGAGTCCCCACCAGTCGCCGGGCAGGTCAACACTCGAAGGAGTGCCGTAATCTTCAGCGTCAAAGAAGATTATGTCAATGCCAATTTTAGGATTTCTCGCTGCCAACTGTCGCGCAACTTCGAGCAACACCCCGACACCGCTCGCACCGTCATTCGCGCCGTCTATCGGCTTTTCGCGGTTGGCTTCGTTCTGATCGTGGTCGGCAAAGGGGCGCGAATCCCAATGGGAGGCCAAGATTATCCGCCGCTCATTTTCAGGAGCGAAACGTCCTATGATATTCTGAGAATGCAACACTGTGCCGTCATACGCCTTCACATCAAAACGCTCTATTTCAACGGTATCGCAAAAACGACCGAGTTCGGCTACCAGAAAAGCCGCACAGTTGGCGTGCGCCTCCGTGTTAGGCACTCGCGGTCCGAAGTCGGTCTGCCGCTTCACATACTGGAACGCCGAATCCGCGCTGAACTCGGGACATTCGATGCCCGCCGCCGGCTTCTCCCTCTTGTCTTTTTTCCTTTCACAAGATGTTATTCCAATTATGATTAAAACGCAGATTATGGCTGCCGCCGGAAAAAATTTCTTCATATTTTCAGTTTTTGTTTGGGCAATCGCAAAGCCCGTATTTTATTCGTTTCATCAATTTTGCAAAAATAATACAAATTGTCAAAAGTAAAGTTTATTTTACATATTTAAACGTATTATAAAAAAATGTACTTTTGCAGAAATTTTTAATATGAAATTCAAACGCATTCTATTAAAACTTAGCGGTGAGTCGCTACAAGCAAATAATGGCTACACCATTGATTATCAGATACTTAATAATTTAGCTGTAGAAATCGGCTCAATAGTAGAGCTGGGTGTCGGTGTCGGCGTGGTTATCGGCGGAGGCAACATTTTCCGTGGTGTGCAGGGCAATGCGCGCGGTTTCGACCGCCGGCAGGGCGACCAAATGGGAATGTTGGCGACAGTTATCAACTCAATGGCTCTGCAAAATGCTTTGGAAGCGAATGGCATTAAAGCTAAAGTATTGACAGCCATGAAGATAGAAGGCATTGGAGAGAAAATGTCATTTCGCGCTGCCGATGGTTTCATAAAAGAAGGATATGTGGTGATAATGGCTGGCGGCACCGGAAGCCCGTTTTTCACCACCGATTCAGGAGCTGCACTGCGCGCACTCGAAATCAAAGCCGAGTTGCTGCTGAAGGGCACCCGCGTTGACGGTGTCTATACCGCTGACCCCGAAAAGGACCCAACAGCAACAAAGTACGACAACCTCACTTTCCAAGAAGCGTATTCTAAGAATCTTAAAATCATGGATTTGACTGCATTCACCATGTGCCGCGAAAACAATTTGCCGATATGTGTGTATAACGCTTCGGTGAAAGGCGAGCTGCTGAAAATAATTAATGGAGAAAAAATTGGAACGATAATCACAAACAATTAATAATCAAATATTTATGGAAGAGAGTAAGAAGTGTATGGCTCAAGCTCGCGAGAGCATGGAAAAAACAATCAACTCATTTGAAAAAGAACTTCAAAAAATTCACGCTGGGAAAGCGACTCCCCAAATGCTTGAGGGACTGAAAGTTGACTATTATGGCACACTCACCCCGATAGAGCAGGTCGGCAACATTAACACGCCTGATGCGCGCCAGATTGTCATCCAACCTTGGGACAGGAACGTGCTGCCGCTCATCGAGAAGGCGATTCTTGCGGCGAACCTTGGATTCACCCCGCAGAACACGGGCGAGTTTATCCGCATTGTTGTCCCCACCCCGACAGAGGAGCGCAGAAAAGAACTCGTGAAAAAGATGAAACAGGATGCCGAACAGAACAAAGTGGCGGTCCGCAACACGCGCAGAAACGCCAATGACACTGCTAAGAAGTTGAAAGACAATGGCATTCCTGAAGATGAGGTTAAGAAACTTGAAACCGACATCCAAAAAATGACAGACGACTTCATATCAAAAATTGATAAGATGGTCGATGCCAAAGAGAAAGAAATCATGACTGTTTAAAATAATTATTCACCTTTAAAACAAATTTATTATGAATTTTCCGAGCAATTTAAAGTATGCTGAATCACACGAATGGGTGAAAGTTGACGGTGACGTTGCAATTATCGGTATCACCGCATACGCGGCAGACCAACTTGGTGACATCGTTTTCTGGGACATTCCATCTGTGGGTGAGGCACTTGAGAAAGAAGAGACATTCGGCAGCGTTGAGGCTGTGAAAACCGTTTCTGACCTGTTTATGCCCATCAGCGGCGAGGTCTTGGAGTTCAACAGCGAACTTGAAGCCAATCCGGGATTGGTGAACACCGATCCATACGAGGCAGGTTGGGTTGTGAAAGTAAAAATGAACGACCCCGCTGAAGTCAATGAGCTTCTTGACGCTGACAACTACAAAAAACTTATCGGAGAATAAGAAAGGAACTTTTCAAAAACGAGAGAGGGAAATCTAAAAGAAAGGTTTCCCTCTTTTTTTGCAAAAATATTCCATTCCCAAACAAGCCACAAGTTTTTATTAAATTTGATTATCTTTGCGGCACAAAACATTAGAATGATCTTATTCTGACAATAATGATATCACACAACACATCAGACAATCGGAAATAATATATCACACCCGGCAAATCAAACAACACTATCATCATGGAAAAACGGCACATAACCGAAATAAAAAAATTGCAGTTGCGCAAATACCGCGAAGAATACGGACTGTTTATAGTTGAGGGGACGAAATCGGTGGCTGACCTGCTCGCTTCGGAACTAAAGACAGTACAGTTGGCGGCGACCCCCGAATGGTTGGCGGCGCACGGCAATATTGTGCCTGAAAGCGTTGAAACTCTTGAGGCGGGCACGAAAGACTTGGAACGCGTCAGCGGACTGAAAAGCCCTCAGGAGGTGCTGGCTGTCGCCGAAACGCCACGCTTCGACATCGGAACTTTGAGTCCCGACAGCCCCGTTCTCGCACTCGACTGTATCAGTGACCCCGGCAACATGGGCACTATAATGCGCACCGCCGACTGGTTCGGCATTACCGACATCGTCTGCTCCAGCGACACCGTAGAATTTGCCAACCCGAAAGTGATACAGGCCTCCATGGGCTCGTTCTGCCGTGTCAGAGTTTTTCACACCGACTTGTGTGCATTCCTTAAAAGCCAGAAAGACAGAAACATATACGGCACATTTCTTGACGGCACCCCCGTTGAGCAAGTTCCCTTCCGCAACAATGACATCATTATCATTGGTAACGAAGGAAACGGAATTTCTGATGAAGTGAGTGCGTTAGCAACCGGACGGGTAAACATACGGACATGTGCGCGGGGAGACAACCGAGCAGAATCGCTGAACGCCGCCATCTCCACTGGAATAATTTTATATCAGTTCAGACAGAAAACGTGTATGCCCTGATTGCGTTTTTTGTTATTTTTGCCAATTCAATGTGAGGCATCATGAAGCGCGAAAATGAGATATACAAAGTTACTTTGGCAGGCACTTTTTGCAATGTCTTTCTCCTTGTGTTCAAATTCATTGCAGGCATGCTTGGCCATAGCGCGGCAATGATTGCCGACGCGGTGCACTCCCTGTCGGACTTTGGCACCGACATTGTAGTGCTGGCTTTTGTCCGCATAAGCTCCAAACCGCAAGACGCCTCCCACGACTACGGACATGGCAAGTTCGAGACTCTGGCGACTTTTTTCATCGGCTTGGCGTTGTTTGCAGCGGCAGTCGGAATCATTGTCTCAGGAAGCCTTAAATTTGCAGATTGGCTTAACGGCGCAGAGTTGGAAGTACCTGGACAACTTGCATTGTGGGCAGCATTGTTTTCAATTTTGGTAAAAGAAATTCTTTACCAATACACTTATCGAAAAGGGAAATCTCTTGACTCACAAGCTGTTATTGCCAACGCATGGCATCATCGCAGCGATGCGCTCTCTTCTGTCGGCGCGGCAATCGGAATTGGCGGAGCAATTATCTTCGGCAACCGCTGGGCTATCCTTGACCCGTTAGCCTCAATTCTCGTTGGCGGAATGTTAGTGAAGGTAGCGTGGGATTTACTTAAAAACAGTGTCGGAGAGCTCACAGAGTGTTCTCTTCCAGAAGAGACAGAAAAAGAGATAGAAGATATAATCACCTCATTTCCTGATGTTTCGGAGCCACACAATATCAGAACACGAAAGATTGGAACCCGTATCGCAATAGAAGCTCATATCCGAATGGACGGGAAAATGCCGTTGCAGGAAGCGCATGAGCGCACCACCGCTATCGAAAATAAACTGAAAGAGAAGTTCGGGCCAGAAACACATGTAACACTCCATACCGAACCGAAACATTCTTAGAGTTTATAAAAGCAGTCGTTGGTATAAGGTTACTAAATGATGTCTCTTCAACATTAATTTGCGACATTCCACGAATTATTCATGGAAAAATGTTAAATTTGCCGCATTGTTTTTTTAACTTGAATTTGCTTTTCGAAAAATAGATAATACTACGAAACAAATATGCGAGAAAAGAATATCCACCATATATCCAAAGGATACGACATTCTGCTGAAAGGAGCTGCGGAGCAGGTTATCGGACTGCACAAAAGCAGCCAATACCACATCTCGCCTTCCGATTTCAGATGGCTGAAGCCAGAACTTTTGGTCGAGGTGGGCGACACGGTGAAAGTAGGCACACCGCTCTTCGCTGACAGCAATAACGAAAAAATTGTGATTGTCTCTCCCGCTAATGGGAAGATAACAGACATTGTCCGCGGCGAGAAACGTAGCATTCAGAGTATTGAAATTGCCGGAGACGGTTCAGAAAACGAAACAGAAACCACTATTCCGGCGGAATTTGGCAGAAACGAGGTGATTGATATTTTGTTGGGCAACGGCCTGTGGCCTGCTGTACGCCAACGCCCATTTTCAATTATTGCCAACCCTGACGACACGCCCAAAGCGCTGTTCATCTCCTGTTTCGACACTGCACCGCTCGCCCCAGACATCAGTTTCATTCTGAAAGATAAGAAAGAAGAGTTTAAGAAAGGCGTTGAGATTCTGAAAATGCTTGCGCCAGTGACGCTTTGCATGAGACCAAACGCTGATAATGTGATATTTGAAAGCATCGCGGGGACAGACAAGCACTATTTTTCGGGACCGCATCCAGCGGGCAACATTGGGACACAAATCCACAAAACAAACCCGATAAACAAGAGCGAGACTGTCTGGTTCGTCAATCCGCAAGATGTGGTGACAATCGGAAGAGTGTTTCTGCACGGCAGGTTGTCGTTTGAAAAAACTATCGCGCTGACCGGACCTTGCGCCCAAAATCCGCAATATTACACTATGACTTACGGCACGGACATTTCACAGCTTACCGGTTCGTTTTCTTCTATCAATGACAAAAATCTTCGGATTATCAGTGGTAATATATTGACAGGAAAACAGTTATCAGAAAATATGAGTGTCCGTTTCTACGATTCCCAGATAACAGTTATTGGCGAAGGTGGAAAACGGGAATTTATCGGATGGCTTCTGCCCGGACTGAAAAAATGGAGCTTTTCACACACTTTTCTTGCATTTTTATCAAAAAAACGGAAATATGACTTTGACACCACAATGCATGGCGAAAAGAGGAATTTTGTAATGACTGACATTTACGAAAAAGTGTTCCCGTTTGACATTTTGCCAATGGAACTGCTCAAGGCATGCCTTATAAAAGATGTGGAACTTATGGAGGATTTGGGTATATATGAGGTTGATGATGAGGACTTTGCGCTATGTGAAGTCGTCTGTCCGTCAAAGACTGAATGTCAGAAAATAATAAGAGAAGGATTGTTCACAGTTAAAAACAGTTAAAAGATGAGTTTTTTAGAGAAGTGGAGTGACAACCTAAGCAAATATTTTGAAAAAGGGAAGCCTTTGCACCCTTTCCGCGCGCTTTTCCGCGCCGCAGACTCATTTTTTCTGACACCGGAGACGACGACCCGCACCGGAAGCCACATACGAGACTCTGTTGACATGAAGCGCATAATGATTACAGTGATGATAGCTCTTGTGCCCGCACTTTTGTTCGGACTTTGGAACATCGGCTATCAGCATTTCACGTCGATGGGTGAGAGTGTAACTATCTGGCAATCATTCTGGTACGGCTTTCTGAAATGGCTGCCGCTTGTCATTGTGGTTTACATCAGTGGGCTGACTGTGGAGATAATCTTCGCGCAGCACCGCGGGCACGATGTGGCAGAAGGTTTTTTTGTGACAGGTCTTATCCTGCCTATGATACTTCCGCCCGACATACCGCTCTGGATTGTGGCTGTGGCAACGATTTTCGCAACACTCTTTGGAATAGAGGTGTTCGGCGGCACGGGCTACAACTTCCTCAATCCCGCGCTGCTTGCCCGCGCCTTCATTTTCTTCGCCTACCCGACAACAATATCGGGGAACAGCGTGTGGATAGCCGAGGCTGGTGACGCTGTGACCGGCGCCACCCCGCTTGGAATCCTCAGCTCGCAGGCGGCGGAGCCACTGCCGTCCATGCTCGACATGTTCATAGGAACCATTCCCGGCAGTATCGGCGAAACATCAAAAATCGCCATTCTCATAGGTGCTTTAATATTGTTAGTGACACAAGTTGCGAGCTGGCGGATAATGCTTTCAACCATAGCAGGCGGCTACATCACAGCCGCGCTGCTCAATGCCACCGGTGTGGTTGCAGGCACGCCCGTTCCAGCATACCAGCACCTGCTGATGGGCGGCTTCCTCTTCGGCGCGGTATTCATGGCAACCGACCCCGTGACCGCAGCGCACACCCAACTCGGGAAATATATTTACGGCGCGCTTGTCGGCATAATCGCTATGCTTATCCGAATCGCGGGCAAAGGCTACGTTGAGGGTATCATGCTCAGCATTCTGCTTATGAACATCTTCGCCCCTCTCATCGACTATTGCGTTGTCAGAGCCAATATCCAAAAGCGGAAAAACAGGGCGAGAAAAATTTAAGGGAAAAGGTGCCATAGTCGCAAAAAAAATTGTATCTTTGCCGCTCATTATACAGAGCAAATAATTTTGTTCAAAATTTATAAATACATAATTATATTACATTACAATGAAAGTTTATCAGACTAAAGAAATCAGAAATGTTGCCATCATTGGTGGTAACCGCGTAGGAAAAACCACATTGGCTGAGGCAATGGCCTTCCACGGAGGCGTTATCTCAAGACGTGGAACTGTTGAAGACAAAAATACCATCTCAGATTACCGCGACATCGAGCTGGAAAGACAGCAGTCTATCCAGTCAACAGTGATGTATGCTGAATTTGAGGGCTGCAAGATAAACATGATCGACTGCCCTGGCTTTGATGATTTTGTCGGTGAAGTTATTGGCTCTTTGCGTGTTATGGATTCAGCACTTATGGTCATCAACGCTCAGAACGGCGTTGACGTGGGCGCTGAGATCCAATGGCGCTGGACTAAGAAAATGAACGTTCCGGTTATGTTCGTTGTGAATGAACTCGACCACGAAAAAGCAAATTTCGACGAGACTCTCCGCCAGCTGAAACATTACTTTGGCGGTAGCGTCATGCCGTTCCAATATCCTGTCAACGCAGGTGTCGGCTTCGACTCAGTCATCGACCTTCTTCAGATGAAACTCCTGAAATTCCCGGTTGGCGGCGGCAAAATGGTTGTTGAGGATATTCCGGCTGGCGAAAAGGACAAGGCAGAGGAAATGCACAACGCTCTCATCGAGGCAGCTGCTGAAAATGAGGAATCACTGATGGACAAATTCTTCGAAGAGGGCACCCTCTCAGAAGAGGAGATGATTAAGGGTCTCAAGCTCGGTGTGCTGAACCGTGGCACTTTCCCGGTCTTCTGTGTCGCAGCCAAAACAGACCAAGGCGTTGACCGCATGATGGAACTCGTGGTTAAGAACTGCCCCGCTCCAGACGAAACTCCCGCGATGAAAGCTACAAACGGCAACGAGCACAAGTGCAACGCCGCTGAACCTTTCGCAGGTTATGTCTTCAAAACCACTATCGAACAGCATATCGGCGAGGTTGCTTTCATCAAAGTTTGTGACGGCGAACTCGTTAAGGCAGCTGATATTCTGAACACAACGACAAACACCAAGGAGAGAATCTCACAGCTCTTGGCTTTCGCAGGCAAGAACCGTATTGAGGTTGAAAAAGCTGTGGCAGGTGATGTTGTGGCAACTATCAAAATGAAATCATCACCAACAGGCAGCACATTGGTTGCCAAAGGCGATGATATTATCGAACCGACTGTTTATCCTGAACCGAAATTCCGCACTGCGGTGCGCGCCAAAAACACCGCCGATGAGGAGAAGATGGGCGCCGCTCTCAACGAAATCCGCAAGACTGACCCAACTTTCCTCATGGAACAGTCAAAGGAACTCAAACAGATGATTATCTCAGGTCAGGGCGAGCAGCACCTCAACATTGTGAAATGGCTTGTTGAGAGAAGCAAGATCGAGATTGAGTACTACGCTCCGAAAATCCCGTATCGCGAAACTATCACAAAATCGGCTGAAGCAATGTACCGCCACAAAAAACAGTCAGGTGGTTCTGGTCAGTTCGGCGAGGTTCACATGCTCATCGAATCATACTATGATGGTATGCCGACACAGCAGAAATATCCTATCCGCGCAACCGAGACTTATGACCTCCCGTGGGGCGGCAAGCTCATCTACAACAACTGTATTGTTGGTGGCGCAATCGATGCGCGCTTCATGCCGGCCATTCTGAAAGGTATCATGGAGAAGATGGAAGACGGCCCGCTCACAGGCTCTTACGCCCGCGATATCGTTGTGAACATATACGACGGTAAAATGCACCCCGTTGACTCTAACGAATTGGCGTTCAAGTTGGCTGGACGTAACGCTTTCAAAGAGGCCTTCAAAAACGCAGGTCCGAAGATTCTTGAACCTATCTATGACGTTGAAGTCTTTGTCCCCGCGCCGCCGTGGCATCGTGATGGGTATGGACAGCGAAGGCGAGTTCCAGAACCTCCGCGCAAAAGTTCCGTTGGCAGAGATGAACAAATACTCCACAACTTTGAGCTCAATAACCTCAGGTCGTGCGTCTTATAGCATGAAATTCGCTGAATATCAGCAGGTCCCTGCCGAAGTACAAAGCGAAATCATCAAGAAGTACGAAGAGGAAAACAAAGACGAGGAATAATCTTTTTTCCTGTAATGAGAATCACATTATTGGGAACAGGAACATCGCAGGGCGTGCCGGTTGTCGGCTGCACCTGCGATGTTTGTTTGTCGGCAGACAGCCGCGACAAACGGCTGCGCACCTCGGCTTTCGTTGAGGTTGGGAACGAGAAGTTCCTGATAGACGCCGGCCCTGACTTGCGGTTGCAGCTGCTCTCGAACAACATAACAGAAATAACTGCAGTGCTGGTTACGCACGAGCACAAGGATCATTTGGCCGGCTTGGACGATGTGCGTCCCATAAACTTCAGAATGAGACACACAATGCCGATTTACGGTCTGCCGCGCGTTCTTGCTGTCGTAAAAAAAGATTACGACTACGCCTTCAAGACGGTGAAATATCCGGGTGTTCCCGATTTGGCTGTTGTGCCGGTTTACGATGAGCCGTTCTACATTCACGACATTAAAATTGAGCCGATACATGTGAAACATCTCACGCTCCCGATTCTCGGCTACCGTATCGGCAATTTCGCTTACATTACTGACGCGAGTTTCATTTCTGAAAAGGAGATGCAGAAACTCCAAAATCTTGATTTATTGGTCCTTAACGCATTGAGAATTCGGGAGCACTACTCGCATTTCAACTTGGCGCAGGCGCTCGCTGTCATTGGCACACTAAAGCCAAAACGCGCCGTACTCACCCACATAAGCCACGAAATGGGCAAATATGCCGATGTGTCGGAACAGCTGCCCGAAAATGTCTCTTTGGGCTTCGACAAGATGACAATAGAAATACCATAAATGCTGGTGTGATGTTTCCATTTGTAATTTTTATGCTTGGTTTTCAACTGGTGTCAATGACATTGCATCTGAAAACGCTAAATTCAGTGTCTATCCGAATCCTGCCACCGATTACATTTTCGTGGACCGCGAAGGCAACGATGAGATATTCATTTACAACGCATTTGGTTCATTGGTCAAGAGTTCTCGTGAGAACAGAATCAGTGTAAGCGACCTCGCATCTGGCATTTATGTAGTCAAGACAAGCGAAGGCAGTGTCAAGTTTGTGAAATAAGCGACAACAACATATTAACAAAAAGCACCGCGAAAGTGGTGCTTTTTTGTTTGATGGGGAAGGGGGGCACGGCACGCGTGCCTTCTGCTTTTCCCTCCCCCCATTTTTCATTCCATAATTATATGAAACGGGAATAGCTGTGGACACTTTGCTAATAGTGCAAACTTTTATGAGTCGGACTGGCCTCACAAGCCTGATAGCATGGGAACATAATGCAACAGACTGCAATCTGGAGGTCATAAACGACCGAATAAAATCGCCACAAATCACCGAAAAACAGAAAAACTATAGCATAACCCATATAAAAATGTTAAATATCATACTTTTTATATTAGAAATAATGTAATTTAAAAAAATATTGTAGTTTTGCATTCGAAATAATATAATTTATATGGAAAAGACAAAATTATCAACCGTAGTAAAGGCATTGCGCAAGGAATATGGGCTTACGCAGGAAGATCTCGCAATGAAGTCGGGAGTAGGTCTTTGCTTCGTGCGTAATCTGGAACAAGGAAAGCCAACGCTAAGAATGGATAAGGTCAACCAGCTACTCGATTTGTTTAACTATGAATTAACAGCAACAAAAAAGTCATGAGACAAGCCGAGATATATCGAAAAGGAATCCTTGCCGGCATCCTAACCGAAGATGGTGGCGAATACCGATTCTGTTATGATGAGGCGTATCTTGCACGAAAAGATGCGCAATCTGTAAGCCTGACACTCCCATTACAAACAGAGGCTTTCGTAAGTCCTGTACTATTCCCGTTCTTTGACGGTCTGATACCTGAAGGGTGGCTGCTTGATGTGGCACTTCGCAATACCGACATCAGCATTCTTGACCGTATGTCGCTGTTATTGTTATGCTGTAAGGAGTGTATAGGTTCCGTTGGTGTTGTGCCTGTAAACGAGGAAGGAGGCGACCATGTGTAAATGTCTGTATTGTTACAAAGAATTGGAAGTGGGGCAGAAAGACTTTCATCCGAGTTGTGCACGAAAGTTTTTCGGAACAAAGGAGGTACCTTTGTTGGAATACAAGCATGAAGAACTCGACCAATTAGCCGAACAGGTGATTCGTGCACAAATATCTCTGACAGGTGTTCAGCCAAAGCTGTCTTTGAACCTTAGTAAACATGATGGTTGTAGCCGTTTGACCATCGTGGGGCTTTGGGGCGATTATATATTCAAGCCTCAGACAGAAAGTTACGAACAACTGCCAGAAAACGAAGACCTAACGATGCACCTTGCAGAAGCTGCTAAGATCAGTGTAGTCCCTCATAGCCTTATCCGTCTGGCTGATGAAAAGCTGGGATATATCACAAAGCGTATTGACCGTACCCGGAGTGGCGAGAAGATTGACATGGAGTATATGTGCCAATTAACGTTGCACCCTACGGAATATAAATACAAAGGGGCACATGAACAGATTGCTAAGAAAATCTTGCAATATAGCAACACACCCAAACTCGACCTTACGAACTACATGCAGTTGCTGCTCTTCTGTTTTGTCACAGGCAATAACGATATGCACCTGAAGAACTTCTCGCTCTACCGCCCTGAAGAGGATTATCAACTGACGCCAGCTTATGACCTCCTCAATGTTGCCATAGCTAATCCCAATGGCAAGGAAGAATTAGCACTTACTCTTGCGGGAAAAAAGGCGAAACTCCGCTTAGCAGACTTCTTGAATGCAGCAAAGACAATGGGACTGGAAGAAAATGTAGTACAGCGTCTCATTGCAGGTTTTCATAAGGTATTTCCCAAATGGCAACAGCTCATAAAAGATTCCTTCCTCAATAAAGAGCAGAAACAAGCGTATGAAGAACTGGTAGTTTCCCGATTGGATAGGTTATAGATGCAACAGCACTGTCAAATTCGTGAAATAATCACACATATCATATTCAGTAAAAAGCACCGCGAAAGTGGTGCTTTTTTTGTTAGGTGAGGCAGGGTTAATGGAAGTTTGTGCTTTCAGAACGCCACTGCGATTCCGAAATGTATCTTGCCGTTCCTGAAGGAGATGGGGTTGCTGAACTGTTTTCCGAGAGCGTAATTGAGAAAGAAAACGCCTGCTTTTGTGTCGAAAGCAAGCCCTGCGCCGAAGCCGAAAGGCCAGTCGGAAACGTATGAGTTCGGAAGGTTTCGCTCGTACCATGCGGCGTTGAAAAAGAGATTGAAATAGGCGATTTTGGCGAAAATGAACCTCAGCTCCGCCGCAACTGTAACGTAAGATGTTGCCATGATTTCATCTTCGGCAAAACCTCGCAGCGAGTTCATTCCGCCTATCTTGAACAGGTCGTTTGCGAGATTGTCCGCACCAAACAGTCCGCCGCCTGCCGCCCCCAATTTCAACACCCAACGCTTATGCAACGGGATGTAGCCATTCACTTTTGTTACGATTGAATAGTTCGCAGCTTCCAATTTAACTCCTTCATACACAGACGAATCCGCATGGGCATTTCTGATAATTTTTCGTTTTCCTGCAGAAATATCAACATCTAATTCCACACCTTTTCGCGGATTATAAATATAATCAAGATGCGAATAGGAAAACGCCAAGCCATACATCCGCTTTCGGTAATCGACATAATTCAATTCATTTTCAGCGACTTGCAACAAATCAGCGTTCAGCACATCAGAAGTGAGATAGTTGAAATAGGCCTTCAAAAATCCGTTTGCAAGAAATGAATATCTCAATCCTATACGATAATTCATGTTAAGATAAGACGTGTCTGTTTTATTGAGCATGAAACTCAAATCCGCTCCTATTGGCGTTCTGAACAGATACGGAAAGGCGGCGACGAGCCTCAAATTTTGCGATTTCTGTCCGGGAGCGCGCCACTCCGCATCAAACGACTCGCCTATGCCAAACAGGTTCTTCAGCGCAAGGTTGACCTCCCCCGCAACCCCTACCCTGCCTGTTCTTTCATCAACGGGCACCAAAGCCATGTAGCCGTCAAAAAGATTCGTCCGTTTTTTGTCAAGAAACAGATACAACGATGCTTTGTCACCAGTGAACTCAACACCTGAAGGGCGCACTTCCGTAGCGAACTGCAATGCAGAAACCTTTTCAGGAACGCGCCGCATGACATTTTCAGAATAAGCTTTCTTTTTACGTATGCCAAGATATGGGTAAATATATGCTGGTCTGAGTTTTGCGTCACCCTTCACAATGACAGAATCCATTGTAATGAATGCGCCGCGGTCAAACACCAACGCCGCCGTCATTTTGCCGTCACCGATTTGCAGGTTA